>JAFLCB010000001.1:312930-625861 GCA_017302795.1 Deltaproteobacteria bacterium | reverse complement strand
ACATCGACCCGCGCTCATTTATTTTACTAAGCCTTCAGAAAGTCGCCGCCGGCGAAGAACTCGAAACGCCGATCGAACTAGCCCGCCGCCTTCGTCAACACGCGAATTAGGCAGGGGTTACGTTAGACCCAACGAAAGGTCCAGTCCAGATTCGGGCAAGGGAACGCGTCGAGCTGTCCGATACACTCGATCAATCTTAAAATGAGGAATGCTTGCTGTCGGTTATCGTACTCGCATGAACACGGTTGTATTCGTGTTGTTCGTTCTAATTTTCCCACCGCTAGCATTCTCGCAATTTGAGCACAATTGCCCATCTAATGATTTAGAGGGACTTTCAATTTTGGCCAGCAGTTCCGGAGAATTGTTACGAGCTGCTGAGCTCGCGAAGCTACAAGATCCTGCGAAGTATTGCGAAGACGCCCGACGTGCCCGCTACTTCAATGTCAAAAAGGCGGAGTTTGCAGCCCGCGGAGTAACAAACCTGTCCGATGCTGGCTACGAAGCCGCTGAACTTGATATGAATGCAGATGCCAGCATTAGCTCAGGGAATCCGTGGGATCTGTCATTCATGACAACTCACCGTCTGCGGCGAGCGGCGTTCGATCGAATTCGGGGAACCGACGCTGTTTGGCGCCCCAAAGAAGAAACCTTCGACGAACTGATCGACTATTTTCGCAAACCGGAAGTTCGAACCCCAGAAGAGCTGAGAGCAACGAAGGAAATGTTTGCCTCAATGGACAAGATGCGCACGGATATGAAGGCCGATATTCATGTTAAACCCTCGCTTTTGCAATGGCTCAAAGGGATCCCGTTGGCACTAGATGGCGTTATGTACACGGCCTGCGCGCAATTGACGCTCGGTCAAATAAAGGAATGTAAGGAGTCACTGCAGAAAATCTCGTCAGCGTATATGCCCACTAAGCGTGACATTAGAATCGGCGAACAGAACTGGCGACATTTTGATGCCAGCGGCCGCTTCGATCGCGGCGTCGCTGTGGCCGCAGCAAAAATTCTGACCAGAGTAAAGAACGGAAATATGTCAAAGGACGATAACGTTTTCGACGATATTGTTAGCTCCTTCAAGGAATCAGATAGCTTCACTGATGCTGAGGCAAAAGAGGCGGCGCTGATGATTCTTGGACTCATTTCTCACGGCGGAGCAAACACTCATATGCGCCTTTCACCGAGAAACACTCAGCGCGGTTCCGCATTAGCTCTCATCGCTGGCGCGATGGGTTACCTTGATTTTTTAAAGCAAAAACAGGGATTGCCGCTTTATTCGTTCCCCAAAGAAGTCGAAGTTCGGTGCGACAATTCGAAGCCATACTATTTCTGGCTATCTGCTTCGCTTGTGAACGATCTCGTTAAATCGGGTTCTGCGCCAAAGGGCGCCGCAGCGGCAGTTTATACAGTTCAGAAATACTATCAAACACATAGGAATGAACTAAGTGAAGGTGCAAATGGAAAAGGGCTTGAAAGAATCCTGCGCCATCAAGCTTTCGATCCTGTTTCGACAATTATACGCGCCGATTTGGCCTACAGCGCGGCAGGCCTCGCGTGGGCTTCCAATCTTGCTCAAGGAAAAGAGCCGAAATCAAAGATCAATATCGATGACGGGATTAGAGAACTTGTCAGGAAAGCTAACGTTCTGCCAGCGCTCGATGTCTCGTCTCCACCCGCCACAAGTTTTCCCATCTGGCGACTTGCCAAGAACTACTACCGCTGGAATCAAGTTTTCAGTCCGGACTCAGCGTTCCGTGAAATGACAAAATCGGCCTTTTGAATCGAGGCGGCAAAAGTAAGCGGGCGAAAATTGGCTCGGCCGAAAAGCGACGTTTCGACTTATTCGATTCGTTGAATAAAATTGGCGGAGAGGGAGAGATTCGAACTCTCGAATGGGTATTAGCCATTACACGATTTCGAGTCGTGCGCCTTCAGCCACTCGGCCACCTCTCCGCGAAAATCGGTATGGCAAAAACGAAAACCAGATATGCCAAAACCCCCATCCTCTGTCACGTGCAGAAATGGGGGCTTTGCATAAAATGGCGCTAATTCTGGCAGGTCAATTCAATGCCACTAAGATCCAGCGACTTCGACGGAACTTTTAGATCTAAATAGATCGTCCAGGTGTCACTCTCTGGATCCTGCTCTGGGTAAACAATTTCCATGCGATCGTCACCGACAATCGCCGTGCGAGAGTTCAAGATCATCGGTTTATCTTCGGTACCAACATTTTTAAACGTAAAGTCGAAGGCCGATTCAGGGAATCGGGCAACCGGGACTCCGTTGATCGAGACTTCTTCATAGTCATCGGGATGAGCATCGATCGCCGTTCGCGCCATCAAGATTTCGTACTTCGTTCCATTTACTTTGCCAGAGCAAAGACCATCGCCCGGAGTAGCGCTCGCGTTTGAAGCAGAGAGTCCGACCATTGCCATAAGTACCAAGAATTTTGCTGTCATCACAGTTTTCACGTTCATCCTTTTGTTTGTTTACGAAGCCTAAGTGCGCCGCAACTTTGCAGAGCCGCAGTTCTACAGCCACTCGCCGTACAACCACTCAGCCGTACTAGCACTCACTTGCAACTCTGCTGCCAAAAGGATCGAACATAAAAACCCGCCAAATTAAAGTAGAAAGGCCCCCGGCGTGTGAAACACACCCAACGGGGATGTCTACCGAGAAGTTTATTCATCAGCGACGCTTATACTGTTCCCACAGAACCCCGAACCAGCTCCATAAAGCCGACATCAACGCGATTCCCGACAAGAGCGCAGCGAACCACCCGACTCCTTGCCCGGCATTAGTACTCGCATGTTGAATTCCATAAACGGACGCTGCGAAAATCGCTCCGAAAAAGAGGACGAAATACACCGTATATTTCCCGACGGCATTGACGTGTTCATCGCTTTTGCCGCGAAGATCTGCGAGCTCCGCGGCTTTCTGATTTAATTTGTTTTCAAAATTACTCATGACTTAATCATCAACCCAAGGTGGCTTCACTAGCAAACGAACAAATGAAACCAAGTCGTTACGACGTACAACATGCGCCCCTTCCATCAGAACGACTCTCCACGAAACCTCGCTCGGCTGCGCCAAAAGCTCTTCGTCCCCCAATACGAGTTTCGCAAATGGACGCTTCCGGTGCAGCATTTTCATTCTTTTACCCAAGCTGCCGATGGGCTGAATAATTTCGCTGCGAATACCACCAGAGACCAAGTTCCGATGTACTTTCCGCGCATGGTCTTCGTGCCGAGCGTCCACGGGGACGATCGCAATCTGAATTGGCGCAAGCCAACCGGGGAAATGACCTTGGCTTTGTTCTAATAAAAGTGAAACCATGCGCTCGTGGCTACCCAACGGTGCACGATGAACAACCCATGGGACTGCCTTCAGTCCGTCTCTATCGACGTATTTCAGATCAAACTTTTCGCCCGAATTAAAGTCGAGCTGAACACTTGCGATCGATTCGCTTCTGACACTCGGCTCGATGCCGATTGGCATCTGCACGTCGATCTTTGGTCCATAAAAGGCAGCTTCGCCGATCGATTCAACGAATGGCAGCTCGAGCTCACAGAGTGCGCTTCGCAATACCGCCTCTGCCCTTTTCCATTGCTCAGGCGGTCCCTCGAATAATTCCTGTTTCGCAGGGTCGGACTTTGAAAGCCGGTAATGATAACTCCGAAGGCCCAGAATCTTGTAGACGCGCTCGTGCAATCGTAAAACTGATAAAATTTCCGCTTTTGATTCGTCGGGTGCGACATAGATATGGGCGTCGTTCTGACAAAGTCCCCGCACACGACTAAGTCCTCTTAGCGCACCACTTCTTTCGTTTCGATAGACCTGCCCGAATTCAGCGATTCGATACGGTAGCTGCCGATAGCTTTTCACGCCGGCACCGAAAATCACATGATGATGCGGACAATTCATCGGTCGCAGAAAATACTCTTCCGCTCCCAAGCCGATCGGAGGAAACATTTCTTCTGCAAACGCCTTTAAATGCCCAGATCGTTCGTAAAGCTCGCGCTTGCCGATGTGGGGACTTACGACTCGCCGATATCCACCGTCGCCTTCCAATTGCCGCATCATGCTTTCCAAGGCATCACGAATTGCGACGCCCGCAGGAAGCCATAGCGGAAGTCCCGCTCCAATTTTCTCATCTAGACAATAGATCTCCATGTCATCGGCAATTTGCCGATGATCCAATAGCTTGTTCATAAAAACTCCAAAATTAGTTGTCCACGAACGCACCGCTTGCGAAGGCAAGAACGGATGATCCGAGGAAAATTACAAAATCAAATACAGAAAATGTTTTTTTGTCGCCCCAGCTAGGGCGCAGAAGATTAATACCCCGAAGGGGTGCCGGTGCGCGTGTTCGCACGAAAGACGATCACAAAAATATTTTTGATCCGCTCGATTAGCATTTTTCAATAATGACAGATGTGGCGCAGAAAATAAAGTCTAGAGCCCATAGAAGTTTCTTTGACCTACCCAAAGAAGAATCGCGCCAATGCCTGGGCATGAAGGAAGAAAGCTCAGTCGATTCGGACCGCGCAGTCTCGATTTGGAATCAAGAGGTTGCAGAGCAAGGGAAATTAGCCTCATCATCAATTTAGCGTGTCGGATCCAAATAAGCCTGGACTCGGCAGACGAAAAAACAGTAGGCATCGAGCACGGTTCGGCGGTCATTGTATTGACGGCTGCCATTGACGAAGCCACAGCGCGCATCGATCGCGCAAAGCGGAGCACAAATTGACCTCACTAGAATATTGGGAAATGGCGAGCTACATTGTCACCGTGATCGGCTTCCCGTTCGCCATTGCTGTATTTATGCTTGATCAGCGAAAGGAACGAGAAAACGAAGACGATGAAATCTATCAAAAACTTTCAGACGAATACGCCGAATTCTCGATTTTGCTTTTAAAGCATTCCGACCTGCAATTGATGACCAAGTATATTGGCGACGAGCACCTGTCTGACGATCAGAAGGAGCGGAAAAATATCATTTTTGATATTCTCGTTTCGCTTTTTGAGCGAGCCTTTATCTTGGTCTACGAAGAGGAAATGGATGCTCGAACAAAGCGGCATTGGTCTAGCTGGCAAGACTACATTCATTTTTGGCTGCGTCGGCCTGATTTCAGAAAAGCGCTCGAGTCCCTTCTAGAAGGCGAAGACCCAGATTTTCAAAACTACATGCGCTCGCTCTCGAAGCTCGCCGACAATCAAATGCCGAAGCCGGCGAGTATTGTTTAATGCTAGAACGGATCTAGCCATCCCATGACTTCATTTAAGATTGTGCCCCCAGGTACGTCTCGGATCTTGTAAAGGACCCTCCCTTTAACTGAGGCAAGCTTCACGGGGCCTACCCGAGAACTATCAAGCATCCCATTATTGAGAACAAAGATATGATCGGCGGGAATTTCGCCTGCCGACATGTCGCCGCTTACATCTCGCACGATGCCCTTCAAACAATCGGACTCTTTGCCATCAAGGAATGCCGCCCCGTTTCGGACTTCAACTCTCTGGCCCGCTTTGGCGCATAGAACCCCGACGATCAGCGCCCCGTTCACTTGCAATAAAATCTTCTCGCCGTTCTCGTACTCGGGCCCGAGTTTCGAAACAAAGAAGTGCTCACCTTGTTCAATTAATGGAGTCATCGATGTCGATTGCATCCGATATGGCACTCCGACAAACACGTACTGCCGAGCTGACTTAGCTAAGACAATAAAGAGGATCGTCGCAATCAATGCTCTCCAAATGGAGGCTTGCGCTTGTGGCCGCAGAAGTGCTTTGAGCGATGTCCATAGGATGATCGCCCAAACAGCAGAAACAGCGGCGATGCCGACCGGGAAAAACAACGAACCGTTCGACGCGATGGCCGAATGAATCATACCTGCTAACAAAAAGACACCGATGGCCGAGGCCGTTCGCTTCCAATCGCCGACAGCCGCGAACCCGACCCCTGGATTCAGGGAAAGTAGTATCAGAAATGCTTTTTTTAGTTTGCTCATGGCTCAAGCTTAATCGGTCCTAGCCGGAACTATCAAACGTCATCGAAAATTATTCGGACACTACAAGCCGTCGAAGATTTCCTGCCATATCGTAATGCCCAAGAGCCCTTGACCCTCTGGCGATAAATGGAAGCAGTCATTTGCTACGTGGTGACCTTGGAATTCCATTTGCCCAGGTGACCCGATGTATTTCAACTTTAGTCGAGGATTTTTATTTTCATTGTTCAAGATCGCAATCGCCCTTTGTTGTTCGTCCAGCATCGCTCGGTGAATCTCTGCTAGGTGTTGACGCCGAAAGCGCGAGCGCTCGTCTTGCTCAAACGGTGCAGTTCCAAGGATCGCAGGGCACATCATTTTCAACTTATCTGCGAGGTACGTCATACGACCATCATCTTTGTGTTCACCAGCGCGGAAGCGTTCGCAGCGAACTACAGAATTATGAAGGCGAACTTTTCGATCAAGGATCGACGGATTCGTTAAAACCTGCGCAAAGTTTAGACTGGCGAGCAGATAAATAGATGTATCGCGATCTTTGGGGGCTTGCCGCACAAGATAGCGAAGTCCTGCCACACCATTGGCTCCCTCGATGAGACTCTTCGAATACTTTGCCCGGAATGCGTCAATTGATTCGTCGAAGATTTCTTCGCTGCAAGCATCATTCGCCGTGAAGCTTAAAAAAACGTAATCAGGGAGTACCTTTGTTTTCTTTAAAAGTGCCTGTGTCTGGCCGGCAATATCGTCGACGCGTTTGCCATCGACGGCAGCATTAATCACGTTTTCTGATTTCACGCCGAATCCACTGGCCGTTACCATCGTAAACGCATTCTTAGGAAAGTCGGTTCCAAAATTTGTTATCAACGTCGTCGCAATACTCCAGAACCTTGCCTGCAATCCGTGATCAGAAACTGCGCCCGTTGCGACGCTATCGCCCAGGACACCAACAGTTTTATCGTGAGACCCCAGGGCAGACGCTGCGATTAAATGCGAGGTCGCAATTATCGCGACCGCAACCAATTTCAACTTTTTAACTCTTGTCATATGCTGCGGCTTCATGTCGCTTAGCCCGAGCAACCTGCGTTCCATGTTTTCCTTAAGCTTCAGATTGGCCTCGGCTAGGCTGCTTTCAATCGCGGGCGTTAGGAATGTAATAGCTACGTCTCCGTGGCGTATATTGGGCACTGGATCAACCCTTTTAAAAGTCGACCTTTAGAAAGCTAAAGGAGTGCGGAAAATCGATTCAGGGTCGAAAGCAAGCTCGCAGCATCTTTGCGATTTCCGGTGGATAGTCTCGAAATTCTCATTCCGCGCTTATTTCCCGAAACGTGAACCGAATTAAGTTCTACACTTTACCCGTGCACCAGCTTTTGGTCCTTTGAACCTGTAATTGGTACGACGAATGCGCTTTGGGGCCGACTATTGTCAAGAGGCCGCGAGCTTCTTTAAATCCAAGGTAACAGATGGACAATGGGAAAAATCGATTGTGGAAGTACGAATGCCAATGGGAAAACTATTGAGCCGAAAAGTAAAAGTTAAACAAAGCACTACTACACTTCCGGGTTGGGTACTTCATTAAATAACATAAGGCGACGGCAACAGGATCTCAAGACTTTTGCCTGAAGGCCGCGCTACCGAGAACAACTTCGAAAGTTGATCCGACGCCGGCCGATCCGAAAACTTTCCGAACTATTTTCGGATCGATAAGACTTGCAAAACCACCATCGGGTCTCAATAAACACCGACGAATTCTTCTACAAAGATCCCGCAACCGACGACCGCCAGCATTGGCATTTTATCGGCGACACACCGCCTATGGTCGCTCAATGGTTTGAAATGAGCTATTCTCAGCTCCGTTTTGAGACGAACCTCGCCGCTTTACCGAAGTTGCCAATGTCCTGATACAATTGAACTTGAACGCCAAAGGGGGAATAACTGATGAGAGAGCACAAGAAACCGAAGTCAGCGCTTTCGAAGAAAGAAAAAAAAGAGCTTAAGATGAACGAAAGTAATCTGAAGCTGCTAAAGGGCGGTAGCCAAGGTTCAGGCGGACCGCCTGCAAACAGCAATGGCGGCAAAGCCGCTGCCTAATTCCAAATTACAAAACAACGGAAATTCGATGGCAGGCAGACCTGCCATTTTTTTTCTCAAGCTCCAAGTGATCTTTTCTGACCGGATCGGCGGAACGATGGCCAGGAGTTTTCGTCAAACTTTTTTCGAGCAATAACATCCATGAACTGCCATATTCCAACCTCGGCGCAATAAATCAGATGTCTCAATACCTGCACCGCAGCCCATATCGACCGCAGTTAGCACTGCTGATTCAGAGGTAGACACAAGCGCAATCGCCTGCGAATGTCCGAAGTAAACGATAGTAGGCGAACACCGGGGCGTGGTTGCGGCGCCGGGCAGAGATTGGGGCCTGTTGAAAAAGTCGCGTTAAGCGTTGTCGATGAGAGTTCACAAGAACTTTCCCATAGTAATTAACGAAAGATTCTGAACGAGATTTTTTGTGTCCATGAAATAATTCGGATAACTCAACTCGAGTTTTTTAAGATCACCCGTGTTAACTAGAACGACGTTAATTTGGTCATCTTCAAAATGTGTTCGCTCCAAGTCCAAATAGGCTTTCGCTGCTGCTTGGAACTGATTTGCTCCATACGTGTCGAGAGAAATCGTATCTTCTCTTGAGTTCAGAAGGATTAAGCTGTAATGCCCGTTTCTTCCTTTCGAACTCTTATTTGAAATCGTCTTGTAAGCCGCCGTATAAACGCTGAGATTTTCGATCACATGCAGCTCTTGAATTGCCTGTTGCGTCCGCTTCACGAGTTCATTTTTTGAAATTTCACGATGCACTTGCAGAAGAGGCTGATCCTCTTTTAACGCAATAACGGAACTTAGCAGCGCAAAAAAACTCAACCATTGTCGACTTCCATGTCCAGATTTGAATGAACTATTTTGTAATGTGCCAAACACTTCAACGCCAGTTGCCCAAGTATGTTGGAGTTGTGATCTCAGTTGAATTTCTAAAAAAAGACTCGGGTTTTTCGCAAGTTTGTACACGAGATGAATACTTCGGTAGCCATCCTTCTTCGGGTTTTGGATGTAGTCGTCCATCGAAAACATCGAGTGTTTCGATTTCGACTTCTTGTAGAGTTCCAATAGTTCGTAGACGTCTTTAGACGAGTCCAGAATTGCGCGAAGGCCCCCGATGTCCTGCATGGCTGAGAGGCGCATCGTTTTGTGATTCGATAGTTTTAATAGTATTGACGGCGTCCTTTTAAGCCGTTGCGCAACAATCGAATTCGCACAAATTTTTTGACTCCGTACCCTTAAAACCTTCGCGAAGTTTTCGAGTGGCATTGCGTGATAAGCTCGCCACTGTGAGAGAGTTTCGAGGGATGTTGTGATCTCAGTTTCGGAATGATTTCCCTTTAAGATCTCGCCAGCGCGATCGACTTTTGTTTTGCTGACAACTAAATCGCCGGACATCATAAAATGCCTATTTTTCCGAGTTTACTCTTCTAAGTGACTGATTCAACTAGGTTCACATTAACGAAGGTATCTAACAATCAAATTGCCAAAAATCGACATTTTGTGAACTTTAATCCCGTAAGTCATTGATTTAATTGAACAGTTAATCCGTCAACCAGAGCTGCACATCGTGATTCGGGGAAGTTAGGATCGCCCTGCAGTTTAGACCTAATGGGTCCTGATGCCAGTTCGAAACACTTGGAACGAGCGTTTTGAAGCGGCTCAGGGCCTTGCAAAACGCGCGTTTAGACTGACCGGCCGATTCAACTCGGCGCGAGTTGATGAGTGACGGGTCGTTCGGTGCTGCGAACAAGGAGAAAATCGCGCATGTCGAGGCCATCGACCAGAAGTCAGCTCAGTTCTATTCAGGCCGCTGGCGCCAGACATTTGGTTTCCGTGCAGCACAACGCGAACACGACCAATGGACGTGGCACGCGCGTTGCGATTGGCATATCCGATATTCAATTTTTAAAGTCCGGAGGATTTGATGAAGATCTTAAAGCCCCTTATCGTCACCACAATTGTAGGCATTTCCAGCTGGGCTCAAGCATCTGAAACTTGCTATCGCAGCTTAAACATCGAATCTAACAAAACCTTTGCTCTTATAACTAATAATGCGCTTATCGGCGGCGAAGCGATCAATGCCGATTGTCTGGATTTGTTCATGGCAAACACTTCTGGAATTACTCTTTTTAATCAGAAAGTTCCGCTCGTTTTGCAGCTTGAACAGGATTCAATCCAAATGGCTGAATCTGTAAAACGCATTGTCGGGCTGACTCTCGACATCAAAATCGAAATCGAAACTGGCAACGGGTCCGGTACCCTCAAAGCTTTCAGCCGATAGATCATGGGGAGATCGGGCCGATTTAAACCACTAAGTTGCCGGACAGAACAGAAACGCGAAAACGCTGGTCACCCGACCGGCGTTTTCTTTCAGACGCGCAAGCATCCAAATTCTTGTGCGCCAGTCGTGCGCCAAAAGTGTGGCAACGTCCCGTGATGATCGATGATATTGAGTGATGCTGCCGCCGACGGGTTCGAACCCGGTCCAAGGAATCTAGCAGCTTAGGTTATTTGTGTTTTCGGTGACTTACCGAGTTTCGCGAGCAATTTTGATTTTTCGCACTTCGAAAATTGGCGGAGAGGGAGAGATTCGAAAATCTGTTCGATCGAGCTGAGTGAATAAGTGTTCGATATATCTGTACAAACTAACTATTAGCTAGCGAAGCCGCCTCTTTCCGCACTCCTTCTTTAAGTTGCCAGGCGTCGGCCAGTGCTACCGGGCGATGCCACGAGCCAACAATATTACTGCAACCGCGTCGACTGATCTTCAGCGTGTTTGGAGTTCAGACGAGACAAGATCAAACAAAGTTTTCTTTTGAAGGAGAGTCGACAGCTTTTCGGCGCAAGGCGTAAGCCCCTGCGCCGAGGCCAGATCTAGTCGGCGAAGAGGCCTGCTTTTTGGGCCGCCTCACGGGCTTTCAGTTTTTCGAAATACGCTACTGTTCGTGGTAAATCCGCAAACACGGGTCGATTGCGCAACCAGAACAACGATTGCCCAAGTGGAATATCAGCCACAGTGAATTCATCACCAGCAATGAACTCCGTTTTCGCGAGTGCCGATTCCACTGGAAGCAACAGCTTCAAAATCTTTTTGTCGACTTCTGCTTTCTTACTGGCAATCTCGGGATCCCGTGCGTCGATCGACCAATACGCCTCGAACACCGGCTCGAGCGTCGCATAGTTATAGAGGATCCACTGATAACACGCGGCTCTATTATCCGACGGCAACAAGCCTCTATCCGGATGGCGATCCGCTAGATACAGACAGATAGCGCCCGACTCGAACATTGTCTTTCCGCTCGATAGTTCTTCGATCGCGGGAACTTGGCCAAGCGGATGGCGCTCGCGGTACTCGGGATCGTCATGATGAACTTTGTGTTGAAGGTCACTAACTTCGTATGGAACTTCGAGTTCGTTCAAGAGCCAGCAAACTTTGCCGCTTCGATCTTGCGGGACCCATCGCGTGAATTTGTACATTTTAGACCCGCGCTTCTGTTGGTGTTGTCACTTTCGCTTCTGATTTTGGTTTTGCTTTGTAGAGATGGAACTTCATTCCAAATGGATCTACTATCATCTCGCCTTCATGATCTGCACCAGTCGTCGTCATGACAGGTTTACAACCTTTCGCGACCAAGACCTTCTTCGAAGCCTCGAGGTCCGCAACGACGAATTCAAAAGCGGTCTTTCCAACATTCGCTTCGTCGTCCTGCGAAACCGCATCGAGCCAAATCGTTGTTCCGCCCTTTAGCATCGGGACACCCTCCGCGAAATCTTTCACCGTGCCCACGGTAAACCCAAGCGTATCGCGATAGAACGAGACCGCTTGATCGATGTTGCGAACATTCAGTGCGATATTAGGACTGAAACGGAAGGGCTCGGCTTGTTTTTGCTCGTACGAAAATTTCGGAGACCAGTCTTCAGCTCCCGGCTGAGCCGCTGGAAGAAGATCAAACAAACTCCAGATACTGCTGAACAAGTCGCCTGGTCCAAATCCAGCGCGAGTTCGGTGCTGAATAGTTCCATCCGGCATTTTTGTATAAACCGAGGCTCCTGGCATCTTCCCCGCCTTGTCGTCGAGGAATCCCATGTCTTTCGAAAAACTCGTGCCTTTCGCAGATGCCAATTTGAATTTCCAACCGCGCGATGCTGCAAATGCAGTCTGTTCTTCGACCGAGTCGTTGTTGATCAGAACGAACCCCGCACGATTCTCGAGATGCCCACTGAAACCATTGAATCCATCCGCCCACAGCGTACAGTACACGCACTGTTTGCCCATGTTGTGAATCAGGATGAGTTCTTTTTTTTCGCCAAAAAGTTCTGACAACTTCACAGGGCCCTTCGCAGTCGCAAAGGTGTAATCTTTAACTGTCGCTGGCGGTCGACTCTTGTGAAGAGCAAAGAGCTTTTCCATTTCCTGGCGAACAGTTTTTTCTTGTGCGCAGATCTGATCTTCGAATTTTTCAAATGAGTTAGACATTTCTCCTCATTTCTCCGGCCGCCTCTAAAAGATTTCCCGATGGATCCTTAAACCGAAACCAGAATGATTTGTCGTCGCCTAGTGGCATCAACTCTTCATCAAATGCTATACCTTCGCTCTTCGCCTGACTGTGAAACATCACGATGTCATCGACGGCAAGGACAAGCGTTACTTGTTGATCGCCAACCGTGACTTTGACAGGCGTGGCTCCGCCGCCGATATAAAGACCGAGGTCGCCGATCTTTCCCCAACAGCCGTCCGACCCCATATCCTTAAATTTTTTGAAACCTAAAACGGACTCGTAGAAATGTAGCGCCTCTTTTAAATCAGTTACATAGACTGCAGCAGTTGCAAGACCGGTCACATTGGCTGTTTTCATCATTCCGTCCTCCTAATGAACTCCAACCTATTCTGATATCGAATCGGCCCGCATGAATATTTTGCGTATCCGTAAAAACCAAGTAATTACGAATTGTTAAAGACTTCACAGTGCGTCGTTTTGGCGGTAGGGTTCCCGACTACTGTGGAAGAGCACGTTTTCATCGAACAAGAAGTCTTACGAATTCGGAAGAGCCGACGTGGCTCCTCAATACTTCGAAGCCGCGCGCTCGATCGCGAATTTAGAAGCTCCGCCACTCGCACTCGCGCAGACGACCGCATCAGCGCTCTCGTCGCAAAAACTTTGTTAATCGAAGAGATCCACAGAACTCAGCGTGTCAACGACACATTCGCGCAGATTTGCATCAGAGCCTGGGAGCAATTTTCGCCAGCGCTTGCCGAGAGCTTGAAGGATTCGGGAACACGCGAAATCCTTGGCGCCCTACATGCCGTTTCGATTTCGCGCGGTCACACCTTGTGCGCAGCGTGGCTCCGCCATTCGCTGGGAGGCGACGCCAATGGAGAGAGCAAGCCTGCGAATGATGGCGCAGGCCGAATCGGAGCGAACATAGGCAACTCGGTTCCGCGAAAGCTTCTTATGTCTGGCGAAATATACCCCGCCTGGAGAGAAGTTTCGATGACGGAATCCGATCCTTCGAATGACGATCTTTCTCTCCTCGCCTATTCGCTACTCTTAGATTCGACCAGTTTAGCTGCGGCAGCACGAGTGGCCGCTAGAAAACGGGACAGGACCGCGACCGACATCTCGAGTGTCGAAATCGCTGTTCTTGTTTTAATGGCCCGCGGGGAGGAGAGCCTGTCGAGCGAACCGATTTTTGGGCGACTTTTCAAACCACCATTCAGCACTCGGCGACGATTGCTCAACATCGTTCGAGCTTCGTCATCGATGGATCTGCGGGCGTCTCTCGATTTTCTTGTGACGGCTGAAGAACTAGTTTACCCCGAAGAACGAACGCTCGCCCTTGCAGTGTTAGCCAGATCCCAGCGGCAAAGTCGGAAGGCTAAGTTAGCAAATCACAGCGAAGAGCTGTACCGAGAGATATTTCGCGATTTCGACAACGAGAACGATGATGCCTGGAATCTGCTAAAAAATCCCCGGAATAAGTCACCGGGCTTGCCGGCAGGACATAATAGAATTGCTATGGTCACGACGCCCAAAAGCCGTTTCAAAAAAGGCTTGTCGCTCTCTTGGCGCGTCGCAAATATTCTTGGTCCCCGCGATATGTCCCGACTTTTGATTGGCCGACTTCCGTTGGCTTCGATCAGTGACGTTACTCTCGCGGAAATCTCGAAAGAGGTGACGCTGCACTGTTCAAAACTTAAAGGTCCGCTTATGAAGGTCGGGCAAACAGCCAGCTATTTCTGCGCTGGCCTACCCGACGTTGTTTCAACGTCGCTGCGAAACCTACAGTCGACTGCGGAACCAGTCGCGTGGAATATCATCGAAGAAACTCTTGTTCGAAGATTAGGAAACGATTGGCCTCGATGGTTTCTTGAGATTGGTACGACGCCGATTGCCGTCGGGAGCATCGCGCAGATTCATGCAGCGAAGCTTTATACCGGTGAAGACGTCGTCTTAAAAGTTCGTCTTCCAGAGATTCAAAAAATAGTTCTTTCAGATTTGACGTTGTTGCGTGGCCTATCGCACTTAATCACTTTGCTAGCTCCAAAACGGGGCGCGCACGCGATCCAAATCAAGCCTTTCTTGGACGAACTTGAACGGCAAATGTTAGCAGAGTGCGACTTTAATCTTGAGGCGGCGTCGATGGAGCGCGCTAGATTACGTTTTTGCGGCGATACTTCGATTCACATCCCGAAAGTTTATTCCGCGTTCACTTCGGAAGAACTTCTAGTCCTGGAAAAGGTTGACGGGCTGTCTTTGGAAGAAGCGATTTCTTCTCGAGACCAAAAAAA
Organism: Deltaproteobacteria bacterium; assembly: GCA_017302795.1. Classification (GTDB taxonomy): domain Bacteria; phylum Bdellovibrionota; class Bdellovibrionia; order Bdellovibrionales; family JAMPXM01. The sequence continues at coordinate 610,972 of JAFLCB010000001.1, read as the reverse complement.
GATGGATTTCTGGGGCGAGTCGCTCGTGCGATTCGTGGTGGGTTCGTGTCGGGACGCCGACTTCAATTCTGATCCTCACCCCGGGAATTTCATTTTTAGCGATAACGGAATTTACTGCTTGGATTTCGGCTCGACAATTCAGTGGGACGCTGAAGCAAAGCGCACCTGGAACATGTTGATTCAAGCTTGCACTCAGAAGTCCTTCGACATTTATCGTTCGGCATTTCGGATTTCGGAAAGTGACCAAGACCCCGTGTACTTCGAACAGTATAAAGAGATTGTCCGAGCAGGAGCAGGCAGCTGGACACATCCCGCCCATCAGGCGCTTTCTGAAGATGTCATACGAATGCAGATGCTGGCGCTATCGGAAACGATTCTTCAAAACGAAAAGGCTCGCCGAGTCGTTTTTCCGCCAGCTTTTCTATTTGGTATGCGTGTTTATTTCGGACACTTGTCCGTCGTAGCTCGGCTCGGAGCACGCGCAAACTGGAACGACGTCGCGGCCACAATCATGTCGGCTCGGCAATAAGCCGCTATATCGTTGAATCAGAATGGCGGAGAGGGTGAGATTCGAACTCACGGAGGGATTTCTCCCTCGCCGGTTTTCAAGACCGGTGCCTTAAACCACTCGGCCACCTCTCCAGAAACAGAAGCGCTAGAGTAGTGAGGTTTTGCCACTGAAGCAAGTGAAAGTGGCTATCCAAGCGGGCACTCAAGTTTGGTACCCAGTTTGACTAAGAAAGTAGCTAATTTTTAGGCGCCCGGCGCGACCATGACATAAAGACGCAACAAAAGTCCTACCAGCGCCGCGATGAGGTCAAAGACGAGCAAAGTCGGGAAACCCCAGCCCCTGGAAACTCGCCAGAAAGCCCCCAGTACCGTAAGAAACGAAAAGACAAAGGCCAGGGTTATTTCGTTGGGTTGCCCCAAAACTTCTTGGACAACCAGTCCAATAGTGAATCCCAATACCGCACCCGAAAACAAGCGAAGCGCCTGTAGGGCGAAGCTCGACGATGTTTGTTTAATGCCTGTTTGAAAGCGATCCTGCATGCCGCGAAGACTCCCCGCAAACTCTGTCATACTTCGACTCCTTATGGTCCTTCAACGTTGAAATCACCCGACTGAACTTTTCGAATTCGATCTTCAATTTCTGCTTTGTCATCGGCACTCGGCACCAATCGCAAATAAGTATCGTACGCCGCAATTGCCTCGTCTGCTTGACCCTTGCCATGGAAAAGCGCGCCTTGTTCTTTGTAAACTTCAGGGTTTCCACTTTCCAGCGACTGGGCCTCTCGCAAATAAGACTGCGCCGACTCTGATGACCCGCTAAGACGCGCGCAGCGAGCCATTTTCACAAGAACGTTCGCACTCTTTGCACCTTTTGAAATCGCTTTTTGATATTCACTTGTGCAGTTCGAGTACTGGCGTAATCCGTAAAACGAATCACCCGCTAGCAAGTACGCTTCGCCAAGTTCGGGATTCATATCGCGTTCATTTTTCGCTTCATTGAGCGCTTCTTGAAACTGATTTTGCCTCAAGTAGGCGCGGCCTAACGACGCATGTGCCCGCGGGTACCGCGGATTCACTTTCAGTACTCGCTGAAATTGAGCAATTGCATCGGCGAATTTTCCCACTTCAATATAAACATGGCCGGCATAAAAAATCGGATCTGCGTCTGCGGGATCTAAAACCGCCGCCTTCAAGTACATTTCTAATGAGTCGCGGACCTTTGCTTGGCCCTGAAGAATTCTTCCCAATGTCACGAGCGCTTCTTTGCTGTTGGGGTCCAATGAAACGGCCTGTCTCGCCGCTTGCTCGGCTTCGGGAAGCTTATCGTCATACATATAGATTTCTGCCAGTGCCACACGGTAAGCGATTGCGGCCGGCGGCACAGCCGCACCCCGCGAAAGTACAATCTGGTTCATTAGCTTGGTCAGATATGCTGCGCCCTGCTCGACGCCGCGAATTCCGGCTTCGATTTTTCCTAGAAGACTGTGCGCCTCAACGTTTCCGCCATCGATTTCCAATGTTTTTTGCGCGAACGACTGCGCCTCTGCTAACTGCTTTAGACCGAAATGCGCTTTGGCCATCAACAGAAATGTATCTAGATCTGTGCCGTAAAGTTTAAGTGCCCGATTGCCATATTGAACGGCTCCTTCAAAATTGTTTCGGCGAAGTTCAACTAGAGCATACCCACGCATAACCTCATAGTTGTTGGGTTGCTGTTGCTGAATCCGCTGCAAAATTTTAAACGCAGATTGATAGTCATAGCGAAGAGCGAAATAGTCTGCGAGTTCGACATAGGCGGCCGATAGCTTGGGCTCCGCAAAAATTGCTTTTTTCATCCACTCGATGGCTTCTGCCGATTGGTTCAACTGCCAAAGACACTTTCCGGCTTTCATTGCAGCAACGCCGTTTTTTGGTTCCGCATCGAACGCCGCTTTATATTCCGCTTGTGCCTGAAAACAATCGCCGGATTTGGCATGTTGATCACCGAGGAACACCAGCTCTCGCGCGGCAACTTTTGTTCCCTTGACTTCGGCTTCACCCGCTAACTTCGACAAAAAATCGCGAGCTTCAATGCTTCCTGTATTTAGACCGTAAGCTTTTCGCGCGTGCTCGGTCGCCAGCTTTCGTTGATTTCGTCGAAGAGCAATTTCGGCCATACCCAACCAACCCGCAGACTCGACGGTGCGCGGGATTTTTTCGTCCCCATTCAGAGCCGACGAAAGAAGCTGAATCGCTTGGTCTTGTTTGTCGAACTCTTTGAACTCAATCAACCCAAGTTCGATTTTCGCCACAGGATGAGTAGGGACCTGTTGAATGACGCCGCGGTAAAGCGTCATCGCCTGACCAAAGTTTTTTGCTCTTGTCCGCGCGCGCGCTTCGCCAACTGCGATTTTCTGCCAGGCCGGCCACAGCAGCCGTGCTCGTTCGAAATAGATCGCGGCATTCGAATTGTCGCGGACACTTAAATACGCGTCGGCCCGCATTTCAAAAAGCACGGGGGCCTGCCCCTCTTCCTCTAATCGACTTGCTGCAAGCTGATCCGCTTCGCGATATCGACCCGCGAGGAGAAGTTGAACCGCCTCGCAAGTTGCACCGTGGAGGCCAGCAGGATCCAAGCGCTTGGCGTCTTGCAAAACCTCTCGCAAAACCCTCATGTCTTGCGCATCTTGATAGGAATAGGGCCAGAGTTCGCGGTAGGACAAACAGAGAGTCGAATAGACTTCCACTGTTTCGGCAGCTTTTTCGGGATCTTTCGGCAGGCCTTCGACGACCTCAACTAGCTCACTTTGCGCCCGTTGATAGCCGCTAAAAAGATCCGTCTGAAACGCAGCAATCGCGCGACGATATTTGTCTTTGATTTTCTCGATCGGCATCTCGGCTTGATTTTTTCTAGGTGCGATCAAGCGAATTCGACCTGCGGTCGTTTGGGCAGGACCAAAAATTTCCTCTTGAAAAAATACGACTGCCGCAGCGGCCAGTCCCAAAAGCACCAAGACAATCGGCAGCGGTGAGCGCTTTTCTTCTTCCGCTTCGTCTTCAAGATTTTCTAGCTTTTTTAGATCGGTGAGCTCGATGACGGCCGGAAGATCTTGATTTTGCTTTCCACGGTTTGCAATTGCGGGAAGATTGTTTTGAATTTCAATCGGCGCAGCCGGTCTCGTGACAGCAAGTGCGTTGCCGGGATCTCCAGACTTCTCCGTTTTCGCATCGGTCGCGCCGCCTTTTTGGTTAGTGTTCTGGTTTTGACCCATGCCCGAGCGATCGTCGTTCTGAGCGCCTACATTCTTGTGGTTCGCACGATCGGGCTTCTTCCGTTCGAGATTTTTTTCGGCAGCCTTGTCGGCAGATTCCTGAGAGAGCGCATCCAACAGGCGGTCGTAAAACTCCGGCGCGTTCGAAATCGGAATCCACTTGCCACCCGGATAAAGCGCGACGTCTTCGCCGCCCATGAAATAGCCGCGATCAATTTGAACAAGAACTTGATCGGTGTTGAAGGGACCATAAATTTTCCCGTCACGATCCCGGACAATCCAAGTTTTGGTTCCTGATTTTTGAGCCTTGTCGCCCGTCACGTTCGCGCTATCCTCTTGTTCGGCGTGGTTCCAATTCAGTACCAAAGTCGAATTCCAGTTTTCATTTGGAACCGAACCTTTTCTGATCAGACGTTTATTCTAGAGGACGAATTACAGATGTGCACCGCGACGGTCGTCTAGGATTGAGCAGACAAAGAATCTTACAAAGCGCGCGGCTCTTGAGGTCATGAATCGCATTCGTCTCGATTGGCCCGATGATTGCTAAACCATAAAGAATCGGTCGTCCGGTAATCGGACGACGGTGTGATCGGGAACCCTGGCTACGGACGTATGACTGAAATGTTGGCAACAAAGATATCTGCTCAAAGTCCGACCCGTCGCTGGATAACCCCTCTCCTGATCACAGCGTACATCGTTGCGATTCTGCTGATTTCAGGGCTTTCAAGAGCTCGTGATCAGCAGGCCGCTTCGGGTCCGATCGGTGAGACCTTCGCGACAGAATCTGCGCAAGTAGATTAGGTTTCGACCCCCACCGCTAAATTTGTGTTCGAGTCGTTTTGTCGCGTAAGCGGCAAAATCCTCCGCCGAAGAGGCCCCTCCTTTTTCGGTAGAGAGTCTCGGCTCTGACTTCTCCCCTCAGAAGTCAGCCTTGACCCCTCCTCTGGCCCCTCCGGAGTTGGGGTTTTTTTTTGCCTAGGCTTCGGCGGGTTCTCTGTCATCTGATTTGATTCGTTCGATCGATGCGCCTAGCGATGCCAGTTTAAGTTCGAGATTTTCATAGCCGCGATCTAAGTGATAAATGCGACCAACCACTGTCTCACCGCGAGCAGCCAGGCCCGCGAGGACAAGACTTGCGCTGGCACGAAGATCTGTCGCCATCACGGGAGCGCCTTCTAGTCCGCCAGGCTTTCCACGAACAACCGCGACGCGACTTTTCGGAGTGATGTCGGCGCCGAGGCGCTGAAGCTCAGTTACGTGCATGAATCGATTTTCAAAAACTGTTTCGGTGATAACACTGACGCCTTCGCTAACACACATCAGCGCCATAAATTGCGCCTGAAGATCGGTAGGAAAACCAGGATGCGGAGCCGTCGTAACGTCCACACAGCGCGCGCCCCCGGTTGACCGAATTCGCACCGAGTTCGCCGCGGTTTCGATCCCGTACCCGGCTTCGCGAAGCTTATTCAACAATGCATCAAGGTGTTCGGGGACACAGTCGCTGACCGTGACGTCTCCGCCGGCGATGGCTCCTGCGATGATCAGAGTGCCGGCTTCGATTCGATCTGGAATCACGGAGTGTTCAGCGGGTTTGAGCTTCTCGACACCTTCGATGCGAATGATGCTGGTTCCTGCGCCTTCGATTTTCGCACCCATCTTTTTCAGATAGTTAGCGAGGTCGACAATCTCGGGTTCTTTCGCGGCGTTTTCAATTGTCGTAACACCGTCAGCCAATGTCGCGGCCATCATGATGTTTTCGGTACCGCCGACGGTCGCAAATTCGAAGAGAATGTTTGCGCCTTTCAGACGTTTTGCAGAAGCATGCACGTAGCCGCCCCGAAGTTCGATTTCGGCCCCCATCGCCTTCATCCCATCAAGGTGAAGATTTATTGGACGTGTCCCGATTGCGCATCCACCGGGAAGACTGACTTGTGCCTGCCCGTATTTCGCTAACAACGGGCCGAGGCAAAGAATACTCGCTCGCATTTTCCGGACGAGGTCATAGTGCGCTTCAAAACTTTCTGGCGGTTTTACATCGACGATGACCGTGCGATCGCGCCGCTCGACTTTACAACCAAGGCTTTCCAAAAGATTCGCGGACGAATCAACATCCATCAATTTTGGAACGTTGTGAAATGTGTGACGACCGTCGGCCAAAAGACTGGCGAACAGAAGTTTCAGTGCACTATTTTTTGCGCCACTTGTCTTCACTGTGCCGCGAAGAACTCGACCACCAACAATTCGCATTTTATCCATGATGTACCCCCACGATCATTCTTTCGCGATCCGAATGATCGCGAACCAGCTCTAGTTCCGCCCAGCCGGCATCTTTAAAAAACTGAAGTGCCTCGGCGCCTTGCCCGTCGCCTATTTCAAAAATCGCGCAACCTGTTTTCAGCGTTAAACTTACTGCGGTTTTGGACCACGACTCAATTTGTTCAAGACCTTTTTGCCCAGGCGTTCCGGCAAAAAGTGCTGAATGCGGTTCGAATTGCCTCACGTTTTTTTCTATTCTTTCATCGGCTGGATCGATGTAAGGAGGATTCGCAACTACCACATCGGCCAAGCCCGAAAGATCTGCAAGACGTTCGTCAACCAAACTCGCGTCGGCATGACGGAATTCACAGCGATCTTCGACGCCGAGCCTAACGGCGTTTCGTTTCGCCACCTCTAAAGCTTCCGCGGAAAAATCGACCAAGATGACTTTGGCGGTGGGTACGGCGGCTGCAATCGAAAGTCCGATACAGCCCGTGCCACAGCCAAGATCTATTGCCAAAGAGGACTGCCGAGCACTCGCCTTCGCGGCCTCGCTTGAGACAAGAAACTCAATCGCGCGTTCAACTAACATTTCGGTTTCAGGTCGCGGAATCAAGGTCGCTGGTGTGACTTCGAAAGTGTGTTCGTAGAAGCCCTTTTCACCTAAAATGTAAGCGACGGGTTCGCCCTTCGAGCGACGTCGAACGAGATCGCGGCATTTTTCCATTTCTTCGTCGCTTAGCGGGTAGTCGAATTTCAAAAACACCTGAAGGCGCTCCCAACCAAGGGCGCGCGCAATAAGGAGTTCGGAATCTAGCCGAGCGGATGAAATTCCTTTGTCGTGAAAAAAGACCGTCGTTTTTTTTACGATCTCGCCAACTGTCGGCACGCTTTGAACCCCTTATGTCGCTTTTGATTCGGCCTTCAAGAGTTCAGCCTGATGGTAAGCGATCAAAGGATCAATCAAGATCTGCATTTCACCCTTCATAACATCTTCCACTTGGTGAACCGTGAGGCCGATTCGGTGATCCGTGACCCTCGATTGAGGAAAGTTGTAGGTGCGGATCCGTTCACTGCGATCGCCCGTTCCGATTTGGGCTAACCGCGCTTCGCTGGCATTTTTCACTGCCTTTTCATCTTCAACCGCTTTTAGGCGAGATAAAAGAATCTTCATCGCCTTACCTTTGTTCTTTAACTGCGATCGTTCGTCCTGGCAGGTAACAACCGTTCCGGTTGGAAGATGGGTGATACGGACGGCCGAGTCTGTGGTGTTTACGGACTGGCCACCTGCTCCGCTCGACCTGTAGACATCGATCTTCAAATCGTTCGCGTTGATTTTAACGTCGACCTCTTCGGCTTCTGGCAAAACCGCAACGGTGACTGTCGAAGTGTGCACGCGTCCTTGAGTTTCGGTCTTTGGTACACGCTGAACACGGTGGACCCCGCTTTCGTGTTTTAGACGCGAGTAAACTTTGTCCCCCTCAATCGAAGCAATGACTTCTTTCGCACCACCGACGTTGCCGTCGGAACGGCTCATGATGTCGACTTTCCAACCATTTTTCGCGGCATACAGTGAATAGGCGCGGAAAAGCTCATCGGTGAAAAGTGCTGCTTCGTCACCACCAGCCCCGGGCCTGATTTCAACAATCACGTTTTTGTCGTCGTTTGGATCTTTAGGTAGAATCGCAATCTTTAAGGCTTCCTCTTTTTCCTCGAGCTCTGCATCCAGTTGGCTAAGTTCTTCCTTCGCCATTTCTTTCATCGTCGCATCGGACTCACCGCTGCTAAGAAGCTCAATTGCACCCTCGCGGTCTTGCTTAATTTTTCGGTATTGCCGGTAAAGGTTCACGACGGTGGCTAGATCGGAAGACTCTTTCATGAGACTGCGATAACGAACTTGGTCAGATGCAACCGAAGGGTTTTGCAGATCGTGCTGAATCTGTTCGTAGCGCTGCTCTACTGCTTCTAATCGATCAAACATACAAAACTCCGACTTAAAAAAACGGTAACCGTCAAAATCATCTGAGGAAAAGAACAAATAAAAAGGCCCGCGTTTGCGGGCCTTTGAAAAGCTTTAGCTGCTCCGAATATTTTCGATCCGAATCTCAGCCAAAGCGACTTTGGCTTATCTACTTCGTAGATTTTGCTGCGCCAGAATACTTACGACGGAAGCGATCAACGCGACCTTCAGTATCGATCATTTTTTGTTTTCCAGTGTAATACGGATGGCAGTTAGAGCAGATATCAACACGAAGTTCTTTTTGAGTTGATCCAGTTGTCCAAGATGCACCACAAACACATGTGACAGGCGCATCAGCGTAATATTTTGGGTGGATAGCTTCTTTCATGTTTTTTCCTACTTTGCTTTCTGCCTCGAGTTCGTCGACCCATTATGTAGTCCGAATTCTCGGGACCCATGTAGTTACACGATCTTAGGTACCCTTGTCACCTTTTGAATTGGCGATCAGGTCGCGCCCGGTAAATCTGTAGTCAGTGTACTGGCCCCACTTTCCTTAAAAATATCAAATTATTACAATTATTTAGCTCTCTATGGGTCACGTCGCGCTGAGATTATCCCGAGCTAAGCAAAAAGGGGAGCCCCGGCGGCTCCCCAATAAAGGGCGACTACGATTGTCGGCCAGAGGCGAAGACCCCCGTACGCAAACTAGTTGCCTGACATGTTTTTCAAGAACTCTTCGTTGGTTTTTGTAGACTGAAGCTTGTCGATCAAGAATTCCATCGAATCGACGACGTTCATGGGCGAAAGAACCTTGCGCAAAATCCAAAGCCGATTGAGGTCGACTTTGTTGATCAAGAGATCTTCTTTTCGCGTGCCGGACTTGTTGATGTCCATGCATGGGAAAATACGTTTCTCCATGAGCTTGCGATCGAGATGAATTTCCGAGTTACCAGTACCTTTGAATTCTTCAAAAATAACTTCATCCATACGCGAACCAGTGTCGATCAGTGCAGTTGCAATGATCGTCAGCGAGCCACCTTCTTCGATGTTTCGAGCTGCACCAAAGAAGCGTTTTGGTTTATGAAGTGCGTTCGAATCGACACCGCCGGACAGGATTTTTCCCGATGGAGGAACGACTGTGTTGTAAGCGCGCGCAAGACGAGTGATCGAATCTAGCAAGATCACGACGTCGTGCTTGTGTTCAACCAGGCGCTTCGCTTTCTCGATGACCATTTCTGCCACTTGCACGTGACGCGTTGGTGGTTCGTCGAACGTCGATGAAACGACTTCGCCCTTCACCGTGCGCTGCATATCTGTGACTTCCTCTGGTCGTTCGTCGATCAGAAGAACGATCAATTTCACTTCAGGATGATTGTTCGAAATTGCGTTGGCAATGTTCTGCATGAGAACTGTTTTACCAGTTCTTGGTGGAGCGACGATCAGCGCGCGCTGACCTTTTCCTAGTGGCGACATGAGATCCACAACGCGAGTCGTGAATTCATTGGGCGTGTGCTCAAGCTTCAAACGCTCTTGTGGATACAACGGCGTCAAGTTGTCGAAGAGAAGCTTGTTGTGCGCTTTCTCAGGAGATTCATGGTTCAGCGTTTCGACTTTAAGAAGTGCAAAATAACGTTCGCCTTCTTTTGGTGGACGAACTGTTCCGCTAACCGTATCGCCTGTTCGAAGGCCGAAACGACGAATTTGCGAGGGGCTTACGTAAATATCATCTGGTCCCGGAAGATAGTTGTAATCTGGCGATCGCAAGAATCCGTAACCATCTGGGAGAATTTCAAGAACGCCGTTTCCGAAAATATCGTTCAGGCGTGCCGCGCGCTTCAAAATTTCAAACACCATGTCTTGGCGTCGAAGTCCGGCTGCGTTTTCGATTTTAAGTTTAAGCGCGAGAGTCGTGAGATCTTCGATCTTCATTGACTTCAGATTTTTCGAACTTAAGTTCGCTCGCTCTTGTTCGGTAAGTTCGATACTCTTTAGTTCTTCATCAGTGATGGGGGCGATAGCTTCCATCGATTCTTCCATCGGCGGTGGATCGTAAGAACCAGGTCCTCCGCGTTCGCGCGGGCCGCCCGGTCGATTATTACCTCGTCCACCCTGTTGGTCACCTCGTCCGCCGCCCTGTTGTCGAAACCGACCGCCGCCGCTTCGATCACCGCCGCCACCACCGCGGTCGTTTCTATCCCGGCCACCGCCGCGATCTTTGTTAAAGGGCCGACGTCCGCGATCACCGCGATTTTCTCCGCCTGCACCTTCATTTTGAGCTGGTGATCCGCCTTCAGCGGACTGAGTTGCTGATGAACCGCCATCTCCCGATTGGCCTTGAGGATTTGGGCCCGCTGTCGGCTGAGGTACGCTAGTGTTGCCTTCAGCTGGTACTGGTCTAGATGGTCTTTCGTTCGGCTCTTTAACGTCGTTGGTTTCCGACAAGTAATGCTCCTTGAGAACAATTGGACAATTTGATTTGGTGAATTTGATAAGGGACTTAGGTTTATACGCTTTTATTATTTTTTTTCGGCTAATCACGGAGGGAAAGGATGGATCAGGTACCGTGGGTCGCCAACAAAACTGGGTCGCCAAACAAAAACTGGTTCGTCAGTTCGGTACCACCATCATCCAGTCTGCCGTGCTTTGTCAATTGCCGAGAAAATCTGTTTGAATCGTACCAAATCTTCCCTGCGTGGATTTATAACGCGGCGCGATTTCGACTTGTCTCAAATTGAATCGGCCGATCCTGGAACGTCAAGGACTTCGACAAAAGTGGCTGACTTATCCGTTTACGGCTGGGCCAGTTCGCTTTAAAAAACAGGACCCCTCAACTCGACCTGAAGACCTTATGCGCGAATGTGGATAAGCCGATGAGACATACTGGAATGTAATGGTTTGATCCATCATTTCTGAGGTGATGAATGAACGAACAGAGTCAGGTTCCACAACCTAGAATTCCCCTTAAGCTGGATGTCGATTTTCGGCGGTCGTATGGCCGCAGTTCTTCGCTTGGAGTTTTGAAAAACATTAGTCTTTCAGGAGCGTTCCTGGAACATGAGCTCGACGGCGCGGCTGCTGGCGACAAGTTGCAGATTACATTCAAAGTCGGTGGTAGAATTCGTAAAGTAAATGCGCTGATTGTTTGGACAAATGAAGTTGGAAGCGGAGTTAAGTTCCTTCCTACAAATGGGCGCGACGTTCAGATTGTCGATGACCTTATGTACTTCGTCGAATCAAACCGTGAAGGGCGAAGATCATTGCTGGGCGATATTTTTAAGGAAACTGCTTAGTACGACTGAATCAGAGCAAACTTTGTTCGCCAAACTACAAATAAAAACGGAGGCTTTCGCTTCCGTTTAATTTTCTATGTTTTAGAATTCTGTAATCCGCTTGGTTTAGCCGACCTGAGTTGTTTGCGTCAGATCGATTTTTCTAGATCGATTTCTGCGCATCAAGAAGAAGACTGCTCCGGCAGCCAGAAGGACAATCCCTGCTAGACCCATCGTCATCATTTGATCCGCTTCGTTAGTTCCCGCGGCCGGATCTGCACCCGTAGCTGCCTGATTCGATGGATCCGTTGGAGGTGGATCCGCTGGTGGCGGAGGAGGCGGAGGCTCGGTCGTTCCTACTGCGGTTGGATCAGACGCCGGTGTGCCCGTTGGCTGAGCCAATGGATCGGTCGGCGGATTCTGAGCGACCGGGTCGATTGGTGCCAACGGATCTGCCGGCGGATTAGCCAGCGGGTCCTGTCCCATCGGTGGCTGTTGCGCAAGTGGATCCTGTCCCATCGGTGGCTGCGCCAATGGATCTTGACCCATCGGCGGATCGACCGGCGGTGGATTATTCGCCAATACCGGTGCCGCTGTCGCATCTGCTGACCAATAACGAATATTCAATCCTGCCGGGATGTCCCCCTTCGATTCAATATCCGGGTTCGTCGCCCAAATTTCTTTCCAACTATCATTGTTACCAAGCAAGGTCTTCGACACTTCGCGAATGTTGTCGCCGTCGCGCGAAGAATAGTTTTGCGCTGGGATCGAAACGTCTTCGTAGTAGGTCAACATGTTCGTATCAGTTGGATTTGTCGGTGATGAATAATAGATCTTGTCGCCGGTCTTAACACCGCGCGAAAGAAAGCCATTCCATTTGCGCAAGTCTTTTGCTCGTCCACCGTCATTATAGATCTTTTCGGCAACACCTTTAACGGTGTCTCCGGGTCGTCCCAAGTAAACGCGGTTCAAGTTCACGCCGCCGGCATCAAACGCAGCTGATTTCACTTTTAATAGCGGAGCCCAAACTTTTGGAGGTGGCGGTTCTACAGGAGCATCAACCGGGGCGTCTGTGTTTTCGGCGAAAACAGGAGCATCGGTTGGTGGAGTCGCTGGCTCTTCGATCGGCGCCATTGCATCGCCGCCCGTGCCACTCGCAACATCCTCAGGCAAACCTTCTTCATCATCTAGCGAAAGCTCGTCGTCGTCGGCCGCTGCGACATCGCCGCCGGCTTCTTCGCCAAGGCCGTCGCCAGTTTCCTCACCTGAGTCCGCGAGTTCGCCATCAAGCCCTTCATCGCCTTCAGCGACATCTGCGCCTTCCTCTGCGCCCTCTTCTCCGCCTTCAGCGAGATCGCCACCCTCTTCGAGGTCGCCACCTTCTTCGCCGTCTGCGACTTCGCCGCCTTCTTCTCCATCTTCAAAATCGCCGGAACTTTCTTCTGCGAAAGTTTCGTCACCACCTGCTGATTCTTCATCAGATGATCCACCAGATGAACACCCGGAAATATTGAGTGCCATCCCGATTGTTAAGAGGGAGATGAGGAGCCGTTTTGATATCGACGTATCGACCGTGCTACTTTTTTTATTCATCGGTGCCAATCCTTGAGCTGCCGTGTGGGCTTCTTTGCCCACGATTTATTACAGCATACTGCGTTGCCTAAGTTAAAAGCGGAAAGAAAAACAGGCCCCGACTTCCGTCCAGCTTGTTTTTTCTTTTCGCTCCTTTCATTGGTTTCTCAGTCTCTCAGGGGGCTTTATCGGCATATCGAAATTGGACACCAGGCCAGATTTTATTTCTTTCAAACCAACCTATGTTCATTTCGAGTGCGTACATGGATTTTTTCTTACTTGGATAGGACTTCGGCCTTGCTGCACCAAGGATTGCTGGCTGCATGTCGACAACTTCAGTGATGATTTTGTCCTTATTAATGTACGCGATCGAAAGAGGGATCAGCGTATTTTTCATCCAGAACGATCTCGGTCGTTCGTCTTCGAAAACAAATAGCATCCCCTCGTCTTTAGGTAATGAGTTGCGAAACATCAGACCGTGAGCTCGCCGTTCGTCGGTATCGGCGATTTCGACGACGATGGTTTTACCAGAGATCTCGATCTTGCGTTTTTTGAAAATCGGAGCAGGCGAGTCGGCCCCGAATGTTTGCGAGTTGAAAAAACTAGCCGCGACAACCAGGGCTAAAACACCAAACGATTTTTTCACAGAATCTCCGCGCGTGATCTTCATTGGGTAATCCGCTGGCTACACCACATAGCGACTCCGTAACGAACACCGCGAATCGAAACTTGAACTGCGCTGGTTCGAAGAAGCCTCGCTGCTTCACAAAGGCAAATGGCGCCGGCGACAATGACGTCAGCTCTTTTGGGCTCCATTCCAGCCAATAAACCTCGTTGCGCGACGGTCATCGACGCGAGATCGGCAATCATCTTGTGAAGTTCATCGATGGCTATCACGTGCCCGTGAATATTTTCAGGCACGAACGCTTGGCCCTGCTGAACAGCGGCCAGGGTCGTCGGGGTCCCCGCGACTGCCACGGCATTTGTCGTGCGGCCTAGAAGCCCTTCAAGATCAAGCGGTGCTTCCGGCGCCGCGCCCCCCGATGAAAGATGTCGGTTGTTGAATTCCGATAGAGCCGCCTTCATTCCCAGTGCTATTTCTTGCCGAACATTTTCAGTCACTGCCAGAAGTTCGCGCTCCGCAATTGGATGACCCGTGATGTATTTTTCCGTTAAGCGAACGCTTCCGACGTTGGCACTGAAGCGAATGAGAATTCCGTTTCGATCCCCAAAAATAATTTCGCTCGAACCACCACCTACGTCGATTACAGCGGTCAAGCCGGCCCATGATGGCTCGATGGATCCCTGAAAGGTGAGCTCTGCTTCTTTTTCGCCTGAAATTACTTCGATGGGAATCCCATAGCGCTTTCCCATCTCTACAAGAAGGTGGCCGTTTTTAGCATCGCGCGTAGCACTGGTCGCAACGGCCAAGACCTGTTCACACTTCGCCGCATGAATGAACTTTTGAAATTCTGCAAAGGCTTCCTCGGCGCGTGCAAGCGCTTCGGGGTGAAGCTCTTTGGTCGCGTTCACACCCTGGCCCAGGCGAACAATACGCACGTCATCTTGTATAACGTGCATTGCGCCGGTTGCTGGATCTACATCGGCAATGAGACACAAAAATGTGTTGGTACCGAGATCGAGACCAGCTACCCGCATAATTTAACTGCCCGACAGTTTCTTTTTGAGAAGCTGATTCACCATATCCGGACTTGCCTGCCCCTTTGTCGCCTTCATGACTTGGCCAACAAAGAATCCAAAAAGCTTATCCTTACCACCCCGATACGCTGCCGCTTCATTCGGGCTCGCCGCAATGACGTCATCAATCGCTTTTTCAATAGCCGAGGTGTCGGTGATTTGTACGAGACCTTTTTCTTTGACGATCACCTCTGGTTCTTTGCCCGAGGTCCACATCTCACTAAAAACTGTCTTCGCAATTTTACCGGAAATCGTGCCCTTATCGATAAGCGCAATCATCTTTCCCAGATTCGAAGCGGTGATCGGGCTTTGAGCGACCGTCTTTTTGGATTCGTTCAGTTCGCGCATCAGGTCCGTCATGACCCAGTTCGAAGCGGATTTACCGTTTCCACCGGCGGCGACCACCACGGCTTCATAGTAATCCGCCAAATCGCGCTCTTGCGTCAAAACAAGCGAATCGTATTCGGGAATCTTGTATTCCTGCTGAAAACGCTCGGCACGCTTGAGTGGCAATTCAGGCAATGTTTTTCTGACAGCGTCGATGAAGCTTTCTTCGATTTCCAACGGCAAGAGGTCTGGATCCGGGAAATAGCGATAGTCATGAGCTTCTTCTTTTGAACGCATCATGAACGTGCGGTTTTTATCTGGATCATAAAGGCGAGTTTCTTGATGAATTTTTTCACCTGTTTCGTAGCAATCAATTTGGCGCAAGATTTCGTACTCAACTGCCTTTTCTACAAAGCGGAATGAGTTGATGTTCTTGATTTCAACTCTGGTACGCAGTTCCTTTTCGCCCTTTTTACGAACGCTGACGTTGCAGTCGCACCGGAATGAACCTTCCTCTAGGTTTCCGTCACACACATCAAGATAACGAAGAATTTTGTGTACCGTTCGGGCATATTCCGCCGCTTCCGCAGGTCCACGGATATCGGGGCCAGATACAATCTCAAGAAGCGGTGTTCCTGCACGATTGAGATTTATCAGCGAATACTCACCGTGGTGGGTCGATTTGCCGGCATCCTCTTCCATGTGGGCGCGCGTGATCGAGATCGATTTCTTTTCTGTTCCCAAAAGGAAGTCTACTCGGCCATGTTCACACAGCGGCAGATCGAATTGGGAAATCTGATAGCCCTTAGGGAGATCCGGATAAAAATACTGCTTTCGCGAGAAAACGCTGCGCTTGCGAATTTCACAACCCAGCGCGAGCCCCATTTTTACAGAAAATTCTACCGCTTTTTTATTGATCACCGGCAGTGCGCCCGGCATTGCCGTACAAACTTCGCAGATGTTTTCGTTGTCCGCATGACCAAACGCGGTCGAACTGTGACAGAACATTTTCGACGCCGTACTTAGCTGCGCGTGAATTTCAATACCGATGATAGGCTCGTAGTCACCATAGCTGGTGCCCGCTGTTGCTGCCTTTTCAAGATCAGATGACATTTGGCCTCCGAGCTTTCACTGCCTGAAGAGAGTTTTCCAAAGCGAGCGAGACATTGAACATACGGGTCTCGTCGAAGTGACGAGTCATCAACTGTACGCCAATCGGCAGTCCCGCCTTGGAATAGCCAGCGGGAACTGACATTCCCGGAAGTCCTGCGAGGTTCGTGGATGTCGTAAAGATGTCGTTCAAATACATTTCAAGTGGATCATTGATGCGCTCGCCAACTTTAAAGGCTGGGCTTGTGCACACAGGGCTCAAAATCACATCGCAAGTTTGAAATGCATTCAGGAATTCATTGCGAATGAGGCGGCGTACCTGGCTCGCCTTCTGATAGTAGGCATCATAGTAGCCGCTGGACAGCGCATACGTACCAAGCATGATTCTGCGTTTTACTTCGGAACCAAAGCCTTCTCCGCGCGAACTAGAATAGAGATCATCAAGATCGCCATGAGCGGCGTTCGTAGAGCGATGACCGAACCGCATGCCATCGTAACGAGCCAAGTTAGAAGAAGCTTCGCTGGTTGCGACCAGGTAATATACAGGCACGGCGTGCTTCACTAAGGGCAGTGAAACATCGACGATTACGGCACCCTTGTCTTTGAGTGCCGCAATAGCTTCGCGCGTGACGCGCTCGACATCGCTATCCATTTTTTCTGCGAAATATTCTTTCGGCAAACCAACACGAAGACCTTTCACGTCCTCTGTGATGATTTCGGACCACTTCGGAACTTCGATCGTCGCACTGGTTGAATCGTGAGCACAGGAACCAGAGATCGTTTCAAGAATCAGCGCACAGTCTTTTGTGGATAGCGCCATTGGTCCCGCCTGATCGAGGCTTGAAGCGAATGCGATTATGCCAAAACGGCTGACGCGGCCGTAAGTTGGCTTGATGCCAAACAGACCGCAAAAACTTGCCGGTTGGCGAATGGATCCGCCGGTGTCAGTGCCAATCGCACCTGGCGCCATTCGCGCCGCGATCGCCGCCGCAGAACCACCACTAGAACCACCTGGGACATATTCAAGATTCCACGGATTGTGAACTGGGCCCGTGGCCGCATTTTCGTTCGAAGATCCCATCGCGAATTCGTCGAGACTGGTTTTGCCGATCGTCACTGCGCCCGCAGCTTCCAGCCGATTGACGACTGTCGCCGAATACGGTGGAACGAAGTTCGCCAAAATTTTTGAAGACGCGGTTGTCTTTAGACCCTTTGTGCAAAGCAGGTCTTTGATGGCCATCGGTACGCCCGCCAATGCGCCGGGGTCAGAGCCTTTCGCAATTTTTGCGTCGACCATTTTGGCAGCATCTTCGGCGCGATCGTTGGTGCTCACGAAGGCATTCACTTTTGAATCAAGTTTTTGAATTCGATCGGCGAAGTGACGTGTGACCTCTAGGGCCGAAACTTTTTTTCCACGAACCGCGTCGCGGATTTCTGTGCAGGTCGAGTTTGTTAGATCCATTTAGCCTCCCACCACTGGCGGAACCTTAAATAAATTCCCGGAACGGGCCGGAGCGTTGGCAACAAATGATTCCACGTCTTTTTCGACAACGGCCTCATCTTCACGCAATCGAATAGAAAGATCGGTCGGCGTCACAAGTGGTTCAATCCCTGTTGTGTCGACCGCCGCCAGCTGCTTGAAGTTCTCAAGCACCGCCGAAAGTTGACCGGCAATCGCGGTCGCTTCCGAGTCTGAGATTTTTAATCGCGCGAGGTTTGCAACTTTTTGAACAGTCGCTAAATCGAGTCCGGAATCTGGTTTTTTCATAGGTTCGAACACTTACCGAAACATCAGGTAATGTTCATGGGTTCACGCTATGCGTAATGACCGAAATGCTCCAGGGCGGGAGAACTTCAGGCGATGTCACCACCCATGATACGAAAAAAAGTTGAACTGCTTCGAGCGGAACTTCAACGACACGACTACCTCTATCACGTCCTGGATCATCCTGAGATCACGGATCAGGAGTACGATCGACTTTTTTCCGAGCTTCAAGAGCTCGAACGGCAAAATCCTGAACTGATTTCCAGCGACTCTCCCACCCAGCGCGTGGGCTCGGCTCCGCTGGAGGCTTTTGAAAAAATCGCCCATCGCCGCTCAATGCTTTCTCTTCAAAATAGCTATTCGATGGAAGAAATAGATTCTTTCGAAGAGCGCGCTCGGCGCGAACTGAAGGACACGGCGCCAAAGACATTCCGTTTTTTTTGTGAACCGAAGTTTGATGGGCTCGCGATTGAACTTGTGTATGAGGCTGGCGCGCTAACCAAGGCGATCACTCGCGGCGACGGGACTACAGGCGAAGACGTCACCTTGAACATTCGAACAATTCCCTCGGTGCCTTTGAGGCTTCGCGACTGGAGCTCGCCACTTTTCGAGGTCCGCGGTGAAGTAGTTATGCTGAAAGAGGACTTTCGCCTTCTTAACGAAGCCCAACAAGAGGCCGGCGAAACTCCTTTTGCGAATCCACGAAACGCCGCCGCTGGATCAGTCAGGCAGCTTGATCCAGCCATAGCGGCCTCCAGGCCCCTTCGCATGTTTGCCTATGCGCCTGGCGAAATTGAGTTCCCAAAGCAGGCCTTTCGATCTCAGCAGGAGTTTGAAGTTCAGTGTGGCTATCTCGGACTACCGACCGTCGGCGTTGCCCCCGAGGGCGAAGCCTTTGCTGACTTTAAACTCAGAATTCAAAAGTGGCTTAAAGCCGGTAAGGCCAAGTCGGCAAATCCCAGCACCTTGTGCCTCGCGCGAGTTTGCGAAGGGGCGACCGAGGCCAAGCAGTACTACGAATTTATTCATGATGTTCGATCTCAACTTCCGTTCGACATCGACGGCGTCGTCATTAAGGTCGATGACTTTCGGCTGCAAGAAGATCTTGGCTTTGTTGCCCGCAGTCCGCGCTGGGCAACGGCAGCAAAGTTTCCACCCGAACAGGCAGAGACAGTTATCGAGCGAATCGAAATTCAAGTGGGCCGAACCGGGGCCCTGACTCCGGTGGCCGTCATGAAGCCCGTAAAAGTTGGGGGCGTCACGATCACGAATGCGACTCTCCATAATCAAGATGAAATCGACCGCAAGGAAATCCGCGTTGGATCCAGAGTTATCATTCAGCGTGCTGGCGACGTTATTCCTGAGGTTGTCAAAGTCATTAATCAGCCAGCGAAATCGGTTCCCTTTAAAATTCCCCATCAGTGCCCGGCCTGCGGAAATCCTGCAGAGCGCGCTGAAGAAGAAGTCGTGCTTCGATGTGTGAACGCCAAATGCCCCGCCCTCTTAAAAGGTTCGCTCAAGCATTTTGCCGCAAGGCGAGCGATGAACATTGAAGGCCTTGGCGATAAACAGATCGACGCATTTGTGGATCACGGCCTCGTCAAACGACCGTCGGATTTATACAAGCTAACTCAAGAAAAAATCTTGTCGCTTGATCGCCAGGGAGAAAAGTCCGCGCTGAATTTGCTAGAAAGCATTGAAGCTTCAAAGAAGACGACTTTCGGTCGACTGATCTTCGCTCTCGGCATTCGCCACGTGGGCGAGACGACAGCAAAAACTTTGGCCAAATATTTCGGCACACCTCAGGAATTTCTCGACGCCAAAGAAGAAGCGCTCTTAGAGATTCCCGATGTTGGCGAAAAGATGGCCCACGTCATTTCCCAAGCCTTTAAAGCCGGCTATGTGAAAGAAGAGATCGCCGAGCTATTAAAATGCGGCGTGGTTGTCGAAAGCGCAAAGAAGGTTGCGACGTCTGGCGTTCTTGGCGGAAAAAAGTATGTCATTACCGGAACGCTTCCTATGGGTCGCGACGAAATCAAAGATCTGATTGAGGCCAACGGTGGAGTCGTTTTAAGTGGGGTCAGTAAAAAGACAGATTTTTTGTTGGCCGGAGAAGAAGCGGGGTCGAAGCTGCAGAAGGCGACCGAGCTCGGTGTCCAAATAGTCGACTGGGAACGATTTCAAAAACAGCTTGGCAACTAGAGACCGCAACTGCGCGGACTGCAGTTGTTTCGGGAATTACGAACAGCAGGCGCAAGCGAGCCCGCTGCGCCTTCTAAATACTCCGAAAACCAGCAAAGGTTCGGAGAGAAGTTTAGATATGGTCGATAACGATATCGCGAGCCATAACCGTTTTACGGCCATCAGCTTTCGCGCTTTCGATACCTTTTTGGCAAAGGCGTTCAATTGCCTTCGACAAAACTTCAACCGTTTCGCTTGAAGTGTTGCAATCGCCTTTTTCTTTGATCAGCTTCTTAACCTTACTCGTAACTACGAGAACATCCGCCATGATGAATCCTCCAACGTTGAGCTATCTTTTCGCCCAAGACTTTCGACTTAAAGTCTGCCGAACCAAATCGGTTCTAGTCGAGTTAAAACCTTAGGCACGGCGCAGCGCGCGCCAGAGATATCATAAGGATTTCATCTAGACAGCAGGCGGGGCGATCGTTTGCGCGCGCTTTCGTTCTACAACGCGCACCACCAAAATCGAAATTTCGTAAAGGGCCGTCAGCGGCACTAGCAACATCATCATGCTTAAAACATCTGGAGGCGTGATGACCGCGGAGATCGCAGCCAAAGCAACGATGGCATAACGACGCTTTTCTCGAAGTGTTGAACTAGACACTATGCCGAGGACCCCAAGAGCAACAAGTATCAGCGGAAGCTCAAATGAAGCTCCAAATACTAGCGTCATTGTTGCGAAAAAGGACATGTATTCGGAAATCGTTATCAGTGGCTTATCGACCGACCCGCCAAAGCTAAAGAGAAAATCGAAAGCACTTGGCAACACCAAAAAATAAGCAAATGAGACACCAGTTAAAAACAAAACGATTCCAGAAAAAACAAACGTCAGTGAATACTTTTTTTCGTGAGCGTAAAGCCCAGGAGCAATGAACATCCACGCTTGGTAAATCCAGGCGGGACATGCCATGATCACCCCGGCCACCATCGATAATTTCATGTGAGCCATGAATTTATCCATTGGGTTTGTAAAGACGAGCCCACCCTCGGGCAAATATGCCTGAATAGGATGGCGGACGAGATTAAAAAGCTGCTCTGAGATGAAAAAACAAATGGCAGTTGTGATGGCGATCGCCCAAGCAGACTTAACCAGTCGATCGCGCAGCTCCGACAAATGATCAACAAGAGTCTGATTGTCCTCGCGCGTGTCTCTCATGAGGGCTTCTTCTCGCCGACCGAAGAACTCGCGACCGGGACTTCAGGCGCTGGTGCAGAAGCCACCGCTGCTGGAGCAGGAACCACATTTGCTGCCGCTGGAACCACGGCAACTTCTTCACCTGGATGATCTGGCAATGGTTGAATGGGTTTTGCGTGCTGAGCCGCACGAATCGACTCGGCGAGATCATCAGAAACTTGGCGAAGTGCTTTGTCGGTCTCGTTTCTAGCGGTGGCCATTGTGGATGTCACATCGCCGACCGTTCGTTTAAATTCGCCGATAAGTTTGCCGACCGCCCGGGCGACGTCTGGCAGTTGCTTGGGGCCAATCGCAATGAGTGCAATCGCCGCCAAAAGAATCATTTCCCCAAAGCCAATATCGAACATGTAACTAGCATAGTCCCGACGGTGAAGTGGGACTACTGTTTTGTGGGTTTTTTAAGTTCGGACAAAGGGACAGCAATCAGCCCGCGCTCGAGAAGTTTTTCGCGGGCGACGTCAGAGCCGGTTTTCGCGTAAGTTTCGTAAAGCCGCATAATATTGGCTTCGTCTTGAACGCGCGCCTGAAGCGCAATGGTCGACAAAATTTGAGTGAAGTTTAAAAACTTCGTGGCGTATTCACGGTAAACTTTCGCTGTAAGATCCTCGCGACTTGAATCAGCCAAGACCGAATAGGCGGTCATCCCCATCTCATTGTAATAGTCGACGTCCACCAGCTTTCGCTGCAAAGAGTCACTGAAGAACCCAGCTATATAGAGTGCCCGGTCGGCGAGTTTTTTGAGCATATCAGCGCGCAATGTCGGTTCTGCATTCATCGCCTTTAGATAAGTTTCAGCTAGGGTCGAACCGCGGCGTCGCCCATTTTCATCAACCTCGTCAAAAAGATTTCCCGCGGGTACATAGTACTCTAGTAGGCGAACCAGATAAGATTGAGCCGACGGAAAAGTTCGAAAACGACGCTCTTCGAACGCAAGCTCGACCGCATGAACAAAGTATTCACTGGTCGAGAGGACAAGTCCCGAGCCCGAAGACGATGGCTGACCTGAGTTGCCTTTTTTTTGCTGCTTCTTTGCCATATGCGAAGGTCCGCTTCCTTACCTTATTCTACGGCGTCTTCTACTCTAGCCTTCGCAGGTTTTTTTTATTTCCCGACCAAGGTCGAATTTAATTTCGACCTAAGCCAAGTGGTGTCTCGTTTCGACACACTTCACCACGGCGCACTTGGTCCTGCGGCGACAAGAATGGGATGTCGAGAAAGAATTTCTTCCATTAGCTTTTGAACGTCGGCAGCTGTCACTGCGCGAATGACGTCAGCGTATTGAAAAACGCTTTCTGCAGAAATGCCGTAAATTTCACTGAATAAAATGGTGGACGACACAGCGGTCGCGCGCTGTAGGCCGAGATCATGGCTTCCGATGAGGTAGCGAACAGCGCGATCCATTTCGATTTGAGGAATCCGCGTCGTCGCCAATTTTTTGAATTCGTCTCGCAACATGGAAATTGCAAGCGCACCTTTTTCGGGCGTACAGCCGATCGAAGCTCCGAAATAGCCAGAGTCCACGCCTTCCATTGCCATCGGACCCACACTATAAGCGAGCGACTTTTTGTCGCGCAGCTCGATGAACAAACGTCCTCCCTGCCCCGCCAACACCGCCTGAGCAATTTGCAAAGCGTGGCGTCGCGGATCATCGAGAGTGATGCCCGGCCAGCCAATGAGAATTGTGGACTGTTCTTTTTTTATTTCGTGAAACTTTTTTATTTCTGCCTTGCCACTCCACTTGTAGGGTTTTTTAAAGAACTGCGTGCGCTTCGCCGCGTAGGGCTTCGTCGCAGCCTCTAACAAATCGCACCAGCTGTCTAAATCTGCATCGCCTGACAAGACGAAGATCCCATCAGCTGGGCAAATCGTAGCTTCGTGCAAATTCAAAATATCTCGAGCACCAATAGCAGAGAGGGATTTTTCTGTGCCCATCGGATCGAGAGCGTAGGGATGCCCTTCAAACATCGTCTCCATAAAAATGCGACCTGCAATTTGGCCGGGCCTATCTGCGCGCGTGCGGAGGGACTCGAGCATCATCGTTTTTTCACGCGCAACTACTTCGTCGGTAATGACGGGCCTAAGCGTCGTCTCTACGAAGAGCTCCTGAATTTCACGTTCGCTTCTAGAGAGAAGCTGCGCCGAAACTCCAGCGGTGTGTCGACCGCCGAAGGCGCCGATGCCAGCAGCCTGGGCTTCAATTCTGTGTAACAGCTCGACTTCAGAAAGATCTTTTATTCCCGAAATCCATGTGCGGCTTAAAAGTTCGGTTGCGCCACTTAAATTTGCCGCCTCAATTCGCGACCCGCCGAGAAAACCAAGTCTTGCGCTAATCACAGGTGTCGATCGTGTTCGCCGAGCTATAACTTTCAGACCGGACGAGAGCGTTCGTCGCTCAATTTCAATTTTTCCGTCGACCTGGGGCTTCCACGCTTTCGCTGGTTTCACTTTTCGTTTTGAGGTGCCCTTTGAAACGCGGCCAACCGGAGATTTTTCTTTTTTCGCGTCTCGCCACTGCCGGCCAAAACCATCGACAAATGTGTGCAGCGACTTTTTCGCTCGCTCCAGATTATGTGCGTTCGGCACCAGTGCGACAACGTGAGCACGAGAAGGGTCTAAGTACTTCAATGTCATTGCGCGCGCCATTTTTGAATCGAATGCTTCGACTCGCTTTAAGTACTTTTCAAATTCTGAAGGATCGCCAAGAAGTGTCGTTAAGGATCCTACTTTTCTTGCGAGGCCATCGGCGGTTTCTAGGCCGTAAAACTCGGAACTTTCAATACCGGTGACCGCGCGAAATATTTCGGTGTCCAGGACCGGTTTGCTTAAAAGCCCTGTGAGTTCTGACTGTATCCGCTTTAACGCCTCATCGAGGTTTGCCGGATTCATAGTCGCAGACACCGAGAAGAATCCTTGGTCCTTAGGGGCGAAACACCCGGCGCCTACGGAAGTCACGCAGTCGGAATCAATTCGCAAGGTTCGCACCAGACGACTAGAGTCTCCTTGACCAAAAATGGAACCCAACGTTTCTAGTGCCGCAACGTCTTTGTGTTTAGCACTCGGCATCGGCCAAGTGATGAAAAGCTGTAATTCTTGGACGTCGGAAGCTTCCGCAAATATCTTTTTGCCGCGAGGAACCGCTTTCGGCTCCGCTGCGCGCTTGACGGCTCGGACGCGCGAACCTGGTAACTCGGAATACCGCTCGGAGACGAGTGTTTTCATCTGCTTTACGTCAAAGTCGCCGCCGATCACCAGGACCATGTTTTTAGCGGAGTAGCGCTCCTTGAAGTACCGCCTCAAAACCGCTGGCTTGATGGTTTTTATGACCTCAGGCCGTCCGATGACTGGCAAACGATACGGGTGCTTTCTATAGACACTTGAAAATAAAAGTCGGCTGCCCTTTCGCGAAGGGCTGTCGTTCGTTCGTTTTATTTCCTCTAAAACTACTTCTCGTTCCGCATCGATTTCGTCGGCCTCAAACAAAGGAAATCCCATCATGTCCGCTATGACATCCATGGCCGTCGTGGTGAACTCTTTCGAAATGTTCACATAAAAAACCGTTTGATCAAAACTTGTCCAAGCATTTAGCTCGCCACCACTGGCTTCGACAGTTTTCGCAATTTCGCCGACCTTGTATTTTCGTGTCCCTTTAAACAGCAAATGTTCAATGAAATGGCTGATGCCCTCTTCCGCTTTTCGCTCGTCGGCCGAACCCGTCTTCACCCACATTTGTACTGAGACGACCGGGGACTTTGAGGAAGGCACAAGACGCACATCGAGACCGTTCTTCAGTTTAAAGTGCACGGAACCCGATTTGTTTGGTTTGGAAACTGAGGACTTGCTAACGGCTCTCTTTTGAGACATTCGATGCTCCATGAATCGCCTAGGGATCTACGTTCACATTCCATACTGCTTACAGATCTGCACGTACTGCGATTTCGTTAAATTTGAATCCAAAGATCTTCCGCCGCCGCGAGATTACATCTCACTTTTAGCGCTAGAACTTTCGTCGCGACGAGAGGCGTTCACACCCATTGCAACAGAAGTTCATTCCATTTACTTTGGCGGCGGTACTCCTAGCCTGTTCTCGCCACAAGAAATCCTATCGGTGTTAGATGAAATTGAAAAGAACGGCTTAAAATTCCGGGACCGGCTTGGAAAGCTTGAAATCACGCTCGAGATAAACCCAGGCACAATCGACCTGCAGTCCCTTGAGCTCTACTTAAAGATGGGAATCAGTCGTTTTTCAGTCGGTGCCCAGACTTTTGACGAGTCGCTACTGGTGAAGACAGGGCGAAAACACACGGTTCAAGAGACCGTCGAAACTCTCGAGCTCTTGGCCAACAAGGGTGTGAATTACTCGTTTGACCTCCTTTTTGGCCTACCCGGGCAATCGCTCGAGGGCGTTCAGGCCGATGTCCGCCGGGCCATGATGTTCAGCCCCTCTCACATAAGTGCCTATAATTTAACCGTGCCTACCGGGCACCCGCTGAACCGCGGTAGGGCGAGTGATGACGTCCAGGCGGAAATGTTCTCACTGATCGAATCCGAATTGGCGCAGGGGGGAATTACCCGTTACGAAGTTTCTAACTTTGCAAAACCTGGCTTCGAATCTCAGCACAATCTTTTGTACTGGACGGATCAGCCTTACTGGGGTCTTGGGATCGGCGCACACTCCTACATCCCAGGAGACGGCAGCCGCGGTTGGGGTTCCCGTTTTTGGAACCCCGCGACGGTTCGCGCCTACCAGAATGAACTTGCATTGATTTCCGGCAGAGAGTTTTTTAAATCAATTCCGAAAGAACGGAATGAGCTTTTAGCGCTGAATGAGCTGCTGACTGATTTCAGCCACACCTCTTTGCGTCGAATGCACGGTCTCAGCGAAACGATGCTGGTGAAGAAATTTGGCCCCCGCGTATCGCGGGAAGTTGAAAAATTAATTGAAGCGCGGCTAAGACCACTCATCGACAGCGGACTTGTCCTTTTCGAAATCGGAAAAAATGGAAAGCATTGGCGCCTTTCGCCCACGGGTTTACCTTTAGCAGATCGCGTCTTCGAAACACTTACTTTTTTAAAGGACGAAATCCCGTTTAAGCACCCTGAAGTTTGACATTCCTGAACTCGAACCCATAATGCCTAAATGGCAGACGAAAAAAAATCAGAGGCAAATTCTTCAAACGACCAAGATATGCGGCGGCTTTCCGACGAGACGCAACCAGGTGTCGAAATCAATCATTCGGGCGGTGACACAAAGTCAGCGGCCAGTGGAGGCGAGTCCGACCTCACTGCTCAACTCGCAAAAGTACGAAACGAGTTCTTGTATCTTTATGCGGAATTTGAAAACTATAAAAAAAACGCGATCAAAGAACGCTCCGATCTCCGCAAGTACGGATCTGAACGCCTTGTCGTTGACCTACTAGGCGTTCTCGACATTTTTGAAACTGCACTTTCGCTAGAGCAAACTCCCGAAAACATGGCTGCCTTTCGAAAAGGTATTGAGCTTACGGGCCAAGAGCTTCGCACCACTCTATTAAAACACGGCGTCGAGGAGCAGGCGGCTCTTGGTTCCGCATTCAACCCCGGCATGCACGAAGCACTTAGCAGTGAAGAAACGGCCGAATTTCCAGAGGGACATATCTCTCGGGTGTTTAAGAAACCCTATAAACTTCACGACCGTATCGTGCGCCCTGGCCAAGTTGTCGTGGCCCGGCCTAAAAGCAATTAGACCGAGAATAGTTAAGCCAGAAAAATCAGGCATGAGGTGTTAGGTGTCCAATAAACGCGACTACTACGAGATTCTCGGCGTCCGTCGCAATTCGACGGCCGACGAAATTAAAAAAGCTTTTCGAAAGCTCGCAGTTCAGTTTCACCCCGATAAGAATCCCGGCGACAAGACGGCCGAAGAAAAATTTAAAGAGGCGTCCGAGGCCAACGAGGTCTTGAGCGACCCTACGAAGCGGCAACAATATGATCAGTTCGGGCACGGCTTCGCGGCATTTGCGGGCGCCGGCGCAGGTGGACCCTTCGGCGGCGGGCCCAGCGGGCCGTTCGGCGGAGGTGCCGGCTTTGAGGATCAAACCTTTAGCGGCTTTGGATCGTCCGGCCCCGAGTCCTTTCAAGATATCTTTGGCGACATCTTTGGCGACGCATTTCGCGACGTGCGCCAAAAGGCCCAACGCCCAGGTGGGCCCGAAGGACCGCGCGGTGGCACCCGCACTCGAGGCGCCGATTTACGATACACAATCACAATCACTTTTGAAGAGGCAGCGACCGGTTGCGAGAAGACCATTAGTTTCGTTCGACAGCGCGGTGGTCGCGAAGAAACCGCACGACTGGCGATCACAATTCCGTCTGGAGTGAAGCCCGGACAAAGATTGAAGCTCCGCGCGGAGGGCGACGCACCTCAAACCGGAAATCAATTCGGCGATTTGTATGTTATCGTCAGTGTTGCCGAACACTCATTGTTTCGACGCGTTGAAAACGACGTCCACCTGGAACTTCCTTTAAGTTTTATCGACGCCGTCAACGGAACGATCGCGGAAATCCCCACTCTGACCGGCAAGGCCTCGTTAAAAATACCGCCGGGCACACCTTCGGGGCAGATTTTTCGCCTCAAAGGCAAAGGCTATCCTTCTGTTGGCCAAGGCGGCGCGGCAACTGGGGACATGTTAGTGAAGGTTCTGATCGACGTGCCTCGTGAGCTGAACGATAATCAAAGAGAATTGTTAAAGGCTTTCTCGGCAAGCGTTCGACCAGGACCCATGGTTAAGTCGTTTCAAGAAAAGGTCGATCGCCTCCGCAAGAAGTAGAGGAACTATTATGCAAAAGTGGATTCTTAGCTTTGCCGCCGCATCGATTGCGGTTTTTTTGGTTTCTTGTCAGACGACACCCAAGCGCCGACAGCCCGTGAAGGCCACTCCTTCGATTGAACAAGAATTCAAACAGGCTCGCCTTGCCCTGGAAGCAGGCGACAATAAAAAAGCGATCGCGCGGTTTAAAAAAATCACGACCACTTCCCCGGATTCCGAACTAGCCGATGACGCGAACATGATGATGGCGCAAATCTATGAGCGACAGCAGCTTTGGAATGACGCCCTTCAAAGCTACATGGCAGTTGCAAAAGGCGAACTCGCTACGCCTTTTGAGTCCGAGGCCTTGCTTCGCGCTGCGCGAATCAACGTTCGTTTCAATAAATTTAATGAAGCAATCGAGCTGGCGAAAGTTGTCAGTCGATCGGACGCTTCCACTCCGGCTCAGAAGTTTGATGCCGACGAGCTGCGCGGCGAAGTGCTTCTGTCAGAAAACAAGGTCCTTGAAGCTATCGAACTCTACGTCGAATTGGTGGAGACTTCTGCAGATCCGGGCCGAAAAGATAAGTATCGGCTAGCGGCGCAGGATCTTTTGGACACCCGTCTTAATGAAGACGAGCTTCGCGAAGTTTCCGAGCGAAGCAGTTTTCGTTTTCTTCGCCCTACAGCAAAGTATCGCATTGGACTTTCGTTTGCTGAACAAAAGCAGCTCGCCCGCGCGCGATCTGCTTTTGAAGATGTGATCGCCTTAGCGCCAGGAACTGAACTCGCCGAGAGGGCAACCGGATTGATCACTCAGATCGACGCCAGAAGTCGCGTCAATCCGCGCACAGTGGGCGCGATTCTTCCGCTTTCGGGTCGGCAGCAAGCCGTCGGATATCGCGCTCTCCGAGGATTACAGCTGGGCCTGGGAATTTATAGCGCAAACAAAAAAGCTTCTGGTTTTCGACTTGCAGTAATCGACAGCGAAGGAAACCCAGATATTGCGAGACGGGCCGTTGAACGTCTCGTGATTGAAGATAACACTGTTGGAATCGTTGGCGGTTTGCTTTCGAGAACGGCCAGCGCAGAGGCTAGCAAGGCGCAAGAGTTCGGAATTCCTACTCTGATGCTTGGCCAAAAAGCCGGTCTCACTGAAACTGGCGATTTTATCTTTCGAAATGCACTGACCAGCCAGATGCAGGCCGAGCGCTTAGCGGCTGTCTCGATCGAAAACTTGGGTCTCAAAAAATTTGCTATTTTATTTCCCAATGATCCCTACGGTACTGAGTTCGCGAATTTCTTTTGGGATGCGGTTCGAATTCGCGGCGGCACGGTGACAGCCGCTCAGTCTTACGATCCTAAAGAAACAGATTTCCGTGGCCACGTTCAAAGAATGGTCGGGAATTTCTACATCGAAGACCGCGCAGATGAGTACCGACTTCGCTATCGACAGTACCTGGACAAGAATCCGAAACGTTCTGTGCGGCAAGGATCAGCTGCCCCTGAAGAGATTCTTCCGCCGATTGTGGACTTCGATGCTTTGTTTATTCCAGATAGTTCGCGTGCGGCAGGACAGATCGCGCCGATGCTAGCGTATAACGACGTCGACAATTTACGACTATTGGGAACCAACCTTTGGAACAACGCTTCGTTCGTCAGTCGTGGGCAGAAATTTGTAGAGAACGCGATTATTGTCGATGGCCTTTATACCGGGGACCGGTCTTTCAAATCATCTGAATTTGTTCGAGCATTCAAGGAGGTCTTCGGCGAGGAGCCCGGTATGATTGAAGCGCAGGCATACGATTCAGGACTGCTGCTGCGCCAGCTTATCGCTAGCGGTGCGACATCGCGAATTGAACTGCAGGAAAAGCTGACAAGCGTGAAAGGGTTTCCGGGCGCATTCGGGAATCTCGACATGAGCGCCAGCCGTGAACTGCAAAGGCCAATCAGCGTTTTGACCGTGAAAGACGCGAAGCTTATACCCTTTGAAAACACCCCACAATAAGGCCGAGGACGGCTATAGTTGCGACCGCGCCCCTTTGCGGTCTAGTCCAGTGTCTATTCGTCTGACAGTCCGACGATAACAATACTCTCCATAAAAAAATCCAATGTGGATTTCTTTTCAGCCGCCTAACCGGTTCATCCTGTTTTTCCGTCTTACGAGCCAGCAAGGTCGACAAGCAAGACCTTGGATGGGCAAGAGGGAGGATTTATGGAAAAGACTGCGACTAAGGTTTTAAGCGATCAGTTCGTTCGAGAATGCCGCACGAGACTGCTGGAGATGAAGTCTGAACTTCTAAACCGTGCGCGAAATGCGATGCGCGAATTTGAAAACCGCGATCGAGGCGGTGGAGACGAAGCCGACATGACAATGGCTCTTCTTGCCGAGAACGACTTTCTTAGTGATCAAGAGCGGACTAAGACTCGCCTTTTGGAAATTGAAAGCGCTCTCGCAAGGATCGAACGCGGCAGCTATGGCGTTTGCGAAGAGACCGACGAACCAATCGAAATCGAACGATTGCGCGCACTCCCCTGGACACGCCTCTCGATCGAGGGTGCGGAGATTCGCGAGGCTCTTAGTCGTCGCTACGTGCGATAGCCCATCCTCCCCCTTTTGCCAGTTTGACCCTTCGACGATTTTGACTGCTCCGCAATAACAGATTTCATGACAGATTCTGTCGGCTCACTTTCAAGCACGAGGCTTCGAAAGTCCGGCAACTCGACCGCATGGCTAGCAAGGACGCGACGCCAGCGGTCACAAGAATGCCAAAATAGCTAATCTCCACAAGAAGATGCCGAGTTGAATAGCATAACGCGCGACAAACCTCTTTTTTTTGACAACAACTTTTAGACTACTTAGAAGCTGTCACAACCTGTTGCGAGTGGGGTCGTGACAGGGAAACTGGTGCTTTATATTTCAGCAGGGGAGTCTATGCGCACACGTGAACTCAACTCTTTTAAGTCGCTGCTTCTTGAGCAGCGTTCGGATCTCATTAACAAAATTCAGAGCTTTCGAAGTGAAACGCTGGCTCCTGTTGGCGAGCGAGGCGACGAAGGAGACCGAGCAACTTCAGAACTAGATCTTTCTCGAGCTGTTCGCGATCAAGAGCGCATCAATATGCTTCTTCCTAAAATCGATCGCGCTCTTCACCGCATCACTCAAGGCAATTACGGCCTCTGTGAGACGTGCGAAGAGCCAATCGGCATTCCGCGACTAAAGGCACGTCCCGTCGCCACTCTCTGCATTGCCTGCAAAGAAGAGCAAGAGCAAACCGAACGCATCTTCGCCTAAGGTACCGCCTACCTTTTGGTAGCGCAGGCGCGTTAAGTTTGCGCCTGCACTTAATCCGCCGGAGAAAATGACCAAAAGTAGCCGCGGTGAAAAACAGAGAAAAAATTTGCAGACCGTTTTTCTTACGGCCATAGCCCTGTCGTGCCTAGTGATTTGGGCGTTTTTTCAGTCTTCGCCAGGACTCATTGTTTATAACTATATGCGTGGCTTCCTCTGTAGGTTGGCGTCGAATGGAACAATCCGACACGCGCTGGAGATCTGTTTTGGAATATAGGACAGAATTCGAGGCCGTACGTCCGATATGAAGCCGCAATTTCGGTGGAAACTTTATTTGTCCGGATTCATCGCTACGATCGGCGTTCTCATCGTCATTGGAATTCTCTCGATTCTTGGGTTTTTTTATTTAGAGGCGCGTGAAATCGACAAAATGGCGGCGAATTTTCGCCTTCAACTTGAAAGTGCGCCCAATGGATTCGACTTTATAGAGGGAAATACTGGTTTCTTTTTCTTCAAGCTAAGCGCGCCCGTAGCCCCTTTCAAAGAATGCATTTCCGTCTCTCCTGTTTTTCGCAAACAAGGGAAATTTCAGATTCAAATCCGCGAGGAGTATGAAGTCGGCGGTATTGATCGAGCCCTAAAGATGCTAAAGGAGATTCGCCAAGAACAAAACTGCACACAACTGACAGCGCTTTACTTTAGAAAGCCGACACCTGGATTTCGTAGAGTCTCGGTGCGCATGACGATTGATGCTGATGGAGCCTTGACCACGAAGCCTGAGTTTAACATCTACGACTGATACCTAGGGCGAAACGAAGATTTTTTTCGATGGTCTGAAACCACTGTACTGGTGCTGCGACCTGAATTTTTCGAACTAGATTTTCTATTCCAAGGCCATTTTCCCAGCCTCTGGCTTCGCGGCTCTCACTTCAGAATTAAAAAGCGAGGGTCTTCGATTACGGCTAAAGCATCGACCGCGCTCGAAGAGTGATGATTTGAACTTACTGTACTAAAAGTCGAGCGGAACGCTGAGATTTACAAAAAATCCGGAAGAAGTGACGGCACTAAATACTTCGTTTCCACCGATAGTTGTTTCGGTTCCGGAAGAATCTTTAGATTTTGTATATGTCACCATCTGATATTCGGCATTCAGCTTTACCATCGGAAACACAGTAAGTCCCACGCCAAGTTTGAATCCTGAACCCGAGAGTGTATCTGTGTCGTCTTTGCTTTGATCGTCGAAAATATACCCAACATATGGGCGAACCATCGGCAGGCTAAGTCCCGCGGTCAAGCCAAGAGACGTACGCGCGTTCGTTCCAGTTGTAATAGTTAATCCTGCAGGCAATTCTTTTGCGCTACTCGACAGGCTCGCCATTGAATAATCCACCGCCGCAAATATCATCGGCAAAGTGAAACCGGCGCGCAATCCATAGCCGATTCCAGTTCCATCGATCTTAGCGGATTGTCCTTCAAGAGACCCGGCGCCCGCTCCAAGCTTGAGTTCCGTTAACATCATTTGATAGCCAAGATAGGGCTCGACAAGGATTCCTGCCTCCGCCCGACTGTGAACCGCAAAAACCAGTGCCAACGCTGCTAGGACGATTCTCATAACGACTCCGTAAAAAGTGTTTTGCTGAAGAATTCCACTAAAGCGTACAGCAAGAAAATGGTGCACACACGTTTTGTCGCGATGACGGCTAGACCTTTGCCCAATACCTTTGTTCAAAACACCGAATGCAACCCGGCCATAAGACCCGCCACCAGTGAGTCTTTCGGGCAACAGCGCGTGACTAATTCTCTTACACATCTGGGAAAATCGACGCTTTTGTGGCGTGAGCAGTCTCGTCGAGCAGCCCTTTTGCCAGAGACTGGCCCGTCGCAAGGCGGGTTTTTCACCTGAAACCGCTTTATTTCGCTCGACGTGGTTAAGCCTGCTCAATCTGAGACCGAAAAGAGAAACAGATGGAAGCCTTGCACGCACGGCGGAGGATGCATGGGTTTTGATGATAAAGTTTTAGAGATTCCGGAATCCCTTCCGATGCTCCCAGTTCGGGACATCGTGGTTTTCCCCTACATGATTTTGCCTCTCTTCGTAGGAAGAGAAGCATCTATTCGCTCGGTGGAAGAGGCGCTCGGTAAGAACCGCCTGATCTTCTTGGCTTCTCAACGGGAAATTACCGAAGAGAATCCTACCGAAGAAACAATTTACCAAGTCGGCACGATCGCCCGGATCATGCGCATGCGAAAGCTTGCGGATGGACGAGTGAAGATCCTCATCCAGGGCGAAGCAAAAGGACGAATCACAAAATATGTGAAGTCGTCACCAAACTTCGAAGTGGCTGTCGAGCGCGTGGTCGAAGCGGCTTCAACAGACTCGAAAGATTCGAAAGAGCTTCCGATCGAACACGAAGCACTGATGCGGACAGCGCGAGAGCAACTTGAAAAGATCATTGCTCTTGGTCGTTCTCTTTCACCAGACATTCTACTTATTCTTGATGATGTCACAGAGCCAGGTCGCCTGGCAGATTTGATTGCTTCAAATTTAGGTTTAAAAGTATCAGACGCACAAAAGGTATTGGAGTCTACGGATCCAGTCGCGCGCCTGAAGCTTGTTAACGAAATCCTAGTTGCTGAACTCGAAGTACTTTCGATGCAACAAAAGATTCGCTCGACAGCGAAAGACGAGATGTCGAAGAGCCAGCGCGAGTACTTCTTGCGCGAACAGATGCGCGCAATAAAGTCCGAACTTGGTGAGCAAGACCAAAAGGGCGAAGAGATGGAAGAGCTTCGCGACAAACTGGTGAAGGCAGGAATGCCGGAAACCGTTCACACTGAAGCGATGAAGCAACTCGGGCGTCTCGAAAGAATGCACCCGGATGCAAGTGAAGCATCAATGCTTCGCACGTATCTCGATTGGCTAATCGATCTACCATGGTCGAAGTCGACCGAAGACAACTTGGATCTCGATCGCGCGAAAAAAGTTCTTGATGAAGATCATTACGAACTTGCGAAAGCAAAAGACCGCGTTCTTGAATTCTTAGCTGTAAGAAAACTTAAAACGAATTCTCGCAAGGGTCCAATTCTTTGCTTCTGCGGACCTCCAGGCGTCGGTAAGACTTCGCTTGGAAAGTCGATCGCGAGATCGATGGGCCGTGAATACTTCCGCGTTGCTCTAGGTGGCGTGAAAGATGAAGCGGAAATTCGGGGCCACCGTCGTACCTACGTCGGCGCGATGCCAGGAAAGATTATTCAGGCGTTGAAACAAGTGAAAACAAAGAACCCTGTCATCGTTCTCGACGAGATTGATAAATTGGGTAGCGACTATCGCGGCGATCCTTCAGCAGCGATGCTTGAGGTCCTCGATCCAGAGCAGAATCACGCTTTCCGTGATCACTATCTGAATGTCGACTTTGATCTTTCGAATGCGCTCTTCATCGCAACGGCGAACGTTCTTGAGAACATTCCGCCAGCATTGCGAGATCGTATGGAGTTGATCCAAATCTCTGGTTACACAGAGAATGATAAACTTTTGATCACGAAGAAGCATTTGATTGACCGTCAAATGGAAGCAAACGGCATCACACCAGAGAACATCGAATTCACAGACGATGGAATCCGGTACCTGATCAGCGCTTATACTCGAGAAGCGGGTCTCCGCAACCTCGAGCGAGAAGTTGGATCAGTCTGTCGAAAAGTCGCTAAGGGTGTTGTTCTTGGTCAAAAAGAGAAAGTGATCGCGACAGCCGAGAAAGTTTCCGAACTTCTTGGACCACCACGCTTCATTCGCGACGAAAAGATGGAAGACGCACAGATTGGAATCGTCACTGGTCTCGCATGGACACAAGCTGGAGGAGAAGTCCTTCACATTGAAGCTCTCAAAATGAAGGGCAAAGGTGGCTTGGTTCTTACGGGTCAAATGGGCGACGTCATGAAGGAATCTGCACAAGCGGCGCTTAGCTACGCGAGAGCACATTCCGATGAACTGGGAATTGATCCTGACTGGTGCGAAAACAATACGGTGCATGTGCACATCCCTGCGGGAGCAATTCCGAAGGATGGGCCAAGTGCAGGGATCACGATGGCAACTGCCCTGA
Source organism: Deltaproteobacteria bacterium (assembly GCA_017302795.1). GTDB lineage: Bacteria > Bdellovibrionota > Bdellovibrionia > Bdellovibrionales > JAMPXM01. The sequence continues at coordinate 575,644 of JAFLCB010000001.1, read as the reverse complement.
TCAGCTTGATGACAGGAACTCCGGTTCGAAGTGACATCGCGATGACAGGTGAAGTGACTCTTTCGGGGCGCGTTCTGCCAGTCGGCGGAATTCGCGAGAAAGCACTGGCGGCACTGAACCATGGAGTAAAAACGGTTTTGATTCCTTTCCAGAATCAAAAAGACGTTCAAGACATTCCAGAAGAGTTCCGCAAACAGTTGAGCTTCATCTTTGTCGAGCACTTGGACGAAGTTCTTCAGATGGCACTGGATTCAGCTCTAGATGAAAAGACAGGAAAAACAAAGCGCCACACCACAAAGGGCGGCAAAAAGTCGAAAGACACTGCCGCGGCTTCGGCAGCGTAAAAGGGAACGGAGTAGCCGCTATGAAAATGCTTAAAGAAACTGTACTTTTCGTGGCGGCGATCACCCCTTCCCTTTCCTATGCCAATGGCATTGGCATTGGCAAAGGCAAAGATGATGCAACTCTGGCCAACCTTTCAGCGTATAGCGAGTCGATTCGCATTGTGAAGGGGATCTCTTTTGATTCTACTCTCAGCCTACGACCTGAACCGAAGTTTTGGTCTGGCCCAGTCGGAGCCGACGAAGACAACAAGCTTACCTACATCACAAAAGACGGAAGCATGGCGGTTGAATTCCGCGCTGTCAGTGAGAATTCAGACGAAGTAATTGCGAAGAAAAAAGAGAAAGATTCAGCGAAAGCTATTCTTACGGTCTTCCGTGACTTTCGCGCTGTTTCCCACACTTTCACCTCGGGGACCAATCAGTACACAGTCACTCCAAGTGTCTGCGTGATCCTAAAGCATCAGACGGGCTCTGATTCTATGTCGGAATTGTCGTCGAAGGCGAAAACTTGTTCGGACTTCTTAAAGAAGCGACTGATCCCAACATCGTTTGCGGATGCAATGAAGGACATTCAATCCATTCACGACACCAACGTGAAGCGCCTAAAAGAATCGTCTGTATCTAAGGAAGCTATTGTCGCTCCCCCAGGTCCTGCCCCGCTGAGCACGCGAGACTATATGGCCGATCTGATTGCGACAGCTGATTTCCGCAAGGAAAAGCCTCGCCCAATGCCCAAAGGCGCGGTCGACATTTTCTCACCAGATGCCTTTAAAGATGATGTCAGCTATCGTGCAGTATTGGCAGATGTCGCGAACGTTTGCGCCACGTTTTTTCCAGATGCGGCGTCAGCACCGACGGCCGCCACGCCGCCCGCCGGCAATGCGTCCGGCGCAGCGACCGCAAAATAATTTATTTTAACTTTCAATTGTAAAGTTCCATGGTAGTCCTTTGCCATGGCACACATCGATTTGAATCCTGAACTTCCTGGAATCATCGGCCCTATGGCCTTCTCCCCCGCGACCGGAAATCCTATGCGGCAACTTGCGGAGGCGCTGCTACAAACTGAGAGTCCGTTTTTAAATAAAGCGGAACGCGAGCTAATTGCCTCTTATGTTTCCTACCTTAATTCCTGTGTCTTCTGTTCAGAGTCGCATGGGGCGGCGGCTGATGCTCACATGGCAAAAGCTGGCTGGGCGCGAAATGTTTGGAACGATTCCTCGCTTAGAAGTTTGAATCCAAAAATGCAATCACTCCTCAAGATTGCGGCTAAAGTCCAAAAAGATGCACGCCAAGTTTCTGTCGAAGATGTTGCCGCGGCACGGGCAACCGGCGTCACAGACCGCGAGATTCACGACACCGTTCTAATCGCCGCTGCATTTTGCATGTACAATCGCTATGTCGACGGATTGGCAACAATGCAGCCGCCTCGAGAACATCCTGCCTACGTAGAAATGGGGCGAATGCTAGCCAGCAATGGCTACCTGACGTAATTCTTCTTCCGCGCTTAGGCGTTTCCCGCAGGTGTCTTTCGAAGTCGAGCGTTGTCTGATTCCAAAACTCGGACCAGTGTTTTTAGGTCGGCGATTTCTTCTTTCAGGTAAATTATCTGCTCTTCTTTTTCATGCAAGATCAACGTGTAAGCTTGCTTTAATTCGTTCAACAGCTTCGATGTTGTTGTAATCAACGGCTCGTCTGTAATATGCGGCGCCGCTAGCGGAGCCGCGATCGCCACAACTGGGGTTGCGGTCGACGCCATGTTTGTTGGCGCCATGATAGTTGGTGTTATGGAAGTCTGAGAAACCGGCTGAGTGTTGACATAACCAGACGTCGACACCTCTGCCTGGGGCTCGTACTGGTCTGGCAAATAATATCGGCCGGCTTCAAATCGATGAGCCTGCGCGCCAGATTTAATTCGTCGCCTCAGTGTCGAAACACTAATGCGATATTTACTCGCGTAGTCTGTCAGTAAAAGCCAATTTTCCATTTCGACCTCAAGCCTAGACGCTTCAGTGAACTCCGCACAACTCAAATATTCGCGGTAAGGTCCTGAATATCGATGGCTTTCTATAAACTCGGAAACGGTGCGGCGAGCGCACTCTTCACGAGGTTTTGGGCTGCCTTTCGCCCCACAGTCTCTTTACAATCGAGCAATGCGCTTGAGTGAAAAGAAAAAGCTTGGCCTCGTACTATCCGGCGGCGGAATTAAAGCTGCAGCGTTTCATTTGGGCGTGTGCCTCGCTCTTCGCGAAAAAGGATTCAATTTCGCGGGCGGCTCGAAGGAAGATGTTCAGCTTCGCTTTCCTGAAGACAAAATGACATTCAAGACCTACGTCGGCTCGAGCGCAGGGTCTTTTGTTACTTCGCTGCTTGCCGCTGGCCACTCCGTTGACTCGATCATCGACGCCTTCGAACGTGGGTCGGAAACAGATCTGAATAAATTTTCGCGCAAGAAAAAGGTGTTCACTCGCCTTAAGCCCATCACATATCGCGATATTTTTGCGGTTAATGGCGTAAACTTTCTAGGCACTTTGCCTGGCTTGTTGAAACGCAAAAGTCTTGTTTCCGGCGGACTAGAGTCATTTTTGAAAAATGGCTTCAAGCTGAACGGACTGTTTACTACCAAAAACATCGAACGCTATATGCGAATGAATGTTTTGCGGGAAAATGATTTTAAAGAGCTGGGGGTCGAAAACTACGTCGTCGCAACACAGCTAAACCACTCGCGAAAAGTCGTATTCGGGAATTTTCCGGAAACTTACAAAGTAAGAAACATCAAATACGCCAATTACGCCACAATCTCGCAAGCTGTTGCGGCCAGTACTTCGCTACCGCCCTTCTTTGCTCCCTACGGAATTAAGAATCAAAAGGGCAAGGAGTTGTACTTCTTCGATGGTGAAATTCGCGAAACTCTTTCGACACATGTTGCGGCTGATGCCGGCGCCGACCTCGTGATCGCAAGCTACTCTGTGCAGCCGTACCACTACACGCCTGTCATGGGATCGCTCCATAATTATGGAATCCCGATGATTATGAACCAGGCGCTCTACCAGGTGATTCAACAAAAAATTGAAAAACATATCGAACACCAACAGCAGATTTCGGCCATCATGAGCGCTGTGGACGGCTATTTTCGCCAGCAGGGGCTTCCTGATGAGCATCGAGAAAAGCTACTAGAAATCCTGACTAAGCGCGTGAACCATAAGCCAGGGGTCGACTACATCTACATCCACCCCTCCCCCAACGACTACGAGATGTTTTTCGTTGATCACTTTAGTCTGAATGCTGAAATCCTGGGGCGCATCGTTCACATCGGCTTTCGAGCGGGAATTCAGGCTCTTAGGAAGTACGATCTTTAGACGCATTCTTGGTTGAGATTTGCCATTTTCCGCTAGAGACTGGTCGTCGCATGAGTAGTTTAAACAAAACCTTCTGTGTTTACCCCTGGATTGAGCAAGTCGTTCAGTCGAATGGAAAAGTCAGTTTTTGCTGTGTCGCCAAGGGCGGCGGCATGGTTAAAAAAGAAGATGGCAAAGGGTTTAAGGCCGGCGAGGATACTCTTGCGTCTGCTTGGAACTCCGATCACATGCGAAGTATTCGCCAGGGGATGCTCGAAGGGAAACAGGTTTCAGGCTGCGAACTTTGCTATTTCCAAGAATCCATCGGCAAAACTTCTTATCGGGAAATGCACAACGAAGAGTGGCTCAACAAAGCACGCGCGGAAATCGAATCCCGGGTTGAAGCGTCGAAGAGCGCCGATTTCAAAGTTGAAAAGCCCGCGCTTTACTTGGATTTGCGTCTAGGCAATCTATGTAATTTAAAGTGTCGATCTTGCAACCCGTTTAATTCGAGCCAAATTCATAAAGAGGTCGTGCAGCTCCACGACACCAACGAGGAGTATCGAGATTTTTGGAATCGATTTAACGGCGGCAAGAAGCCCGCCGAAACCCCGGAGTGGTACGAATCAGATTTGTTCTGGGACGAAGTCATCCGGTCCATTCCGAATCTTCGAAAAGTTTACTTAACCGGCGGCGAGCCCACGCTGATTGAGCGAAATTACAAGTTCATGCAGGCATGTATCGAGTCCGGTCACGCGAAAAACATTTTCCTAATGTTCAATATCAACTGCACCAATGTTCAAGATAAGTTTCTCGAGTACTTGCCACACTTTCAATTTGTGCTCATCAACGCATCCATCGACGGCTTCGGTCCAGAAAACGAATACATTCGCTTCCTAAGTCGCTGGGAAACAATCGACAAGAATTTTAAAAAGTTAGTGCAGCTGCCGCCCAATGTTCAGATCGGAGTGACTCCAGTTCTGCAGATTTACAACGTGCTGACGATCACGAAACTTCTTGATTACATCGAGGCTGTTGCTGTTGAAACTCGGCGAGACATAAATGTCGACTTTCTTTATGCGACAGATCCCAATTATATCAACGTTCAGATTTTGCCCCCGACCGTGAAGCAAGAGGCGATTAGAAGGCTCGAGCAATATAAAGCACGGTCCAAAACCTATCAGACGCAGCGCTATTTGAAGAACTCGATCGACAGCTGCGTCAACCTATTGAACGAGCAGCCATCGACTGACGCAGACAAAATGAAAGATTTCGTGTCCTACACGAGAATGTTAGACGTTCACCGTAAACAGCGCCTCGAGCATACACTTCCCGACCTCGGCCAATTACTTGAGACAGAGGGCTACGGAATTCATGGCTGATTTTCCATTTCGCAATATCAATCCTGGCATTTCCGACGAGGCGATCGCTGATCCCTACGAATTCGGACGTATTTCTGAAACATTTTGTGCGTTGCCGTTCACTCATCTTGCAACGCACACCGATGGTTCAGCAATCCTCTGTTGTGTCGCGAAGAATGAACAGCGTTTAAATTTGAACGACCAGACCCTCCAAGCAGCGTGGAATTCCGATTACTTGCGAAGCGCGCGCCTAAAAATGCTAAAGGGCGAAAATGTATCAGCCTGCACGCATTGCTATGCGGAAGAGAAAAATGGCTACCGGTCACATCGAGTTACGGAAAATCGCGTGTGGAAAGAGCGCTTCGGAAGGGACTTCGTTCTCGATCGAGTTCGAAAAACTCAATCCGATGGACGCCTCAACGAAGACATCGTTGCAATCGATCTGCGCTTAGGAAACACCTGTAATCTTCAATGCGTGATGTGCCGTCCACAAGATTCCAGTCGCTGGACCGCTCTCGCGAAAAAGATTGCCGAGACCGCAGAAACTTCGGAAATACGAAGTGAGTGGGCGCACAAAAGCAAAATTAATCAGTCCCGTTTCGAGTGGTACAAAGATCCTGCGTTTTGGACGGATCTTGAAGCCATGCTACCTAGCATGAGAGAGATCATCGTCGGCGGCGGCGAGCCGATGTTGCTTGAAGAACATCGCCGCCTCGTGGAGGCCTGCGTCCGCACCGGTGCGGCTAAAAATATTCAGATTCGGTACCATACCAATGGAACACTTCTAGACAAATCCCTCTTCGACCTTTGGAAAGAATTTAAACTAGTAGAGGTGTTCATCAGCCTCGATTGCTGGGGCGAGAAGAACAACTACATGCGCTACCCAGCCAATTGGGAAGCGATTTCGAACAACTTAAAGTGTCTCGATGAGGAATCGCCAGAGAGCGTGAAGGTCATGCTGCTCTGTTCGGTTCACTTGATGAACATGTTCTACTTGGACGAATACGCCCAATGGGTCGAGGACCAAAACTTTAGAAAAGTAACGAAGGGCTTTAACGGCTATTTTCACCCTGGGGTGGTTCACTATCCACCCTATCTTTCGATCCAGAATTATCCTTCCGAACTTAAAAAGGCCATCACCGAAAAGCTGGTTGCCTTTGAAAATCGGAGCCGAAAGAAGTCGAACAAGATTCAAGGTATCATCAATTTGATGAACGAGGCCGATCATTCTTCTCGACTGAATCAAACTCGCGATTACATCCGTCGTCTAGACGCCGAGCGCGGAACTAGTTTTTCGAAAACATTTCCTGAATTGAATCGCTTCCTGGAGATCTAACGGCACCTCGCTTAGGCGTATTTTAGAATTTCTTGCAGCTCTTCCTTAGAATATTCCATTAGCTGATCTTGCTTGAGCCTCTGGTAGAGCGGACTGAAATTGACAAAGGCCTTTTCAGCAAACGATGGGATTTCTAAAAGATTTTTACGAACCTTAAGGGCTTCCACTAGTCGACCTGGTCCGACCATCACGCGCACTCCAAACCACATGCGCCCGGCAGCAGGGCTTATTGTTTTTTCATCGACAACCGCTCGACAGCTTTCTACAAATCGATCGGTTGCACCAGCCTCGAGATGGCAACTTAGACCAACGCACGCTTTACCAATCAACTCCCGCAAGTACGCGGGACCTCGACTACCGTTGCTCTGCACATGAATCAAGTGCCCATGGCTGTTGATTCTATCGACGGCCTCCATGAATGCGGGATTCGTAGTCGGCTCGCCTCCGGTAATAACCCATTTAGTTGGGGTCCCATTGCAAAATCGATCGTTCAATCGATCAATCGCTTCGATCAATGTTCGTGAAGAATGATGGGAATCGAACTGGTTGGAAACCGATGGATGACAGTAACTGCATGAGTAGTTACAGCGTCTCGAAATATCCCATGTTATTGATTTTGGAAAAGCCCGATGAGCGTCGTACTGTGCAGGCGCGACCCAACTAGCTAGCCGGGCTTTCTGCTGTCTCGCCTCGATCGCACCTGCTAAATCTGGCGGCAGTTTCCCGGTCGCAGCGAGGCGGCTTTGTTCAGATTTCGCCTTTCGCAACTGCATGTCGGCGCCGCACATACACCACTCTTTAGTACAAGTGACCCATTGCGACGGTAACGACATTTTTCCTTCAAACACATTTCCTAAAAATCCACCGACTCTGCAGGTTGCTGTGAACAGATTTCCGTCCGGTGTAACGTGAAGATTTTCTGATCCTGCAGCGCAGAGCCAGTTCTTCCATCCGTTTACTCTGGCTGCCAGCGCTTCTTCCACCGACCAAGTGGTCATGGACTTCGCAGTGCCATTCTCGTCTGTGTCGCCAATGGCGATTGATTTATGGTCGTGGCTCACGCCGCTTATTGTCTCGACTTGCTTGAAGTTTATCAAGAGTGGACGATCTCAATATGAAATCTACTTACCTCGACCACGCCGCGACTTCACCAATGGCTCCAGAGGCGCTCCGCCACCTCATCGCATTGCACGAAGAGGGTGTTGCAAACTCATCCTCAGCACACTTATTAGGAACGAAAGCCGCAGCACTTCTGACGCACGCGCGGGAAAAGATTGCGGCCAAGCTGGGCAGTGCAGCAAAAGAGATCGTTTTTTGCTCTGGTGGCACAGAGGCCAACAACTGGGTACTTCAGCGCTCTTTGGAAGATTGGAAAAGGGCGAATCGCCAAAGCGACAAACGGCCCCATCTACTTACGCTCTCGACTGAACATTCGAGTGTCGCAAACACTGCAAAGTGGCTTAAGGATTCAGGAGCTTGTGATTGGGATGAGATCAAGGTCGACCGAGAAGGCTATGTTGATCTCGACCATTTATCTTCAGGCATTCGAAACAATACGGTCCTCGTATCTATTTCTCACGGCAATAACGAAATCGGCACAATTCAAGATCTCAGCGCCATCGGCGAAATTTGTCGAAAGGCGAAAGTTCTTTTTCACGCTGATGCTTGTCAAAGCTTTTGCCACACGCCGTTTTCGATAGGAGAGCTACCGGTCGACCTTATGACCCTTAGTGGCCATAAAGTTCGCGGCCCCAAAGGGATTGGCGCACTCTATATCCGACAGGATATCGAGCTCACTCCGCTTGTTTTCGGCGGCAAGCAAGAGCGCGGCCTTCGGCCCGGAACGACTTCCGTAGAACTCATTTCCTCGTTTGCCGTCGCCTGCGGAACATGGAACGCCGACGTCATTAGCCGAATGCAGGCGCTGCGTATCTTCGGTGTCGAAACCCTGAAGGAGCGGTTTCCTAAAGTGGAAATCAACGGACCGGTTGAATCAGAGTCGTTGTGTCACATCCTTAGCTTTACCATTCCCGACGTTCCCTCAAAAATTCTTCATCGCGAACTGGCGAACCGGGGAATCGCCTGCTCCACTGGAGCTGCCTGCGGAACCGGAAAAAGTGAAAGCAGTGCGGTACTGTTGGCGCTCGGACACGCCCCTGATCGGGCCCATCAACTTCGACTCAGCTTTTCTCCAACGACGGAGAAAGTGGATCTCGAGTTCGCAGTTGAGCAGATCTCGGAAATCAGAAAAACTATTTAGCCGGGAGCCATCCGGCTCTTTCAAAGGCAGGCACAAGGATTTTTGCGATTTCGGCGTAACCTGACTCGCCTAAATGGTTGTCGTGATCACCGTACATTTTCGTGAAAAACTCTTCTCGTTTTATCGAATCGGGCTGAAGCGTTAGGAAGTGATTTGACGTATCAGATAATGGAAGGCCGCGTTCCCGAGCAAAATTTCGAATTATCTGGTCAACAAGTTTTTCCGGGCCATATCGCTCTGGCGGATAAGTCTGTAGCATTAGTTTCACGCCACGCCTTTCCGTCTCTTCAAAAATCCGCTGGAGATCTGCTCGAACCCAATTTTCAATTTCAGTATTTTTGATGACCCTCGTCCTACCCTCTTGCGAGGGGAATCGTTTCTTATATTCGGCAGCGATCTTCTCTGTTTCCGCGACAAATTTTTCCGCGTCGGGATTTTTTCTCCACTTCAATCCCTCTCCTGTGTTTCGAAGAAGTGAAATCCAATTGAAATGGTTGGCGAACGGGTTCAAGTCGATACCCTCTTGGATGACTCTGATCGCTTCCTCAGTTTGATTTGAATCAATCAATTTTTGAAAATAATGAAAGCGCACTTGCGGCTGATTGGGGTGGTGAGATAGTGCCTTCTTTAGAAACTCAAACTTCTTTTCAACCGGCAACGCATCTATGGCTTGAGGCGGAGAAAAGCTACTGTAGAATTCTTCGTAAAGCTTAAATGGCTGGGGCCGCCGGTCGATCAGATCCTTGGACAACCTGACAGTTTCTGGATCGAATTCTCCTCCCTTTAGGTAAACATTTAGCATCCGGTCTGCTGAGTAAGAATATTTTCCCGCCGTCAATTCAGTTAGCTTTCGCGCGTAGGAGAATCCGTACTCTCGATATTTGGCATCATAGGACCCCAAGGCCAACGCGACATCCATTAATGTTTCAACGACACCGATGTGTTGCGGCAGTGTCGAGTGCAACGCATGAAGTGCCGCATAGGCCGAGCGAAGCTCATCCTCTGACATTTTACCCGGACTATACATGTTTGAGTTATTGGTAACCGCGATCCACATGTAAGCTCGATCAATAGTTGATAGATCCGAGAACACGTTCGCGGGATCTCTTCTGCGCGGATCTATGATAAACTCGAAAAACAATTGAACGAATCGGAATGTTCTAGACTGATAGGCAAGGTCATAGGCCGCCGTGAAAAGGTTCCAGCCATGCTGGATTTGATAATACCTGCCGTAGCCAAAGTGGTTCCAATAATTTGTTTCGCCGGTCATGAGGACGAGATACTTGGGTTGATACTTTTCTAAAAATCCAGGCATCGCATCAGCAACAAATGTTGAATTCGCATTCCCTCGCCCGACGTTAACTATCTGAAATGGCGTCTCGCCAAACATGTCCGCCAGTAATTCGCGAAACTGATCCGGAAACGATCGGCCAACCGGTGCTCCTGATCCGAGGGTGTGGGAATTTCCGGCAAAAACGACAACCGGCTTCCCATCTTTTCCGGCTTCAGTGGGCCGACCTTTATCTAATTCAACGATTCCAATAATTCGAAGTGCGATTTCGAAAATCGCAATCGTCGCCAGAACACCTAAAAACGACGCCGCCAACCGTCGGCCATGTTTCGAGTTCATCGGCTCCACTTTTCCATACACGTTGGACATTCGTCTAGCATGGTTTTGTCATTGTATTTTCACAGTGCGGTTCTAAAATAATGATACAGCCATCAGGTTTGAAGGATCTTACAGATATGAGTTTTAAAAACCAGTCCCTACGGATCCTAACCGAGCTAGCGAATCTCGTGCGAGAGAACAAGGTGTTTTTCCTCGCGCCGCTGGTCATCGCAGTTCTGTTTTTTATCGCGCTCTTTGTAAAGATTGGTCCCGGCGTAATCATGACTTTCATTTACGCAGGCCTATAGGCGAATGAGGTAGATCGATGAGCTTTTGTAACCTGATTTTTTTTCTGACTGCCTTGGCTGCGTCCTTTGCTGGAGCACAGACCACGGCTCCCAAAGCACCTACCGTTACTTCTCCAAGCGTCACAAAACCAACCGTTTCACCACCGGCGGTTCCAGCCCCTGTTGCGCCGCAGACCGCTGCGCCGCAAGCTACTCCGCCGACAAGCACCCCCGCACCACGGTCGCTTTTGCCTGCCGCTCCGTTGATCGCTACCAAGTTCGAAGACGGGGCCTACAAGCAGCAGATTGACGCCAGCACCACCGTCCTCCTGATTTTTTCTGAAACAAATGATCCTGTATGGACGAAGCAGGCTCCCGTTCTTCAAAGCATTTTGAAGGAGGCCGAGTTTGGGCGGATCGCGGTTTTTCAAATCGATACTGGCAATAGCCCCACAGTCGCTGATCGATTTCTAGTTAAAATCCCGGGCACGATGGTCATCATGAAGGGCGGCGTCGAGCGGTTGCGAAGCACCCGAATGACAAAGCCAGATGTCATTCGCAAAATGCTTCGCTTGCATACTGCGCTCTAAATTCCTACAGACGATTGAGAACTGATTCGCTGACAAACTGTAGTACTGGCGATGACGCCAATCCAAACACCACCGTGGCAACTGCCGTCAACACCAACGTCATTCGCGTAAGAACACCATCTTGAAGATCAAGTCGATCGGTTGATTCTGTCATGTACATGGCAACGACCGGGCGCAAATAGTAATACACGGCGATCACTGAATTCAAAACACCCCAAAATGCTAACCAGTAAAGGTTCTGTTCGATCGCAGACCCGAAGAGGCTAAACTTCGCAAAAAACCCTATCGAGGGCGGAACGCCGGCAAGTGAAAACAAAATCAGCGCCAGGCACCCCGCAAGGACCGGATTTCTAGAGGCAAGGCCCTTGAGATCGTCGATTGTCAGCGTGTGGCCGACTTGCTTTTCGAGGATTGCTACTAAGGCGAAAGATCCGATGGTCATGATCGAATAGGAGAACAGGTAGAAAAGCACAACGGTTGAAGCTGCAAGCGAGCTTTCAATTCGCTGTGCAAATCCAGCGGTGATCACGCCCACAAGAAGGTAGCCAGAATGCGAGATCGACGAATAGGCAAGCATTCGCTTGAACCCATTTTGCATTACAGCGGCGGCATTGCCGACAAGCATAGTCAGAACTGCCAACCACGATAGAACCGTTAAAAACTTCGGTTCCAAGAGAAACGCGCTCGGACCAGAAGGGTCAGCGTGTTGAAACAAACGCAGAATAGCAATGAACGTCGCAGCCTTTACAGCGGTGGCCATAAACGCGGTGATTGGCGTCGGCGCTCCTTGATACACATCTGGCGTCCATGAATGAAACGGGAAGATGGAAACCTTGAACGCGAATCCCATTATCACCATCGCCATTCCGACATAGAATAGTTGATTGTGATTCTGAAGCAGTTCGCCAGTCTTGGCCGCAACTACGGGCAGGCTTGTTCCGCCCACGGTCCCGTAAAGCAGAGCAATTCCGTAAAGGAAAATCGCCGATGCGAAACTTCCCAAGACAAAATATTTGAAGGAAGCCTCTTTTGACAATATCTCTTCGCGGCTCATCGCTACCAAAATATAAAGGCAAAGTGACATCATTTCGATGCCCAAGAACGTGACGATGAGATCGTTCGACATAACCACGATCAGCATCCCGATCATACTTCCAAGCATCAAAAAACATTGCTCGGAAAACTGCCGACCGTCGGTTTCAATGTGATCAAACGCCAGCATCAGCGCGAAGGCCCCACTAAACAGGACGATCAGGGATCCCCAAACGGACATGCCGTCAAAGACCAGCGCTTCCGAGAAGGCCGTTTGCTTCATTCCAGAAAGCGATGCTGTAAGTCCAATTGCGACAATTACTCCCAAAAGGGCGTAAACAACTGTGACGAACGGTTTAGGCTCTTTGTTGCCATTAAACACCTTCATCAACACGGGGATGAGGCTCATCAACAAAAGAGCGATCATTGGCGAAACAACCAGTACATCTCGCAGGGAAATTATCGCGTTTGTCATTTTGCCTCCACAAGTGTGGCACGTACGGTTTGAACGGCATGCACCTGAGTTTTCATTTTCGCGTTTTCTATCAGCGCAGCAAAATCAACCTGGTTTCCATGATGATCAAGTGCCGCAAGCTGGTAGGCGTCTTTCGTTTCAACAAGATGCTCGATCGACGCCTTCGAATACTTTAAAAAATGATCCGGCAGTAAACCCATCCAGAAAATCAGTACAACGAGCGGAGCCATAACTGCGACTTCTCGGAAGCTGAGGTCACGAAGCGGATGGTGTTGGTCCGAAACTAATTCTCCGGCCTCGCCGAAGAAAACGCGCTTAAACATCCACAACATATAGACGGCGCCCAAAACGACGCCGATAACGGCAAGGGTCCCGAAAAATTTAGAAGCCTGGAACGAACCGAGGAGAATCAAAAATTCACCAATAAAACCATTCGTCATCGGCACAGCTATGCTCGAAAGGGTTACGATAAAGAACAGGATCGTATAGATCGGCATCACTTTCGCCAATCCACCGTATTTTTCGATTTCTCGGGAGTGGGTTCTTTCGTAAATCATTCCAACCAACAGGAACAATGCTCCTGTGCTGACGCCGTGATTCAACATCTGATAGATAGAACCGGTTACGCCATAAGTGTTTAACGCAAACAGTCCCATCATCACGTAGCCCATATGCGAAACAGACGAATACGCGACTAGCTTTTTGATATCCGGCTGAACCATCGCCACTAAAGCGCCGTAGAGAATACCTACAACACCTAAGAATAAGAACATCCATGCGTAGTGTTCAGAGGCCTCCGGGAACAGTGGGATCACAAACCGCAGGAAACCGTAGGACCCCATTTTCAGCATGACACCGGCAAGGACTACCGATCCGGGAGTCGGCGCCTCGACGTGAGCATCCGGCAACCAGGTGTGAAATGGGAACATAGGAACTTTGATCGCAAATGCCAACGAGAAGGCGAAGAACAACAACGCTTGTGGGTTTAAGAACTGACCCGCAATAAACGGAATGTCTAACTTATAAAGCTCCAGAATATTCGCGGTCATTTGCCTTGAAGGCAAAATTTCTTGCGCTGTGAACATCAAATAGATGATCGCAAGCAACATCAAAAGCGAGCCGAGCATTGTGTAAATAAAGAATTTCATCGTCGCATACACGCGACGCGTTCCGCCCCATATACCAACGATAAAGTACATCGGAACCAACGAAAGCTCGAAGAATACGTAGAAAAGCACAAGGTCCATTGCGACAAAGGAACCGAGCATCGCGGTTTGCAAAACAAAAAGAGCGCAATGGAAGGCTTTCGAACGCTTCGAGATCGCATTCCAACTTCCCGCGATCACAACCGGCAACAAGAACGTCGTCAACAGCACCAACCACAACGATATGCCATCGATGCCCATGAAGTACGAAATGCCAAGTGCAGGAACCCACGGAAGAAACTCAACCAGCTGCAGGGCTGGTGTCGCGGGGTCGTAACGCATCAACAGTCCGAGAGAAAAAATAAATTGTGCTGCTGCCAGAACGAAAGCGACCGGACGAATCATCGATTCACGAGGGACCATGGCAATCAAAAGTGCGGCTACAAGAGGTAAGAAGACGATCAAAGATAACATATCAGCTACCCTCCCAGAATCTCTGCAAGTCGCTTTGGTGCTTCAAGCAGGTACATAAAAATGAAGGCGACGGCGAGAGCAATATAAAGAGCATACTGTTGCATATTGCCGTTTTGCAGCGTGCGAACAGTTGAGCCGATGCCGCGGACAAAGTCGCCAACAACATAAGTGCCACGATCGATGAAGTTCACATCGACAAATGCCCACAGCGCGCGGCTCCCGCCGACGACGGGGTTGATGATTTTCGCGAAATAGAATTCGTCGACGAAATACTTGTTATAAATAAGTCTGTGAAGCTTCGGAAGCGAGTTAACAAACTTAGCTGGGCGATCTGGATCAACAACGTAGAAGTTATAGGCTGTGAGCGCCGAAAGACTTGCGATCGAAACAGAGATGCCCATCAAGGCCCATTCCATCATTTTCGAACCGTGACCGAAACCTGCTGGCTTTGCGATCGAACCCTCCAGCCAGTGCTCAAGCCAGTTACCTGGATGACCAGGAAGGATTTCTCCAATCACATGCGGAATACCCATGAAACCGCCGACTGCGGATAGAACGGCCAATACCACCAGTGGAATCGCCATCGAAGGCCCTGCCTCGTGTGGATGTGTCTTGTGTTCGTCAAAGCGCGGCTTTGTCCAAAACGTAAGTGCCATAAGCCTCGTCATGTAAAATGCGGTGCAGGCTGCGCCGATGACCCCGGCAAACCACAGTGGGAAGCCGCCCAGCGGGCTTGAGAAAGCGAACCAAAGGATTTCGTCTTTCGAAAAGAATCCTGCGAAGGGTGGAATTCCGATGATCGCGATCCAGCCGACAAAGAAAGTCGCGTGAGTCAGCGGAAGGTACTTTTTCAGCCCCCCCATTTTGCGAATGTCTTGTTCTTCGTGCATGGCATGGATCACCGAACCAGAACCTAAAAACATCAGCGCTTTGAAGAATGCGTGCGTGATCAAGTGGAACATCGCTGCACCGAATGCTCCGACCCCACAGGCGAGGAACATAAAGCCAAGCTGCGAGACCGTTGAATAGGCCAAAACTTTTTTGATATCGTTCTGGGCAAGACCGATGGTCGCCGCCAAAACGGCCGTGGCGGCGCCAACGACTGCAACCACATGAAGCGCGTTTGGTGCCAAAACAAAAACTGGGCTTAGGCGAACAATCATATAGACGCCTGCCGTTACCATTGTCGCCGCGTGGATCAGCGCCGAAACAGGAGTCGGACCCGCCATCGCATCTGGCAACCAAACATAAAGTGGGATTTGCGCCGATTTACCTGCAGCGCCGATGAACAAAAAGAGGCCCGCTAAGGTTAACGGTCCTGTCCATCCCGCCTCAACCGCCATTGGCGCGACTTTCGAAATAATTTCTTCGAAGTTCACTGTGCCGAACAAAAAGAACAATGTGAAAATACCAAGCAAGAAGCCGGCGTCACCAATACGGTTAGTAACGAAGGCCTTCATTCCAGCGGCCGCTTTTTCTTTATCCGAGAACCAGAAACCAATTAAGAGATAAGAGCTTAAGCCAACACCTTCCCAGCCTACGAACATCAACAGAAGGTTATCGCCCAAAATCAACAGCAACATGTTGAAAAGGAAGAGGTTCAAATAAGCAAAATATTTCGCCGGCCGCTCGTCGTGCGACATGTACCCAATCGAAAACAAATGGATCAGCGTTCCAACGCCCGTAACTACAAGCACCATCAGGCCGCTGATGTGGTCGATGACAAACGACGCGGAAACTTCAAGCCCTCCGACCGAAAACCAATTGAAGAAGTTTGCGGCGACAGACTTCGGTGCTCCTTCGCCAAACAGTCGCACTACGACGGCCAACGAAGCCAAAAAGGAAATCGCCGCAGCACTCGTCGCGATCGAGCCCGCGACCATATAATTTTTCGACTTCCAGCGAAGACCGTTCGCCAAAAAGCCCAGTACCGGCGCGAGAAGGAGAATCGCAAACAGCAGTTTTTC
Organism: Deltaproteobacteria bacterium; assembly: GCA_017302795.1. Lineage (GTDB taxonomy): Bacteria > Bdellovibrionota > Bdellovibrionia > Bdellovibrionales > JAMPXM01. The sequence goes on along the minus strand of JAFLCB010000001.1, from coordinate 559,429 downwards.
GTTCATGATGCTAGCCCTTCAGGTGTTCAAAGTAGCGAATGTTCACTTCACGGAATTTCTTAAAAATCGTAGTCGCCAGGGCGAGACCGACAGCAGCTTCGGCCGCCGCCACCGTCATAACAAAAAACACGATCGCTTGACCGTCCATGTTTCCACTCGGCGAGTACCTGGAAAATGCGACGAAGGTGATATTCACGGCGTTCAACATCAATTCAACGGACATCAAAATCACGATCACATTTCGGCGCATCAACAGTCCAAGCAAACCGAGAGTGAAAAGGATCGCCGACAGCACTAGGTAGTGGCTTAGGCCGACATTCATCAGTGAATCAGCGATCGGCATGAGTGCCTCCTTGAATTCGCGACAGTGCAACCGCTCCAATTGCTATGATCAGCAACAGTGCTCCCATCGCTTCGAACGAGAAGAGGTATTTTTTAAAGAGCAGATCCGCCAATTGCTTGGTTGATTGTGTTGCCGTGATGCTGGCGGTTGCCGGCGCCGTCGGAAAGAGAGTTTCCGCCGACATCCAGATCGCCGCAGTAATCACTCCACCGATGACTCCGACGGAGGCGATTTTTAAAAATCCAGAAACGAGCCCCCGCGAAAACGCGCGAACTTCGTCCTTCAAATCAAAAAGCATTAGGACCATCACAAACAAAACCATCACCGCGCCGGCATAAACAATCAGCTGAACGCCAGCGACAAACCACGCTCCCAATGAAGCGAAAATTCCGGCGATCGAAATCATTGTCATCACCAGCGCTAGTGCACAGTAAATGGGGTTCGACTGAAGGATGACTACAAGCCCCGAGATCAAGGTCACAGATGCTAGAATGAAGAATAAAAGACTCTCAGAAACAATTGGCATTTCAATTCCCCTTATTGGCGGTGGCCAAGCCACATCCAAATGGCAGTGAAAATCACGTTTGCAAGCGCCCACGGAAGCATTGTTTTCCAACCCAAACTCATAAGCTGGTCATAGCGGAAGCGCGGAAGCGTCCAACGAATATGAATGAAGATCCACAAGAAGATCGCGATCTTCGCCAGTAGCATCACATGGTGCGAGAGCGCGGTTAGGACCGACGCGAGGTTGGCACTTGCCACCGTCGATTGCCAGAACGCCAACACTTCGGAAGACGGAACCAAGGGAATTGCGTAACCGCCGAAGTAGAAGGTCGCAAGCAAAGCGCTCGCGACCATCATGTGCCCGTACTCGCCTATGTAGAACAAGAGTAAATTAAATCCCGCATACTCAGTATGGAAACCAGCGACCAATTCCCCCTCAGCCTCTGGCAGATCGAATGGCAGCCGATTGGCCTCCGCAAATGCCGCGGCAAAGAAAATCAACGCACCTAGGGGTTGAAAGAAAATTCCCCAGTTCGGCACGCCGTTGATCACGTGTTCTTTTCCGAACGCATGGAACGTCAACGGTCCAGCCTGCAGATCGACGATTTCTTTAAAACTAAAGGTTCCATAAACCATCAAGATTCCGACCAACGATAGCGACAAAGCCAGCTCATAGGAAATCGCTTGTGCTGACGCCCGGACAGCGCCCATCAGCGAATACTTGTTAGATGACCCCCAGCCGGCCATCATCAGCGAATAAACACCTAGCGATGAAACGCCGAGAATGAAGACGATCCCAATGCCAAGATCGTATCCTTGGAATGCAAAAGTGTACGGCCCCCACATTTGTCCCATCATTTCAAATGGTTCAATGTTGATTGGGACCGAAAGTGGGATCGAGTTAAACGAAAGTGCGCCGGGGATCAGCGCCATGATCGGAGCAAAATAATAGAGCGGCGCTACTCCTTTTGCCGGAACGAAAGGTTGCTTGAACAAAAACTTCACTGCGTCTGCAAGCAGTTGCACCAGCCCCAGTGGCCCTACTCGGTTGGGTCCGTAGCGATTTTGAATAAAAGCTGATCCACGACGCTCAAGCCAAACTAATATTGGCACAGCTTGTACCATCATCAAAAAGATGACGAACATCTTCAGAATATTCACGGTTATTTCAAAAACATCTTTTCCCATTTTATTTCCAGTCCAATGCTTTCGACTTCACTTCCCAGATCAGTCCAATCACAAACAGAAGTACAAACACGCCCATCGTCCCAAGCATGTAGCCTCCGGTGCCGTCTTTGATTGAATCTAAAAACTTGATTGCCCATGGATACATGAAGATGATTTCGATATCGAAAAGAATAAAAAGGATCGCTGTCAGGTAAAACTTGATAGAGATTTTTGAATCTCCTGTTTCAGTTCCAGGAATTCCGCATTCGTAAGGCATCATTTGCGCCTTAGACTTTACGGTCTTCGTTCGACCAAGTAAGGATGTACCGACGACAATAACGACGCCGAATGCGAGAATAAGCACCGCCAAGATTATGACGGGCAACAGGTTTGCCGAATTTGACATGAAAGGCTCCTGGTTGAGACTCCGTGATGCGTTTAGCTCGTTATACTTACGCACAACGCGGATTCCAAGAACTGAGAAAACAAGGGCTTGCCGCGTTGCGGCCTATGTTTGAACACGGCAAAGCCGTTTTGAAAGAAAGTTGAACTCGATGAATCATTCTCCGCTTCAAATTCACACACTCGCCGGTATTCGCAGGGCTCGCGAAATTGGGGAAAGTCGTCTTGAAATTTCCGGGTTTGATTCGCCAGATGTCCTGGCACTGCTGCTTTGTTCATCAGATCACCCGGAATCTCATGTTCTTGTGTTTTCTAGCGACGAAGAAGCGCGCCAGTTTCGGCGGGCTGTTGGTTTTTTCAGCAACTCTTGGAGGGTTCACCACCTTCCCGCGTTCGATGTCTCTCCGTATTCGGGACTGTATCCCAACCCCCGAACAGTGGCCGATCGCGTTTCTTGGATTCACGCTGCCCAGCAATCGAAGCCCTTTCAGCTTTTCACCTGCTCGATTGAATCGATGGCGCAGCGCACGATTCCGCAACAGGAGCTTCAGCGAAATTCCCGCAAGTTCAGAAAAGGTGAAGATATTCCGGCAACTCTTGGCGAAGAACTGACCCGCTTGGGTTATTCGTCTTCGCCACTGGTTGAAGACGTTGCGACCTATGCGATTCGCGGATCGGTAATTGATATCTATTCACCGGCGCACGGCCTTCCAATCCGATTTGATCTTTTCGGCGACACGATTGAATCGATCAAGCATTTTGATCCGGCCTCACAAAGATCCGGCGACGAAGTCCGTGAGGCCATCATACTTCCGGCAAAAGAATTCGTCCTGACTGACGAGGTCCGCGAGCGGGCATCCGCCGGCTACCGCGTGAGCACTGAAAACCTGCCGATTGATGACGTTGACCGCAACATGACTCTTCACTCTCTCGCACAAGGCCACCTCTTCCCTGGAATCGATTTTCTTTTAGGACTTTTTCACGAAAAATTCGAAACGCCTCTTGATCACGTTCATCGCGATCACCTCGTGTGGATTATCAACCCGATCGAGACTGCGCGGGCGGCAGATCTCTTGGACGAAACATCAAAGCGCGAATCAGCGGCTTCCAACACACTTGCGATTTGCCCTGCTCCAAATACACTTTATAGAAAATTTGAAGACTGGTCGTACGAGCATATCAAAACCACGGTCACCGTTTCGAAGCTCGCACTTGATCAAAATCCCTTGGACGACGAGGAAAGCACGAGTGCCCTTCTTAACGATCAACCGGGCGCGTCCGCAAATATTCGCCTTTCGACTTTCGATCTCCGCTTTGCACCTCCAACGCCGCAGAACCCGACCGGAATCGAAGCGCTGTCCCGGGTTCAAGCGTGGCGCGAGCGGGAAGAAACCGTTGTGATCGGCGCCGGAACAGCGGCGCAATCTCAGCGTCTGGTGGCCTTTTTAGAGCGAAGCGATTGGCGATCCGAAATTTTGAATCACGACGACTACGATTGGATGGCCGTCCGTCATCGTCAGCATCAAGACCCACGACTTGTCACAATTGTTCCAAGACTTTTGGACTCCAGTTTCCGGATACCTGACGAGCGCCTTGTTCTTTTGCGCGATGAAGATTTTTTTGGACGCAAATCTAGGCGGCGCGAAAAGACAGCGGCGACGAACGATACATTTAAAGACTTTGCCGCGGCTCTTTCTTTTTCCGACCTACAGATCGGAGACCGAGTCGTTCACGTTCAACATGGAATCGCCGTTTACGAAGGCTTAAAGCGCATGCAGGTGAATGGTGTCGAGGCCGAGTTCCTCGCCCTAGCCTACAAAGAAGGCGATAAACTTTATCTGCCTATCTACCGGATCGCGCAGATACAAAAGTATTCTGGCCCTGGCGGCGACGCCCTTCTTGATAAGCTCGGCGGCACTGGCTGGGCCAAAACCAAAATCAAAGTGCGCGGGCAGCTTCGCGAGCTAGCCGGAGATCTTCTTCAGTTGTACGCGAAACGTGCGCAATCTATTCGCCCCTCGTTTCCACATGATGAAAAAGCCAACGACGAGTTTGATCAGTTTGAAGCGACCTTTCCTTACGACGAAACCGACGATCAATTGAAGGCTATCAATTCGATCACTCAAGACATGGCTTCCGAAAAACCAATGGATCGACTGGTTTGCGGGGACGTGGGTTTTGGAAAAACCGAAGTCGCGATGCGCGCCGCATTCAAGGCCGTCCAGGGTCGTAGGCAAATCGCCGTATTGGCGCCCACCACTGTTCTCAGTTTTCAACATTTGGAGACCTTCAACCGCCGATTCAAAAATTGGCCGGTCAACATTCGCGCGCTCAACCGCTTTGTTCCGCCCGCCGAGCAACGAAAAACTATGATCGACCTAAAAGAAGGCCGCGTCGATATTCTCATTGGCACCCACCGATTGCTCTCAAAGGACATCGAGTTTAAAGATTTAGGACTTTTGATTGTCGACGAAGAGCAGCGTTTCGGAGTTGGTCACAAAGAAAAGATTCGTAAATTACGCGTCGGTGTCGACACCTTGACGCTTTCTGCGACGCCAATTCCCCGGACATTGAACATGTCGCTTGTGGGAATTCGAGATTTAAGCCTTATCAACACTCCGCCTGTCGATCGACTTCCGACAAGAACCTTCGTTTGTAAATTCGACGAGGAAACTATTCGGCGCGGAATTGAATCAGAAATTCAGCGCGGCGGCCAAGTCTTCTTCCTCCACAACAGAGTTCAATCTATTTACGGAGTCGCCGATACTTTGCGCAAGCTTGTTCCGGGTGCACGCCTTCGCATCGGCCACGGACAAATGGAAGAGCATGAGCTTGAAGCCACGATGGTCGCGTTCTTCAATCACGAGATCGATATCCTTCTAAGTACCACAATCATCGAATCTGGTATCGACAACCCTCGTGCCAACACGATGTTCATCGACAACGCCCATCAGCTTGGGCTTAGCCAGTTGTATCAGCTGCGGGGGCGGGTCGGCCGATCGAAAGAACGCGCTTACTGTTACCTTTTGATTCCACCAAATAAGCGAATCGAAAAAGATGCGCAAGAGCGCCTCAAGGTCATTCAAGAAAACACGGCGCTCGGAAGCGGCATAACAATCGCGCACCACGATCTCGAATTAAGAGGCGCGGGAAATCTTTTAGGTGAAGATCAGTCAGGCCACATCGAGGCCGTCGGCTATGAAATGTATCTCGAGCTTCTGGAAGAAACGATCAAGGAACTAAAAGGCGAAGAGATCATCGAATCGGTTGAACCCGATATCAATGTTCGTATCCAAGCGCTCATCCCCGACACTTACATGCCGGACATTCGTATTCGTTTGGCGTGGTACAGAAACCTTTCGCAAATCGAAGGGCCCGATGATCTCGACCGGCTTGAAGAACAGATGGCCGACCAGTTCGGTCGGCCGCCTCAGCCGGTCATCGATTTGCTGGGCTTGATGTTGATTCGCTCCCTTTGTCGCAAGCTAGGCATTCGTGACCTTAGCTCGGGACCCAAGGCGATTTCGCTCGCCTTCACGGCACAAACGAAAGTGCCACCTCAAGAAGTCGTCAAACTCGCGACCCGCGAAAAAGGACGCATCAGTCTCACGCCTGACATGCGAGTGAACATCCGCATGGAGACCATCACGTGGCCAAAAATCTATGACGAACTTTTGGCGATCGAGAAGTTATGCGATCTTTAGCGTTACGCTCGCTCTTTATTTTCGCCGTTGCAATTCCAATAGTTGCCCTCGGCAGCATTTCGACCGAGTCTCGGGTCGCTACTCTGGCCGAGTCTCTGGCCGCGCTTCCGGAAATTTCCGACCGCCCTGAAACCGTTTTTCTTGGACACAATGCCACTCCAAGTTCCTACGCATTAGGCGCCGGTCAAATCACTGCCGGGAACTTCGGCATCGCTGCGGGCATCACCGATCAAGTCACGATTGCTACCAGCCCCTGGCTTTGGGCATCGTACGAAGCGGCAAATGTTCATCTGAAATGGATCACGCCACGCTCTAATGGATCGCGAATCGGTGCGATGGTTTCGTACTTTGAAACTTTTGATGATCGACCGTTCCTTAAATGCGTAGGGGAATGGGAAGGGTATCTCTGTCCCAATCAGCCAGCCGAAATCGTCGAACAGCGACGTCAGGCTAACCCCTTGGGTTACCGATTCACGGAGTCGGTTTCCGCTCTGCCCAACAGATACCAGTTTCAAGCGATCACCACACATATGCTATACGGAATAGATAACGGCCGACGGACCTATCACTTCAATTTAAAGTTCAGCTACTTTTTCAATGACGACCTACCTTACTCAATACGAATCGACCCCGGAACTAATGAAATAAAGGGGCAAGTTGACGCCACGGTTCTCATCGAACACCGATTCAGTTCGCAGGCGCGCTTAAATTTCGAGACCGGATTTTTGGGTTTAAATGCGATTGTTCCGTCGGGCCATATAGGCTTTTCGGCCGGTTGGACCTCTGGATTTTGGCTCGCACAAATCGGCGCGAGCGCAACTTGGAGACTCCCAAATACGGGACCGAACATGTTTGTGTTTTTGGGAGAGTCAGACATCGGATTTCACACCGCCAAGGATGGCCAACATTACTATGGCGGCCGCTACCGCCAGTCTTCGATCCATCCCGAAGTTCAGATTCAGTACTTTTTCTGATGCTAACAGCCAAGCCAGACAATAGACCCGTCCAGCTGAGGTCGGGCTCAATCGACGGACTGCACTCTTTTTCTCAGGCTCACGGTAGAATTTAGCTATCATGCCGCGATCAGAATCGAAGTGGCTTCAAGCCCTTCGAGGCCATATTATTGAAGGTGGTTTTCACTCAGCAGCCGCTGCGGCTTTGATGTTCTTTTCTTTTTCAGCGGCTCCACTTTCCGCACAAACTTTAACTCAAGAGGATCAAGAACTCGAACGAGCGCTGTATGATGCAACCGATGGCGAAGGTCCCAAAGACGAAGACGCAACCTCCGGCTCTTCGCTTCAGCCAACGACGTCGGCCGACTCGACTGGGTCTCCGCCAGAAAATGAACCCACGCGACTACCGTCCACGGCAAAGCTTCCGCTTGGACAGCTTTTGATTGTCGGGTTTAAGGGAACAACACTGAACAGCGGCCTCGGGGAAGTTATCAGGGAAACAAAACCGGGCGCCATACTATTGTTTGGTAGAAATGTTCGCTCTGCTCAACAGGTTGCTCGCCTCAATCATGAGGCCCAAGATCTTTCGATGAGGGTTTCGCGGTCGCCGCTTCTGATCGCGATCGATCAAGAGGGCGGGAATGTCATCCGCATTCGACACACTCCAACTCTCCCGTCCGCACTCGCAATTGCACTCACCAAAGATGTCGGTGTCGCAAAGAAATCGGGAATTGCCACTGGGCGGCTGTTAAAAACACTCGGGATCAATGTCAATCTCGCGCCGGTCGTGGATGTGTCCAATCCCGAAACAGACGCTTTTTTAGGAACTCGAACATTCGGTGATGATCCCAATCGCGTCTCAACGATGACCACAGCTGTTGCGAATGGGCTTCAAGATATGGGCGTTCTTCCGGTTGCTAAACATTTTCCCGGACACGGCGACGCATCCGGCGATTCACATCTTGTCGCCGCGACAAATCAATCAACCTTCGAACGGCTCTCTGGTCGCGATTTGGTTCCGTATTACGCCCTGGCGAAATCTTTGCGACGTCCATGGGGCGCAATGCTAGCCCACGTTAGTTTTCCAAAAATCGATTGGACTTCTGTACCTGCTACTTTTTCTAAACCAATTGTCGATGGAATTTTCCGACAATTGATTTCGAGGCAAGCTCTGGTAATGACCGACGACATAGAAATGGCTGGCGCCGCTGCTGAAAAAGATGTCGGGATTCGTGCCGTCCGAGCGATTGAAGCCGGCGCCGACATGGTGATGATCGCGTGGAGTCGTAAGATTCAACGCGAGGTGCTTACTTCACTTGAAGAGGCCTTGCGAAGTGGACGACTGAAACGATCCCGCGTCGAAGAGGCCCTTGGGCGAATCGCTGCCGTAAAACGCGCTTACATTCCTCAGCAATTGCGGCTGTCCACCAACGAAGAGTTGAAGAGTAATTTATTACATCGAGATTTTGTGGATCTTGGGAATGCTGTTTTGCGAGCGGCTGTTAGAAACCGAAGAGAACGTCGGCCGGCGGGGACCGAAGAATTTGAACGAATTCGACAATCCAGTGATCCCGTGATGGTTCTTTCTTCCCGTTTGGATTTTCTAAACTCGTTTCGGAAACGGGCGGTTGGTCACAAAGTGAAAAGCTATCACCTTAAGCCCTCGTTAAGAAGCGAAGTCGCTAGAGCACTTCGAACCCATCCAGAGTCGCCGATCGTGGCGTACGTGTCCGGCCGTCAGGTTGCTAGCTTTATCGCTTCACTGGACGAGCAAATCGCATCACGTATGGTTGTTGTAAACGTCGAAACGGGTGCGAGTATAGGGAAAAGGTCGCGATACCGCGATGTTTTCGATGTGCACTTCAGGCACCCGGACGTAGGTGCAGCCGCCGCCGAAGTCTATTTGGACCTAGGAAAGGCAAATGCCGCAAACGTTACCGTTCATCGAGAGCGAACTTCACAAGACCAATAACCGGAACATCAATTGCGAACATCGAAAGTCTATTTCCCTGAAAACCCAGTACGAGTCTTCGTTTTTCGAGCGCCCGGCCTTCCTCAACTAAAAACACGTCCGCTTCGGAGTTCATAGTCTTCGATCTTAATATAGCGATCTTTCGGGCCCTGGCTCCGTCGTGAAACTCCAAAGTTACTGCAACATGAGTATTTTGCGAGGTCGCACGCCGAAGCTGATCCCATGCATGCTCAAAGACCCAGGGCGCTTCTGCGATAGAGACTACTTTCTGACCAGCCCACTGATAGGCCTTTTCGTCTCGAAATCCTGTTCGACTAACCAGCAGCCTATGTACTTTTCTGCCGTAGTCGCTGGCGATTGCGACCGTTTCTGTTGCTTCAACAATTTGAAGCGCCTTCGTCGCTAATCCTCCCGTAAGCCTAAACTCACCCTCGAGCCCGCTTCCCTCCTCGGCCCGAAAAACAAACTCAGCTTTGGCGGCGACGGATGAAATAGAAAACCGAAGCCTCTGCTTTGTCTTCTGACGACTAACCAAAGAGTTCGGTGCGTAGGTTTTAAAATCAAACTCTAAAAACTGTGTCGCTTCGGTCAATTCACTCCAGACGAATCAGCCACTAGTGTGACGTCTGATTGCCCTTAACCGCGGTGTTCGCGATAGTTTTTCGTAAATCCGCGCGCTCTTTTTTCCGGCGATATTTTTCTGCGGCATCTGGATCTAGGGTACCAGAATCAAGGCGCTCGGATGCAAATTTCCATGCGGCGAGCGCGCGATCTTGATCAATATCTTCTGGTCGCTCAGCCGTTTCGGCCAAGACAACTACGCCATTTGGGTTCACTTCACAATAACCCCAAGAAACGATGATCGGCTTGAGTTCCGTCTGACCCTTGAAGCGGTATTTCACAACGCCTGTCGAGAGCGTCGTCATCAACGGTGCGTGCCCGGGAAGAATGTTGAGCTCGCCACGGTAACCAGGTACGAAAATTTCTTCGACCTCAGCTTCCGCCAGAAGTTTTTTTTCTGGCGTTACCAGTGTGAGTTTCAATGTTTTTTCAATCGCCGCCATAACAGCCGCCATCCTTCATTCAAAGTTCAATTAAAGACGTTTCGACTTCTCGATTGCGTCTTCGATCGTGCCAACCAGATAAAATGCCTGTTCTGGAAGTGCGTCGTGTTTTCCATCAAGAATTTCGCGGAAGCCACGGACTGTGTCCTTAATCTCCACGTACCTTCCTGGCGTTCCAGTGAACTGCTCGGCAACGAAGAACGGTTGCGACAAGAAGCGTTGTACCTTACGAGCGCGGCTAACAACCGTTTTATCTTCTTCCGACAATTCATCCATACCGAGGATCGCAATGATGTCTTGCAATTCGCGGTAACGTTGAAGAAGTGCCTGCACATCTCGAGCCGTGCGATAGTGCTCTTCACCAACGACCAAAGGATCAAGGATACGAGAAGTTGACTGCAGTGGGTGAACCGCTGGGAAAATCGCCATCGCTGCGATGTCGCGATCCAAGTTTGTTGTCGCATCCAAATGGGCAAATGTCGTCGCAGGAGCTGGATCCGTATAGTCATCCGCAGGAACGTAAACTGCCTGAACCGAAGTGATGGAACCTTTTTTCGTCGAAGTAATACGCTCTTGAAGTGCACCCATGTCAGTCGCAAGTGTTGGCTGATATCCAACCGCCGAAGGGATACGACCGAGGAGGGCCGAAACTTCGGCGCCTGCTTGCGTGAAACGGAAAATGTTATCAACGAAGAACAGAACGTCCTGGCCGGCCTCGTCACGGAAATATTCCGCAACCGTTAGACCAGTCAGTGCAACTCGCGCGCGAGCTCCAGGTGGCTCGTTCATCTGACCAAACACTAGTGCGGTCTTCTTGATAACGCCCGATTCTTTCATCTCCATCCAGAGATCATTACCTTCGCGAGTTCGTTCTCCGACGCCCGCGAAAACCGAGTAACCACCGTGCTGGGTGGCGATGTTGTTAATGAGCTCTTGAATCAAAACTGTTTTACCAACGCCGGCTCCACCAAAGAGACCGATCTTTCCGCCCTTAACGTAAGGAGCAAGTAGGTCGACAACTTTGATACCCGTTACAAGCATTTCTGCTTTCGTCGACTGATCTTCGAACTTAGGAGCTGGGCGATGGATTTCCCAAGAAACTTTTTCGCCGATTGGACCCGCTTCGTCGATCGGCTCACCGATGACGTTCAAGATCCGACCAAGAACTGCATCACCCACTGGTGTGGTGATCATCTTACCTGTGTTCATTACCTTTTGGCCACGAACCAAACCATCTGTCGAATCCATCGCGATTGTGCGGCACGAGCGATCGCCCAAATGCTGAGCGACTTCAAGAACGAGATTGTTCTCGCGCGCGTCGATCGATTTGTTTGTCAGGCGAAGCGCGGTGTTGATGGCTGGGAGATCTCCCGTTGGGAAGTCGACGTCTACAACCGGACCCATAATTTGGCTAACAATTCCTGTTTCCATTTTCTCTCTCCCTAGGCTTTCAAAGCTTCAGCGCCGCTCGTGATCTCGATCAATTCTGTCGTGATCGCTGCTTGGCGAGCTTTGTTGTACGTAAGTGTTAAATTTCGAATCATTTCGCCCGCGTTTTTCGTCGCATTTTCCATCGACGTCATACGGGCACCGTGTTCCGCGGCTACGGATTCAGACAAACAGCGATAAACTTGAATGTCGAAATGTTTCAGGACCAGTTGTTCGATCATTTCAGACGGCGAAGGTTCGAAAATAAGTTCAGCCGGAAACCCGCCAGTGCCTTTGTTCAATGTCGCAGACTTTTCGACATCAACCGGAAGCAAAGTTTCGCAAACGACGGTTTGCTGAATCGCCGACTTAAATTCGTTGTAGACGAAACGAACCTCGTCGTAGGCGCCGGACTTATACATATCAACAACCCGCTTCGAGATTCCCGACGCCATTGAGTAGGAAATGTCTTTTGCGAGGTTCAATATCGTATCGACCGAATCTTTTCCGCGGCGACGCAAGTAGTCTGCACCTTTGCGACCGATCATAATGACATCGATCTTTTCATAGACAGATGCATTGTCCTTTAGATAGCGCTCGGCAAACTTCGAAACGTTCGTGTTGAACGCGCCACAAAGACCACGATCACTCGTAACCACAACTAGCAGAACTCGTTTCGGAATCTCTTTGCGTTCAAGCAAAGGATGCGAAACTGCGTGAGTCGTCGCGACGTCAGCAATGACAGTCATTAATGACTGAGCATAAGGGCGCATATTGACGATGTTGTGCTGCGCTCGGCGCAACTTTGCAGCCGAAACCATCTTCATCGCTTTTGTAATCTGCTGCGTATTCTTCGTCGAATCGATACGCAGCCGAATGTCCTTCAAACTTGGCATTCTGCCAGTCCCTTACTTTTTGGTCGGTTCAAAAACCGCTTTAAACTCGTTAAGTGCATCGACAAGGGCTTTCTTCGTCGTGTCTTTTACCTGTTTGTCTTTTGTGATGTCGGCCACAACTGTTTGATTCTTTTGCTTCATAAACTCGAGCATTTCTTTTTCGTAGCGGCGAACATCTGTTTCTGGAATTGCATCGAGGTAGCCATTTGTCGCAGCGAAGATCGAAATAATCTGATCAACAACGTTGAATGGCGAGTACTGGCCCTGCTTCAAAAGCTCAACAAGACGACGACCGCGAGCAAGCTGCTGCTGCGACGCTTTGTCGAGATCGGAAGCGAACGCTGCGAACGCTTCGAGTGCTCTGAACTGAGCAAGTTCGAGTTTCAAAGTACCCGCAACCTGTTTCATTCCTTTTATCTGAGCGTTACCGCCGACGCGCGATACGGACTTACCAACATTTACCGCCGGACGAATCCCTTTATAAAATAAGTCAGCTTCCAAGAAGATCTGACCGTCCGTGATCGAGATCACGTTAGTTGGAATGTACGCCGAGATGTCACCAGCTTGAGTTTCGATCATTGGCAGCGCAGTTAAAGAACCGCCGCCTTTTTCATCCGACAACTTCGCCGCTCGTTCGAGAAGGCGCGAGTGAACGTAGAAAACGTCGCCTGGATAAGCTTCGCGACCCGGAGGACGACGAAGAAGAAGCGAAAGCTGACGATAAGCTTGAGCTTGTTTAGTTAAATCATCATAGATGATGAGGGCGTGGCGACCAGAGTCGCGGAAGTATTCCGCCATCGCACAACCAGAATATGGCGCAAGATATTGTAGCGGAGCCGAGTCAGATGCAGTTGCCGCGATCACAGTCGTGTATTCCATCGCACCTGCGGCACGAAGTTTTTCAACAACGAGTGCCACTGTCGAACGCTTTTGTCCGATTGCCACGTAGAAGCAATGAACGCCTTGGCCCTTTTGGTTGATGATCGTGTCGAGCGCAATAGTCGTCTTCCCAGTTTGACGATCGCCGATGATCAATTCGCGCTGACCGCGTCCAATTGGAATCATTGAGTCAATCGCCTTGATCCCAGTTTGAAGTGGTTCGGTTACCGACTTTCGGTAAACGATACCAGGCGCTTTCAAATCAACAATACTTGAATGCTCCGTTTTGATCGGTCCGCGACCGTCGATTGCGTTTCCGAGTGCGTCGACCACGCGGCCAAGAAGTGCCTCACCAACAGGTACAGATACGATGCGCTTTGTGCGCTTAACTGTGTCGCCTTCTTTGATTCCACGGTCTTCACCAAAGATAACGACACCGACAGAGTCGCTCTCAAGCGAAAGAACCATCCCGAAAATATCGCCCGGGAATTCGATCAACTCGCCCTGCATGGCAGTTTCAAGGCCATATATGCGCGCAACACCGTCTCCTACGGAAAGGACGGTTCCTGTTTCGCTCATCTCAACGGCTTTTGAATAGCCCTTGATCTGTTCTTTTAGAACTTTACTGATCTCATCAGCGCGGATTTGAAGTTCCATGGTTAGATCGTTCTCCTCTTGAGTTCTTCACTCATTCTCTTCAGGTGCGTGGACAAAGAGTCATCGAAAGTATGGCTGCCAACTTGTGCAACTAAACCGCCGATTACACTCGGGTCTACTTTATAGGTCATGATGACTTTTTTCTTCAGGACGCCTTCGACCGTTTTTTCGATCTGAATTCGCTCTGTTGGTCCAAGCGCAATCGTCGACTTGACGACGCCTCGGCACACATTGTTGGCCGCATCGATTTCGGCCTGGAAGGCTTCAACGATATCGCCAAAGATTGGCAGTCGGTCTTTTTTCGCCAACAGCATCAGAAACTGATTAACCTCTTCTGTTGGCGCGCGACCCTCGAGGGCCTTGGAAAGCGTTGACGCTTTTTGTGCGCCCGAGATCATTGGCGAGTTAAAGAAGGCTTTGATCGAAGCATCTGAATCAAAAGCATCGCTCAGAGCGCGAAGGTCGTTCAGGACTTTTTCTTGGGATCGATTATCAAGCGACAAAGAGAAGATCGCTTTCGCATAGCGCTTCGCAAGGGTGTTTGATTTCACTGCGACACCGCCCCAATTTTATCGACAAACTCGGTTTGCAGACGCTTTTGATCTTGTTCTTGCATCTTGTCCGTTAGAATTCGTTTCGCCATAATTACTGATTGCGCAAGAAGGTCTTCTCGCAGCTCTGTTTTCGCACGTTCAATTTCAATAAACGCCGTTTTTTCCGCATCAGCTTTCAGCTTAGAAGACAGTGACCTCGCCTCTTCGACTATTTGATTTCGAAGTGCCGCCGCTTCTTCGCGCGCTTTTTGAATTGATTCATCCCTAGTCGTTTCAAGTTTATTTAGACGATCTTGAATTTCTTTTCTCTTCGCTTCAGCTTCCGCCTTCGCCGCCTCAGCTTTTTTCAAAGCCGAGAAAAACCCATCGTAACGACCTTGAAACAATTCCTGAAGAGGCTTCTTTGCGAGATAAACAACAAGGCCCATATAAAGGACGAAGTTGATTACCTGGAGCCAGAGAACCATTGGAATCCCACCCTCGTGGCCGCTCGCGCCAGCTGCGTTACCGAAATGGGTGATAAGAAGACCTGGAACCGCCAAGATGACCGTTAGGGCTAGGAACTTTACCCAAGTTGACATTTTCACAGCGAGATCTCCTTGCCGGCCATCTTCGATGCGATTGCGGATGTGATCGCTGGAACTTCGCTCGCGAGAGCGTTTTTCGCAGCGCCGATTTCAGATGCGATTTTGGCGCGGGAAGATTCCAAAAGCTTAGCGGCCTCCTGGCGCGCGCTCGAAATCAGCGATTCCGATTCGCGAAGGGCCTCAGCACGATTCTTGTCGTACTCGGAGCGAATAGAGGCGGAGATAGCCTTTGCTTTTTGTTCGTAGTTCGCGTTGATTTCGCCTGCTTGTATTAGAAGTTGTTGCGCAAGCTCTTCGCCTCCGACAGTTCGCTTTTCGCGCTCTGCCAATGCTTTGGCGTAAGGTTTAAAAACAAAGTTCGAGAGCGACAAATAGCCGACAGCGAAACACGCTATGTGAATCCATAAAGTTCCGTCGATGCCGAGCGATTTCAGCAGTTCCATTCTTTTTCCACCGATTCTTCAGGCACCAAAACGCATTCACTTAAATCATTTAAACAAATTCAGCGATTTGGCCGGAAGTTTATGTTCGTGTAGCGGTTTTCAATAGCACCGCCCAATGGACGTGGCAAGGAGTTTGCCCTTCGTTTTCCGTGGGCAAATTCCTGTTTATTTTCGATGCTTGCCTTTGTGGCTGTTGCTCTAAGTCCCTGCTGAAGTTGTGGGCATGTAGGAGGCGCCCTCAAAAGTTACGCCTTCATCGATCCTTAAACTAGGAGTCGTCACGGTTCCTCGGAAAACAGCTGGCGGATGCATAATGACTCTTTTTCGCGCAGCGACGCTTCCAACGAAGGTACCCGAGATAACCACGACGTCTGCCTCGACTTCGGCCTCAACGATTGCGCCTGGATTCACGACGAGTGTGTCGCGGGTGAAAATCTCTCCTTTAAAAATGCCGCCAATTCTTACGACACCCTCAAACGAAAGTTTACCTTCGAAATTCGATCCCTCATCCAGAAGCGCAGTAAGGCGGCCGTCTGTAATTGTTGATTCAGGCATTAGCTTCGGGAAGACACGTTCGGTGCTGCGCTCTGTTTCGCCCATCCTCGTCGCATCCTTTCCACGATTTCGGTCAACTGCTCGTCTGAATGAAAATAGACACTCAGTTTGCCGCGGCGGTCGGCATAGTCAATGACGACGCGAGTACCAATAAGCTTTTGCAATTCCCCAGCAAGTGCTTCAACAAGCTTAGATGAAACATCTAATCCCATAGGGACGTTTGCTTTAACGCCGGACCCTGTAGGTTTCGATTTGATCTCCGCAACTTTTCGTTCAAGCGCCCGAACAGATAATTTTTCGCGAACAACTTCCTTGGCGAGATCAATCTGATCGGACATGCTCTCGAGACCAAGTAGAACTTTAGCATGTCCCGCCGAAAGCTCGCCGCCGCCGATCATCAATTTTACTTCAGGTGGCAGCACCAAAAGACGCAGGGCGTTCGCGATGGTTGGCCGCTCTTTTCCCAGTCGATCCGCAACTTGGGCCTGCGTTAAACCGTAGGCCTTCATCAGGTGATCGTAAGCCTCAGCTTCTTCCACCGGATTTAAGTCAGCGCGCTGAATATTTTCGAGAATTGCGAATTCCAACGAGTCTTGTTCAGTCACATTTTTCAGTATGACCGGGACCTCTTTCAGTCCAGCCATTTGAGCCGCCCGCCAGCGCCTTTCGCCAGCGATAATTTCAAATTCTGTTTCGGATTTTCGACGCGCCGTGATCGGCTGAAGAATTCCTTTTTCCTTTATTGATGCAGCAAGTTCTTTGAGCGCAACACCTTCGAAGACTTGTCTTGGCTGCTGGGTGTTGGCGACTATTTTTTCGATCGCAACATTCCAAATCCTTGCAGTTTCCGGGACAACAGGCGCGACGACCGGCGTCTCTGATGAAGATGCGGAAGCTTGATCTGTTGTTGAAGAATTCCCCTGAAAATTCGACGTGGTTACAGGTGCTGATTCACCTGGCGAGTTCACGGAATTCCCAGCGTCGACATGCTCCATTCCGGATGCCTGACGTCCGGTGGTTTCCTGAGTATTCACTCCGCTCAAAAGACTACCCAGTCCGCGCCCAAGACGAGGCTTTCCAATTTTACTATTGTTTGAATTAATAGGCGTAGTTTCAGACATTTGGACCCTCGACGTAGGCTTCTTTGTTCTGATTTACTGGTGATCGCATTGCTTCAGGCTCTATGTCTGAAGCGGTCGTTTGAGTAGCCACCTGACCATAAACCCGGGCGTCCAACTCCTGTGCTAGCTCCTGATATTTTAACGCGCCCACTGATCGCGGCTCGTATTCCAAGATTGATTGGCCATGCGATGGCGCCTCGCTTAGACGAACGTTTCTAGGGATGATCGCCTTGAAAACTTTGTCTCCAAAGTGCGTTTGAATTTCGGAAACAACTTGGTGCGATAAATTGTTGCTGGCGGCAAACATCGTCAAAAGAATGCCTTCGATCCGAAGTTCCGGATTGATGTTTTTCTTTACCAAGCCGGCTGTTGTTAACAGCTGTGATAAACCCTCCAGCGCATAATATTCACATTGTAGCGGCACCAAAAAAGTATTGGCAGCGGCCAACGCATTCAATGTCAGCAGACCAAGGGATGGTGGGCAATCGATGAGAACATAGTCGTATCCATCGGCAACAGAACCAATTGCTTCCCGAAGTCGGTACTCGCGACGCTGCGCGTCTACAAGTTCGATTTCTGCACCAACCAAGTCCGGCGTCGCCGGGGCAACAAACAGATTGGGATTTGAAGTGTTCATTCGGATCTCTTCGATGGTTTTTTCACCGATGAGAACGTGATAGATATTCGCTTCCTGGTACTCGTGCTTCTTCAAGCCCAATCCGCTGGATGCATTACCCTGGGGATCCAAATCTACCAACAGGACTTTGCGGCCTCGTGCCGCCAGACAAGAAGATAAATTCACCGATGTCGTCGTTTTACCGACCCCACCTTTTTGATTCGCAATACAAATTATACGCGCCATAGTCCCTCCAAGTGGACGCATAAAGTTAGATCGCGCTCACAATTGATTTTCAACTCATTTCGCTAGCCGGCATTCCGATAAGTATACAGATATGAATCGCTGAATAGGTGGATGTTCCACGTGGAACATTTTGGCTATGTGATCAGTCAAGGGTGGGCAAAGTGGCTATGCGACACGGAGATGATTATCTAACAACGTTCGGATTCGGATTTATTTGGATGATCATGATACTCACGGGGCTACTTTCTGGTTGTTCACGTCCGAATCCGACTCCTGAATTGAAGGATCCGATCTATCTCGATCTCTCAAGTCGCGGTGCCCTGGCAAAGGCCGCATCTGAGTCAGTTAAAGAAGAGATCAAAACTCTGAAGGCGGATCTCGAGGCTCTTCCGCCTCGGGATGCTAGCCGACGCAAACTTCAGCAGGATCTCTCACAAAAGGAAACGCGCCTTATGGTGGCAGATCAGGAGGCCCTCTATTTCGAAATTCGGGTCCAACAACGGAAAGAATATGCCCGAAAAGAGTATCTGGACGCTTTCAATGCTGGCGAAGAGTGGCCAAAGCCCGAAGACTTCGAAGCATATAAGGCACAGCGACGCCTACAGGATTCCCCGCGAGAGTGGAATTCAAGATTAAAGAAAACCGACCGCTATAACAGGAAGTCACCGGAGGAAATGCGGGCTGAAATAGACGAGAAGATCAAAACGTCGAAATAGACATAAAACTTATTGTTCCACGTGGAACATTAGACGGAAATCTTCTCTGCAGCGATCACCACGTACTCAGCGACAGAATCCGGAAGACTATATTGACCAATCATCTCGGCACGCCAGAAACTGAAAAGCTGTGGCTGAACTTCCGCCAGCTCACGGGACCAGCCCTCACCCTTCAACATAAAAAATCGCCCGCCAACTGCAAACTGGCGTCGAGCGAAAAGCATCGAGCTGCTAACGCTCGCAAAACCTCGTGAAATCGCAAACTGAACAGAAGAGTCTGGAACATCCTTCAGATCCATGCACAGATAAGAAACATTAGTTAATTTCAATGTAGCGCCGAGGTGCTTACAGAACTCCATCTTTCGCTGATCTCGATCGACAAGCCGAAACTGACGGTCAGGGGACAGCGCCGCAGACAAAAGTCCAGGAAGACCATTTCCAGTACCAAAGTCATAAACAACTGAACCAGAAGGAATCAGCGGTTCAATCAACTTCCAGGCCCGAACCGCATCCAATATATGCACCGCGTCAGCCTTGGGCACGGTCGCCGACGAGATCAAATTCAAGCGCTTATTAAAACGGAGTAATTCCGACAAATATACTTTGCAGGCTTTGATTTGATCAGGTGTTAAATGAGGAGCCCATTCA
The DNA here is from genome assembly GCA_017302795.1 of Deltaproteobacteria bacterium. Lineage (GTDB taxonomy): Bacteria > Bdellovibrionota > Bdellovibrionia > Bdellovibrionales > JAMPXM01. The sequence goes on along the minus strand of JAFLCB010000001.1, from coordinate 539,974 downwards.
TTAAGGCGCTCGCCCGTCGGCCCCTCTGTTTTGGAGCTCGCGACTGAAAGATCGAGATCGTCTTCTGGTTTCTTCTTGGTCGGCGTCAACAATACTCCGTTTAGACTTTAGATATACGATAAGCGCTTGGATCGCTGAAGGATTCACTCCACTCATTCTGCTGGCCTGTCCAAGAGTCTCTGGCCTTTTCTCGAGAAGTTTTTCCAGTTCTTCTTTAGATAGACCTTTGACTGCTGTGTAATCAAAACCCTCTGGAATCCTAAACGACTCAAATTTGCGGCTCGCGCGAATCACTTCTTTCTCACGATCAATGTAACCAGCGTACTTAACTTCAATCTCAACTGGCTCAACAACCGAGACATCATAGTCTCCTGAAATTCCAAACGCCGCCAGATCTTCGAAGCATACTTCATGTCGTCTTAAAAGTTCCTCGCCAGTGGTCGGTTTAAGCAACTTGGCAGTACCCATTGACTCAAGTTTAGATTGTGTCTCGGGGGTCGGGGTAAGAACTGTAGACTTGAGAATCTTCCGAAGTTCGTCACGTTTTTCCAAAATCGTTTCAAGTCGAGACTCCTGGTCAGGGCCTAAAACCCCAAGTTCGGTCGCGCGATTCCATAGTCTTTCCAGGGTATTGTCCTCACGAAGGACGAGTCTGTGTTCGGCACGCGACGTAAACATTCGGTAGGGTTCGCGCGTTCCTTTTGTCACTAAATCGTCGATCAAAACGCCAATGTAAGCTTCGTCTCTTGCGAGAACGAAACTCTCTTCTTCACGCACTTTTCGAACAGCGTTAACACCTGCGATAAAACCCTGAGCTGCGGCCTCCTCGTAACCACTCGTGCCATTGATCTGACCCGCCAAGAAAAGCCCGGGAATATTTCGAGTTTCAAGAGAGTGTTTAATCTGTGTCGGCTCGACGAAATCGTATTCAACTGCGTAGCCGTACTTCAAAACTTCGACGTTCTCTAGACCATCGATCGTCTTTAAAAACTGCAGCTGAACTTCTTCCGGCAAGCTTGTCGAGATTCCCTGGAGATAAATCGAATCCGTGGTAAGTCCTTCCGGCTCGAGAAAGGTCTGATGAGAAATTTTATCGACAAAGCGGGTGATCTTATCCTCGATACTCGGACAATATCGTGGCCCGCGGCCCTCAATGTTTCCGCAGTACATCGGGCTTTTATCGAGATTCGAACGAATGATATCGTGAGTGCGTTCATTGGTGTGACTCAGCCAGCAAGAAACTTGTGGCAACGTAAGGTTTCTAGAGCTCCGCGAAGAAAACGGAAAAAAAACCTCGTCGCCTCTTTGTTCGACCGTTTTAGAAAAATCAATGGAACCCGCTCTGAGACGCGCCGGTGTGCCTGTTTTCAAACGTTGAACGTTGAAGCCGTGCTCGCGCAATTGATCACTGATCCCAATCGTGGCCTTATCGCCTATACGACCACCCTCAATTTGCCGAAGGCCAATATGCATAACTCCGCGCATGAAAGTGCCAGTCGTCAAAACAACTGCACGAGACCTAAGAAAAGATCCATCATGAAGCGAGATCCCAACACAGCGACCCCCTTCCAAAAGAAACGACTTTGCTTCGCCACCGACGACTGAAAGTCCAGCCGTGCTTCGAACGCGATCAACCATGAAGTCGATGTAGAGGTCTTTGTCGCACTGGGATCGCGAACCGCGAACCGCCGGACCTTTTCTAGAATTGAGCCTTTTAAATTGAATACAGGTCGCATCCGCCGCGAGACCCATTTCGCCGCCAAGAACATCGACCTCACGAACCATGTGTCCCTTAGCCAGGCCCCCAATCGACGGATTGCAACTCATGTATCCAATGCGGGAAAGATTCGAAGTCACCAATGCCGTGCGCGCGCCCAAGCGGGCCGAAGCCAGACATGCCTCAAGACCCGCATGTCCCGCACCTACTACTATAACGTCAAAATCTTCCATTCGAAGGGTTGTACTACTTCCCGAGGCAGAATTCTTTAAAGATTCGATCGATCACCTGTTCGTGAAAGACCTTACCTAGTAATTCGTGGACGGATTTCACAGCCACCTGAAGTTCGTAAGCAATAATCTCGGGGCTACCGTCAGAACCAATCAGTTTTAAAGCCTTCTCAAGCGCAACATCGATTTTCTGCAGACCTTCGACATGCCGGCTTTGGGTCACCACAACGCCGCCCTGGACCGACAGCTTTTCGCGCACTGGCGCGAGAACCGCCTTTTTTAATTGTTCAAGGCCGGTTCCCTTCTTAGCAGAGCCAAACACCGACCGAGCAGAAATGCCGTACTTCTCGGCCTCGGCCTCTGCGGTCGCAACCCATTCACCAGACCGATCAAGATCAACTTTGTTGAAAAAATACCATTCGTCTTTCCGGCCCTCACGAACGAAGTTTGACAGACGTTCGCGCCAACTGCGGTCGGCCAAATCGATGACGACAACGACAAAATCAGACTCGCTTCGAACCTTTAAAGAACGCTCGACACCAAGTCGCTCGACCTCGTCTTCCGAGGCACGAATACCGGCCGTATCAATCCACGTGACTGGAGTTCCGTCCAAAAGGGTTTCCACCTGAATCAAATCTCTTGTCGTACCTGGGTGATCCGTAACAATCGCGCGGTCATCTTCCACGAGCGCATTCAAAAGCGAAGACTTCCCCGCGTTTGGGACCCCAATAAGAGCAACCGTCAAACCATCACGCAAAATTCGTCCCTTTTGGTAAGTCTGAATAAGAGCCTTTATATCGGCCTGAAGGCCTAGGGCCCGATCCAACAAATCTTTCGAAGGCTTAAGCTCAATTCCATCGGAAGAAAAATCGATGCTGGCTTCAAGCTGAGCGCCTAGCCAAAGCAACGAATCCTCGATTTCAAGAAACTTTCCGCTTAGCTCGCCTTTCAGCTGTGCAAGTGCATTCGCAGATCCCTCACTAGAGCGGGATTCGATCAAACTTAAAATACTTTCCGCCTGAACAAGATCGATTCGATCGTTCATATAGGCGCGGTAAGTAAATTCTCCCGGATTCGCGAGCCGGGCACCTGCGCCAATGAGTACTTCAATGAGACGACCAGCGATTTGCGCCCCACCATGAACGGAAAATTCCAGCGATTCTTGTCCGGTAAAAGAGGATCCGTCGGCAAAATAAGTAACCAGCGCCTCATCAAGAAGAGCACCACTAGCTCTCAAAGATCCAAAATACGCCCTGTGGGATTCCGGAGTCGACGGAAGAAAACTCGCTATCGTACGGGATATTTCAAGGGACTTTCCCCCAGAGATCCGAACAACTGCGATGGCCCCAACACCAGGTGCTGTAGCCAACGCGCAAATAGTGTCACGATCGCCGGGACGAACACTTATCATTGCGGATTAAACGTTTCCAAAATTGTCATCGCGCGAGTCAGTCTCTTCACGAGTTGCCTGCTTTGCTGGATAGATTTTAACTTTTTTGAAATGACCTTCGCCGATCGAACGGCTTCGTACACGCTCGTCGCCCGCAAGGTGTTGGTGAACTGTCTTGCGATCTTTTGGTGCCAACGGACGCATGTACTGGGATTTTCCAGACTGAAGACACTTGTCTTTCAACTTGTCTGTCAGGTCGACCAATGACTGAGTCGCCTTCTCGCGGAAACCATCAACGTCTGCAATAACCTCAACGCGAGCATCTGGAAGTTTATGCTGAAGTACGCGTTTCGCGAACAACTGGAAAGATTCCAGAAGTTCGCCGTTTTCTTCCTTCAACATTTCCGAATCAGCGCCTGTGAACTCAACTGTCACTTCTTCGAAATCGCCGTTCATTTTGCTGGTCGCTACGAATTCAAGCGCGAGGCCAGAACGCTCAATCACGCCACCAATTGTTTCTTCTACCATGCCGGCCGCTTTTGTCTCTGCCGATGATGCCGACGCTTTATTGCCAAAAAGTTTGCTGAAAAAACCCGTCATACTTCCTCCAATATCCTTAGGCTTTAGCCTCGTGGACAGTTTTTTGTGTTTGCGCAGGCGACTTGTCACGCATGAGTACGTACTGCTGAGTAATTCCAAAGAGCGTACTCACGAAAATGTAAAGAGTCAGACCGCTTGGTAACGTAAACATGAGCAGCGAGAAAACAACCGGCATCCACAAAAGGATTTTCGCCTGTTGGGGATCGGCAACCGGAGTTATTTTCTGCTGAAGGAACATCGAAAGACCCATCAGGATAGGCAGAACAAAAAATGGATCTTTAACCGTCAAGTCGTGAATCCAAAAGATAAAGGGCTGTCGATAGAGATCCATTGACATCGCTAACACCTGGTAAAGCGCAAAGAAAACCGGGAGCTGAAGAAGCATTGGCAAACATCCGCCTAACGGGTTTGCCTTATTCTCTTTCATCAAACGCATGACCTCCTCGTTCATACGACGAGGGTCCTCTTTATAACGTTCGCGCGCTTGTTGAATTTGGGGCTGAATCTGCTGCATAATCTTCATCGATTTGAACGAATAAATATTGAACGGCAGCACCAGTGCACGAACAACAATCGTCAAACCGATAATCGCAAAACCCCAATTACCGAACCACGAAAAAAACAGGCGCATTAACCAAAGAAGCGGTTCCGCAAGAATAGCGAACATCCCGTAATCGATAACTTCAACAAGCTCAGCGTCTGCCGCACGAAGCGCTTTCATGTCTTTCGGACCAACAAAGATCACCTGTTCGATCTTAAATTCATCAGATTTCGACATCGGCTTATAAGTCAGTGTACCTGAAGAAACGTACTGATCGCCCGACTTCGCCACAGCTTCGGCACGAAAATCGGGACGAAGGGAAGATCGATCCGCGATCGCAGACGTGAAATAGTGGGACGAAAGGGCAGCTGACAAAACCGTCTTGTGTTCGAGTACTGCAGGCTTATCCGGGGCAATGACGGCGCGGGTTTTAGTATCTTCATGCCGCACAAACCAATCGTAGTGATCGTACGAAGGCGCAAGGAAGCTTGAGCTTGCTGGAGCCTGAACGACATCAGCAAGACTAACCGCAAAACCAGGAAACTTCGCTAAGTCGCCTTTTGCTGAAGTCGTAACGGTCAACGCGCGCCCTGCTGCTTCACCGTCTTTAACCAATTCAACACGCTTAACAACTTGATACCCGTCAATATTGGCGGTCCCAATCCATGCCAAATCGCCATCCTTAGATAGCGAGAATGAAATCGGGGCTTCTGTCCCCAAAAGCTTCGTGGCAAACAAGCCGCCCGTGTGCGTGCCGATCAAAATCGGTTTATCGTCTCGAGTTTTGTAGTTCTTAAGGTCCGTCCCAACGAGCGCCATTCCGTGGGATGACAGCCGACCGACCCACTGCGAGGTCTCAATGGCCTCAAAGGTTTCTGGCGCCAAGCTAGTTTGTGCGGAAACAATCTGTGGCTGACCGTTATTCGAAACAGGAAGTGTGGCCGAAGTAGCCGATGAATCGGCCGCAGCAGTTGGTGGCGTAAGAGCGGGAGAGGCTCCTGTCGCAACTGTATCGGGTGTAGCTACTTTTACGTCGGAGCCCGCAACCTTTGCGGCTGACGACCGAGATGAGTTTGGATACCGAGATTCAACCCATTTAGACCAACCAAACCAAAGAGCGCCGACAAGCACCAGCGCGATGACTGTCCCGCGATCAAGAAAAGTTTTATTTGAATCTGGTCCCAATTGCTCACTCACTTTCATCTCCCGGTTTTTTCACCGGCATCTTATCAAAAACAGGTCCTAAAACAGGCTCTAAATCAGGCACCGGGTCATAGCCAACCGGCCCGCCTGGTCGACAACTTAGAAGTCGCTTCAGCGCCAGCTTGCCGCCCAACCAAAATCCGTATCGCTCGACGGCCTCTTGCGCGTAGACAGAACAACTTGGTTCGAACCGACAACTACCACTGAGCCACAAAGAACCAACCGCTCGATAAAACGCGATCAGCACAAGTGCAAGAGTGTTCAATAGGCTGTACACTTTCGCTTTGAAAAAGGCGATCACCTTTTCACCATTTCTAGTTCAGGTTCTACTTCAGGCTCAAGATTTCTGCCCAGCCATTTTCTAAGACTCTTGCAAAGTCCTCATAGCGAAGCCGGCGATAAAAGTCTTCCGGCATCGCTCGGAATCCAAGATTTAAATCGACCTCAGGCAAACTTATTCCCAATAACTTGGAATCTTTCAACTTCTGCCGGAACCATATACGCGACCAACGCTTCAGCTTATTTCTCACTACTGCTGATCCTACGGTTCGAGGGCACGTCCACCCGCATCGGAACCCAAGTTCATCGCCATCACGCGAGAGTTTTTTTCTATAAACATTGAACACGACCCATTCAGAGGGTCGAATTTTTCGCCCGAAGCGAAAAGTCCGCAAATAATCTGACCGCTTTGTTAAAACGCTAAGACGAACGCGAGCCAACCGAGTTGGCTCAGGATCGAGGGAAGACTTTTTTTTTACTTGGCTCACTTGCCGCTGACAGCAACCACAAGGCGCTTACGGCCCTTAGCTCTGCGACGATTGAGAACTGCTTGACCATCTTTTGTGGCCATACGGGCGCGGAATCCGTGAGTATTTTTGCGACGACGACGGCTTGGCTGATAAGTGCGTTTCATGATCGATTCCTCGGCTGCGGTTCAGAATTCAAAGGTGCCTAAAAAAGCACACTGCAGCGCGACCGTCAAGGTGTTGAAAACCGAGAGCGCCACTGTTATCTACCTCCGGCTGCCACAAAGCTTGCGGATCACGAATTCAGCACCACGACCGACTCGCGGGCTGCTGGCAGATTGGGAGGATCGTCCCAAAGGCCTTGTCAAAGAGGCTTAAAATCGATCTGCCGCCAGAGAACTGACAGGTTTTGTCAGATCCTGGAAACGCTGTGGAAAACACGGCTCAAATTTGCTGCGAGGGGGCTTTCAGCAAGTTTGCAATGAATACACGTCGGGAATACACGTCCGCCGTGGCAAGGGGCTGCTTTATGGATCACACAGTGGATCAAACATACGATCATCCATTCGATCAAAATTTTAATCAGAACGTGGAAATGGACTCCAATTCCGTTCAGACGCAGGCTCAAATGAATACTCTCGTCTCTCCACAGATCTATCCACAAAGTCCGGCGCCAGTAGCCCAGCCAGCTGCTGCACTATCGAACAACCAAGCAAATAGCCAACTGGATTCGAAAACCGACTTTTGGAAGAAGGTTGTGGATAACCTTCTTAATTTGAACCCTGATAACAAAGCTTTCCGGAATTGGTTAACCGCAACGACGTTGGAAGAAATCGAGCCAACTGAAAGTGGTGTCCTAAAATTTGTCCTGGGAGTACCTTCACGACTTCATAAAGAACAAATTGAAAACTACATTGATCGGTTTTATCCAGAAATTCGCGCTCACTACTCAGGAGAATTTACGACTGAAATCCGCATCACTGGTAGGCCGGCCGCAAACTCGGCCGAGCCAACTACGTTGGATGAATACTTTCATCAACAAGAGATGCAGCAGGGGCTTAAAGCCGGTCCTGCGGCCCAGCCAGCGCCATCTGGCCAAACTCTTGTTCCTTCAGGGAATGAACCCCGCGCGGATATGACGTTTTCAACTTTCGTTGTCGGGCGAACGAACGAATTTGCTTACAATGCGAGCTTGTCGATCGCAGATAATCCAAGCACCACTTATAATCCGTTATTCATCGTCGGACCAACCGGTCTTGGTAAAACACATTTGATGTTCGCCGTCTGGAATCAGGTTCGCGTGCGTTTTCCACACCTGCGGGTCACCTATGTGGATACAAGCCGATTCTTGTCAGAATTCATGAGTAGCCTTCGTCATCGCACCATGGACAAGTTTCATGCAAAATACCGTGAGAAGTGCGACGTCCTGTTAATGGATGATATCCACGTCTTGGGCCGTGGTGAACAAATTCAGGAGGAGTTCTTTCAAACATTCAACCACTTCTATTTGATGCGTAAGCAGGTCGTGGTGACCAGCGATCGACTACCCAAGGATATTCCCGGCCTCGAAGACCGAATCCGCACGCGGCTTGAAGGTGGTCTCGTTGCCGACATTAAAATGCCAGATTTTGAAACGCGTCTGGCAATCCTTCGTTCGAAAACTGAGCAGCGGCGAATGAGGATTGACGATTCTGTGTTGCAGTATGTTGCGAAGGTGTCCAAGCGATCTGTTCGCGAACTCGAAGGCAATCTTAATAAAATAGAAGTCTATTTCAGTTTTTCCAACTCACCGGTAACACTGGAAAGCGCAAAACAAATTCTAGCGCTCGATTCCGAGGGCAACCAAATTACCATGGAAGACATCGAAAGCTTAGTGGCGACCCACTACCGCTTGCGAGCCACTGATCTCCGCGGGCAAGCGCGCCCAAAGCCAATTGTCACAGCTCGTCAGATTGCAATGTGGCTAATAAAAAAGAATCTGCCTAATAAATCGCTCGTCGAAATTGGTCGTCACTTTGGCGGTCGAGATCACACGACGGTAATGAATGCATTGCATCGAATCGACGATCAACTGACCACAAATCTAGATATGAAGAGAGATATCGATGAGTTGCAGGTACGTATCCACAATATCACAGGGGTGTGAATGTGGATCATGGAAAACCATGTGGACGGAGCTTCGAACAAGGATGTGGAATCAGGTACTGCACATTTCGGAGCGACCAAGACGACGGTTAAGACCCCAAGTCTTCCACATAGAAAAAGAAATAAAAACAGCGACTTAGATTAAAAGAGACGTTAACCACAGGCCCTACTACTACTTCTGATTTATATATATAAAGAAAGAAGAATAGAGAGAGCGCGAAACAGGAAACAAAGAGATTAATTATGAATACGACGACGCAAACAACGCCATCAACGAAACAGCCACCGACGATGACCGCTTCAGCGACCGCTGCAACGACCTCAGCAACGACGTCACCTTCTTTGAATTCATCGTTGATGGTGGAAGTGGAAAAAAAGGACCTTCTAAACCTTCTCGGCAAAACTCAAAACATCGTTGAGAAGCGAAACACGATGCCGGTTTTGATCAATGTGCTCCTTGAGGCAAAAGACGGCGTGCTTAAGGTCTTTGCAACAGATTTAGAAGTCAGTCTCACGGATCAAGTACCTACGCTGAAAGAGAAGACCGGCAAAGTCGCAGTTTCGGCAAAGAGCTTGTTTGAAATCGTGAAAGAGCTTGATGACGGTCCTGTGACGTTAACGAAACGTGACAACAACTGGCTTGAAATTAAACAACGGAAATCAGTTTTCAATTTGGTCGGAATAGCCGCTGATGAATATCCAGTGTTTCCGTCCTATGCGACAAAAGATTTCATGACGGTCTCTTCGTCCGTGTTCGCGGACATGATCGAAAAAACTATTTACTCGGTGTCGAATGACGAAACTCGCTATTACCTGAACGGCGTTTTCTTCGAACGAGTTCAAAAAGACGGAAAAAATTCTTTTCGAATGGTCGCAACCGACGGATTCCGTTTGTCGATCGTTGATCGCGAAATGCCTTTGTCAAAAGAACAAAGCCAATCAGCGTTTCCAGCGACCGGCGTAATCATTCCGCGCAAAGGCTTATTTGAAATTCGTAAAATGCTTGAAACCATCGAAGGCGACTTTGATCTAGCAGTCGAAGGATCGCAGCTTGTGGTTCGCCGTGGTTCAACAGTTTTGATGGTTCGCTTGATTGAAGGGAAGTTCCCTTCTTATCAACAGTTTATTCCACAGTCGGTCCCAAATCGTGTACAGATTCCGAGGGAAACGCTACTTTCTTGTTTGAAACGAGTTTCACTTTTGTCGAACCAAAAATACAAAGGCGTAACACTCGCGTTAACGACCGGTCGTTTAGAAATCACGTCGAACAATCCCGAACTAGGTGATGCGAAAGAAGAAATCGAAGTCGATTACAAAGGCGCAGATCTAAAAATCGGTTTCAACGCTCGCTACATGCTTGATGTTCTGAACAGCTTCGATGATGAGGGTGTTGATTTGCATTTGAACGACCAGCTATCGCCAGGTCTAATGCGCCCCCAAAACGACCAAAGTTACACTTGCGTCGTCATGCCGATGCGAATCTAGAGATGATGTTGTCCTCTTTGCGACTTTTCCAATTTAGGAACTTCGCAAATCAAGAAATCCCACTGCGCCCGGGCCTTTGTTTTTTTGTCGGGCGCAATGGCCAAGGTAAAACTAATCTCCTTGAATCGGTTTACATGTTGTCGCGGGGCGAGAGCTTTCGCCCGGCCCAGCATGATCATTTTTTGCAAAACCTAGAAGAAACAGATTCTTCTTTCAGTCGCGCTCGAGTTGTTGGTGGATTTCAAACTTCCCTAGGTAAACAGGCATTGACCTTAGATTTTGCCGAAGGACGAAGATCGATTAACTTGGACGGAAAACGCACAGGCTTTTCCACAACGTCGGCATTGTTTCCTGTGGTATTGTTCAGTCCGGAAAGTCTCGCTGCAATCAAAGAAGGCCCTGATCAACGTCGGCAGTTGATCGACAGTGTTCTAACAACAAGGTCTGAACGCGATTCAAAACTTTTGCGTGAGTTCGCGAAAACTCTGCGTGCGCGCAACGTGTTGTTAAAACAAATCGGTGGTGGTGATACGCGAATCACCACGCGTGATTCATTGGAAAGCTTAACGACGGTTTTTCTGTTGCTAGCAACTCAAGTTACCGAGGCGCGACTGCAGGTTTTGCGGGAACTTGCACCGGAAATGCGCAGAAGTGCCACTCGTATTTTTAGTACTGAGCCTTCAGTTTCGTTCATAAATTCAGCAGATCACTTTAGAGCCGAAGACTTGAAACTGAAATTCGCCTACGAAATCAGCGGCAGTGACGCACTTGATTGGACAGCAGAGCAGATATTTAATGCATTAAGTCAGCGCAGAACTGAGTTAGAACGGCGCGAGATCGAATATGGAGCTTCTCTGGTCGGTCCACAGAAGCATGATCTCCGAGTGATGTTCGATGACAACGACTCCCGATTTTACTGCTCGCAGGGTCAACAAAGAGCCTTGATTCTCGCCTTTAAAATCGCTCAAATAAACGTCCATCATTCGACCCTTGGTCGGTATCCGATTTTGCTCTTAGACGATGTCATGTCTGAGCTCGATGCCGATAAGCGCAGTCGCTTGATGGAGTATCTCGAGCAAACGAACGCTCAGGTGCTGATCACGGCAACGGACCTCACTTGGTCCCAGAAATTTTCGCACGAGCGAAATGCTGTGTTTACGGTCGAAAATGGAAGTGTGACTTTAGCTGCGAGTAGCGCTGTCCGAGCTGTTGGAGTTTCTAACATGCTGGAAGATGCTGCTACGTAGACTCAACAAGTCTGGGGTGGAACGTGACCGATAACGAAGTAACCGCTGCTGCGGGTTCAAATAACGTCAACACGGCCTATGGCGCCGACCAAATTCAGGTACTCGAAGGCCTTGAAGCCGTTCGCAAAAGACCTGGAATGTACATTGGGGATACCGGTGTTCGTGGGTTTCACCATTTGGTCTACGAGATCACGGATAACTCGGTTGATGAACATTTGGCGGGACACTGTAAGCGTATCATTGTGACAATCCACGCGGATGAATCCATCACAGTCGAAGATGACGGTCGCGGTATCCCAGTTGCTCAACACAAAAATGGCAAGTCAGCACTTGAAGTCGTCATGACGGTTCTTCACGCTGGCGGAAAATTTGATGGCAGTTCTTATAAAGTTTCCGGCGGTCTACACGGGGTCGGCGCGTCGGTCGTAAACGCATTGTCGTCACGTTGTTCGGTTGAAGTAAAACGCGACGGTGTTGTTTACAGCCAAGTCTATGAACGTGGAAAGCCACAGGGCGAATTACAAAAGATTGGCGCCGCTGATCACACCGGAACTAAAACAACATTCAGAGCCGACACGACAATTTTCAAACCAGACGAAGCGACGGGCGCTCTCACTTATAATTTCAATACGCTTGCTACGCGCTTTCGCGAACTTGCGTTCCTGAATGCGGGCCTTTACATCTGCTTGAATGATGAACGAAATGGTAAGAAACAGGAATTTCAATACACGGAAGGCCTACAAGCATTTATTTCGTTTTTGAATGAATCGAAAAAAGCACTGCACCCTGAGGTCATTCACTTCCGAGCACAAAAAGATAATGTCGAAGTCGAGGTCGCGTTACAGTGGAACGATTCGTATACCGAATCGATTTATTCATACTGCAACAACATCCACACGATCGAAGGTGGAACCCACTTGATTGGATTTCGCGGGGCATTGACAAGAACTGCTAACGCCTACGCTCAAGAAAAAAATCTTTTGAAAGATTTAAAAGAAACTTTAGAAGGTGACGATATTCGCGAAGGCCTCGCAGCCGTTGTTTCCGTCAAAGTTCGCGAACCTCAGTTCGAAGGCCAGACAAAAACCAAACTTGGAAACACCGAGGTCAAAGGGATCGTCGAATCACTTTGCAATGACAAGCTTGGCGATTGGTTTGATCGCAATCCGAACATCGCAAAGATGATTATCGGGAAATGTGTTGAAAGTGCAAGAGCGAGAATCGCCGCAAGAAAAGCACGTGAACTAACACGTCGAAAAACAGCCCTTGAAGGGAACTCGCTTCCTGGAAAGATGGCGGACTGCCAAGAGCGAGATCCAGCACTTTGCGAAATTTATCTCGTCGAAGGAGATTCGGCAGGTGGTTCTGCCAAGCAAGCGCGCGATCGCCGCACGCAAGCCGTTTTGCCGTTAAAAGGTAAAATCTTAAACGTCGAGAAAGCTCGCTTTGATAAAATGATTTCGAACGAGGAAATTCGAATGCTGGTTGCCGCACTCGGTACTGGTATTGGAAAAGAAAACGTTTCGGTTGATAAAATCAGGTATCACAAAGTTGTGATCATGACCGATGCGGACGTCGACGGATCGCACATTAGGACACTTCTTTTGACATTCTTCTATAGGCAAATGCCGGAAGTGCTCGAGCGTGGCTATGTCTATATCGCTCAGCCACCTTTGTACCGAGTCAAAAAAGGCAACAGTGAACGGTACTTGAAAGACGAACGCGCTTTGACCGAATTCTTGGTCGACTCATCGATCTTGAATCTTGAAATTCATGGACTGAAGGATGGAACAAAAGAGGCCGAGCTGAAAGAATTTGTTCTAAGCATTCAGCGCTACGAAGGATTATTGAAGGCTCTTTCGTCACGATACGACAGAGATCTGATGCAGTTTCTAGTTGATCGCGGAGAAAATCTCGACAAGTTGTTGAGCTCAAAAGCTAATGTTGAAAAACTTGTCGGCGAATTCAAGCAATGGATTCAAGACCATCCAAAGTCGGGCCTTTTATCTGTAGAGCTAAAATTTGAGGATCTTGCAGACGGGAAGTTTACCGCTCTGATTAAGACGGTCCGTTATGGAAATAAACTTGAAACAAAGTTGAAACCCGAAACTTCTCGGTCTTCAGAGTGGATCGAAGTTAACTCTATTTGGAAAAAGCTTTCGACTTTCTTAAGTCTGCCAATAAAAATGAGCCCCGAAAAGAACGCGAGCGAAAAGCAGGCGTTGATTTTTGAGACCTATGCAGCCTGGCTTGAACATGCTTTGGAAATTTCCAAAAAAGGTATGTACATCCAGCGATACAAGGGTCTGGGAGAAATGAATCCCGAGCAGCTTTGGGATACAACTTTGAATCCCGAGAACCGAACTCTCTTAAAAATTGAAATCCACGATGCGATCGCTGCAGATGAAACCTTCTCGGTTTTAATGGGCGAACAAGTCGAACCGCGCCGCAAGTTCATTGAAGACAATGCTCTCAGCGTGCGTGAGCTGGACGTATAGAGGTTATTGAATATGGCAGATCAAACTCCAAAACCACCAGAGCAAGGTATTTCACGAATTGATATCAATCGCGAAATGCAGGACGCATATCTACAATACTCAATGAGCGTCATCGTCGGTCGTGCACTTCCCGATGTGCGCGACGGTTTGAAGCCCGTGCACCGGCGAATTTTATTTGCGATGCATGAGCTAAGTAACACGCACGATAAACCATACAAAAAGTCAGCGCGTGTTGTGGGTGACGTCATCGGTAAATATCATCCACACGGTGACGTTGCCGCTTACGACACAATGGTTCGAATGGCGCAAGATTTCTCGCTGCGCTTCCCGCTTGTCGACGGTCAGGGGAACTTCGGATCGATCGATGGCGATAGCCCAGCTGCTGCTCGATACACAGAAGTTCGAATGACTGAGCTTGCAGAAGCTTTGCTCGAGGATATCGAAAAAGAAACAGTTCCCTTCGGGCCGAACTACGACGATTCGCTGCAGATTCCGTTGATTCTTCCTTCCAAATTTCCAAATCTCCTCGTCAATGGTTCGACGGGTATTGCCGTTGGTATGGCGACCAACGTTCCGCCGCACAATCTTGGGGAAGTCATCGACGGAGTTGTTCACCTCATCAAAAATCCAGGTTGTTCAATCGATGACTTGATTGAACGAATTCCTGGACCTGATTTTCCATCCTACGGCGTGATCAGTGGGCGCGAAGGCATTATTTCGGCGTACAAAAAAGGTGCTGGAATTATTTCTCTTCAAGCGGTAGCCGAAATCGTCAATGTAAAAGATCGAGAAGAGATCATCGTCACGGAAATTCCATACCAAGTAAACAAGTCGAAGCTGATCGAATCGATCGCGGATCTTGTTCGAGATAAAAAGCTAGAGGGCATTTCAGATATTCGCGACGAGTCTTCACGCGAAGGTATGCGTATCGTCATTCTCGTAAAGCGTGGTGAAAACGCAAGTGTTGTGCTGAACCGTCTCTATAAGTTCACACAGATGCAGACAAGCTTTGGCATTCGGATGCTCGCGCTCGATTCAAGAAATCAGCCACGAACTTTCGATTTAAAGTCGATGCTCGAGGCGTTTATTGAACATCGCCAGAATGTCGTTACCAAACGCTGTATCTTCGAACTTAAAAAAGCAGAAGCACGGGCTCACCTTTTGGAAGGCTTGAAAAAAGCCCTCGACATGATCGATGCGGTCGTCGCGACTATTCGCGAATCAAAAGAAGTTCAAATCGCAAAATCGAACCTGATGGAACGATTTGATTTCAGTGATCGCCAAGCTCAGGCCATTTTGGAAATGCGACTTCAAAGACTGACTGGTCTTGAGCGACAGAAAATCGTCGATGAATTGCTTGAGATCGAAAAACAAATTGCGTGGCTAAAGGGTGTTCTTTCAGACGTGCAAAAGATCTACGACATCATTGTCGAAGAACTTGTCGAGATTAAAGCGAAGTTTTCGAATCCGCGCAGAACTCAAATCACAGGTGATGCGACTGATCTCGATGACGAGGACCTCATTGCGAACGAACAAATGGTCGTCGTGATGACTGATACTGGTTACATCAAGCGAATTCCTTTGGATGAATACCGAGTCCAAAAACGCGGCGGGAAAGGCCTCAAAGGCGCTGAAACGCGAGAAGAAGACTTCGTCACTGAGATCTTCGTTGCGAACACTCATACGATGCTTCTCGTGTTCACGAATAAAGGAAAATTGTTCTGGCTGAAGGTCCACAAGCTTCCACTTGGAAATCGAACATCAAAAGGTAAGGCGATAGCAAACGTCCTCAGCCTATCAAATACAGAAAAGGTTCGCGCTATTTTGCCAGTCGATAAGTTTGATGAAGATCGATACGTTGTGATGTTGACCGAAAAAGGCATCATCAAAAAGACAGGTCTCGACGCCTTTTCAAATCCGCGACCGTCCGGGATCATCGCATTGACCACGGATCTAGACGACAACATGATCGACGCAAAACTATCGAACGGAAAATGCGATGTTTTCGTTGCGACGAGAGAAGGCATGTCGATTCGCTTTGATGAAGGCGACGTTCGCGCGATGGGTCGTTCGGCTCGCGGTGTGAAGGGAGTAACTTTGGGCAAAGAGGACATCGTCGTCGGAATGGAAATCCTCGACAAGGCTTCTAAGGCGACTATCCTGATGGTCACTGAAAACGGCTACGGAAAACGTACTCCAATCGACGAGTACCGTATTCAGTCACGCGGTGGCGTAGGTATTATTACGCAAAAAACGACGGACAAAGTCGGAGCAGTTGTCGGTACACGAATGGTTCTTGATACGGATGAATTAATGATCACGACCGACAAAGGTCAGACAATCAGAATGAATGCGTCTGACATTTCAGTCCTCGGTCGAAACACTCAAGGTGTCCGCTTGATCACTTTGAACAGTGATGAAAAGGTAACGGGAATCGCGACAATCGGCGACACCGGCGAAATCGATGGCGACGGAACTGGCGGCGTGCCGACTAATATTCCGGTGAAAAACTAGTGCAATGCCGAGATTGAAGTTTTTAATTTCAATCTCGGCTTTGTTGTTGAGCAGCTGTCTTTCGTCCACCGAATTAGAAATGAAGCGCGCTCGCCAGCTGTTGGCGGAAAAAAAACCAGCTGAAGCAGCGGCGCTGTTCGAACGTGTGGCTGCCCGCGTGGGGGATAAACCCGAGGCAGCTGTCGCCTCATTTGAAGCAGCCAAGATCTTTCAGTACGACCTAAAGCGATTCGATTCCGCGATAAGAAATTACCGCTCGGTCGTCGCCCGCTCTTCAGATTCGTCCATTCGGCGCGAGGCTCAGTTAAAAATTGCCGGCCTTCTGTTTTACGACGTGCAAGATTTTAAGGGGGCAGTCGTTGAATATTCGAAGCTAATGGAACTTCAACACAGTTCAACTGAAGAAATTGAGTGGAGAAGCAGAATTGCAAAAGCTTACTACTACCTCGGAAACTACTTTCAATCGTCCGTGGAGGCAGATCGGCTGTTAAAAATCGCAACTGGTGTCGACGAAGAGGCCGTTTATCAAACCTATCTTTTGAAAGCCAATATCCACGTCGGAGCCAGAGAGCACGATCAGGCGGGTCTAGTACTTACATCTATGATTGCGCAGTTTCCTGACCGTTCGAAACGCGACTCGATCGCTTTGATGTTGGCTGTTGCCTACGAAGAGCAGCGAAACTTCACGAAGGCTATCGAGGTTCTAGAGAAAGTCAGAGAATACGATCCGCGGCGCTCATTTTTTGATGAAAAAATTAGATCGTTAAAAGACCGGCAGGCGCAACAGCCTGGGGCGAGGGGCTTCCGAAAATGAAGGACAATAAGTCGTTGGTGTTTGCAGGAATGGGAATCGAGGCGCTCGTAGCGGTACTAGGCGGGTTTTGGGTTGGCGACCATTTTGATCATTATTTGGGCAAAAAGGGTTATGGCCCAGCTCTCGGTTGCATGATCATGCTGGTTGCCTGGTTTGTGCACATTCTCGCAGTCCTAAATAAGATCGATAAAGAGGATTAGGCTTGGAAGGTGCACAGATCGTTAGGAATCAGTTAATTTTTCTAGCCGTTGGGGCACCGAGCGTCGGGTTACTGTTTGGCTGGGTCTATTTTCTTCCGTTTCTGTGCGGCGGTTTTTTGGGCGTCATCAATGTGGTGGGAACATCGTTCGCATGGCCGCGAATTCTCGAGAAAAAAAGCGTTGCCCTCTCTGTTGGTATCATTGTATCCAAATTCGCATTGTCGATCGGGGTACTTTATTGGCTGACGACTCCGTCCGCCTTCGATCGGTTCAATCTGTGGGTCTTATCCAACTTGCCCGTTGAGGCAACTAAAGGCTCCGACCTGCAGATGGGATCGACATTTATGACCTTGATCGTGTTTTCAGCAGGCTTAGCATCGATACTTCCTGCGGTTCTTGGTGTCTTTGTTGGAGAGAACTTGTTAAAGAGTTCTTCCACAGGTGATCCAAATGAACCGCCGGTCGACAAAGTTGAAGGCCGCAGAAGATCGTGAAGAGGACCGTGAAAAAGACTGTACGGTGAAGAGGTAAAGTTCGTGGCAGGAAGTTACTTTACATTATTTGATCTCGCACACGTACCACACGAGTACACTTACGTGGCGGCAAACGTTACTGTCACAGGTCTTGTCGTTGCTTTGAGTGTCGCCGCAAAAATCTCTCTAGGTTCGGGTGAAGCCGCGATCACTCCCGCACCGAAATTTTCGATCAAGGGCATGTTCGAGGTCGTCGTTGAATTCATGGACAACTTAGTCCGTGAGGTCATCGGCACTGAGGGGCGAAAATACGTTCCGTTGTTCGGCGCTGTTTTCCTTTTCATCGCTTTCAGCAATCTATTTGGCCTAATTCCTGGGATGACGGCAGCTACGAGTAACATCAACGCAGCATTGGCAATTGGGCTATTCTCGTTTGCTACTTACAACATCATTGGGCTGATGCACGGTGGATGGCATTATATCGCACATTTTTTTGGACCGGTTTGGTGGCTAGCTTGGCTGATGCTCCCAATAGAATTGATTTCTCACTCTGTGCGCCCCTTCAGTCTGGGCATGCGTCTTTCGATTAACATGTCAGCGGATCACACGATTCTAGGCACGTTTATCGATTTAACAAAGGTCCTCGTGCCCGTAATTTTCTACGGCATGGGAACATTTGTATCTCTGGTACAAGCGTTCGTGTTCACTATGTTGTCGATGGTTTACGTGTCTTTGGCGACGGCCGACGATCACTAGACGACCAACACTTATTGATTGCGAACGAATTAACAAATAAATGGCTTAACGAAGAAACTCATAAAGGAAATAGCGATGAAAAAGAATCTCTTCATGTTTGTTACAACACTCTTGGCAGCATCTTCAGCTTTCGCACAGGAAGCTGCGGTCGCTACTTCAACTGCGGTTGCTTCGACAGCAGCAGCTGTCAGCGTTGGTGGCGCAGTCGGCTGGGCGGCACTTGGAACTGGACTTATGATGGGTCTAGCTGTTTTCGGTGGCGCTTTTGGTCAGTCGAAAGCAGCAAACGCTGCTCTCGATGGTATCGCTCGTAACCCATCGGCTGCTAAAGACATCCGTGGTAACCTGATCCTTGCTCTCGCTCTTATGGAATCTTTGGTTCTTTTTGCCTTGATCATTGCTCTTCAAATGACTGGTGCGATCACAGAAGCGCTAAAAGTTGTAAAGTAAAACGGAAGCTCTTTAGCTGATGTTTTCGTAAATGAAAAAGCCAGACCTCAGGTCCGGCTTTTTTTTGTTCTTTGTTGGCAAACAGATTCATTCAAGACCATTAGAATCATTCAAAATTCCGGGCTTTTCTGCCGAAAAGACATCAGGTGAGTAAGCAATCGGTTCCCCCGAAAAAAGATGAATCAAACAGCGCGGAAAGATCTGCGATTGATGATGGCGTCCAAACGACCGGCTCAAATGACGCCGGCGATTCGGCCGAGCAGGCAATTCGTCTTGTGATTTTGTCGAAAGACGCAGCGACAGTGAAAGCAACCGCTGGCTTTTTGGTTCGTCGAGGTGTTGAAGTTTTCGCAACCACTGTATTTCAGGAAGCAGTGGATAAGCTTGCAGCCGACTGGACACGATTAATTCTTCTAAGTCTTAATTATCCCCATCCTAAAATTGAAATGGTTCCCCAGCTACTCGCGCAAAGTTTCAACGTTGAAACTTTGGTCTTCGCTGAACAAAGCGATAGAAAGTCGAACACTCGTCTGACTGCTTCGAAAGCCAAGCACATTATTTTTGGCTCGGTCAGCGGGCCGGTTGTACTGATGCGCCTCACTCAGATTTTAAAAGAACAAAACCAAATTGATGACGATGTAACTTCGATCGCAAAGGCGTCCTCCCATGCTTCAGAGGAGCAATCGATTAATGTCAAAGGTGGTACGACACCTGTGAAGAGTGTCGAGAAGATGAAGCGTTTGATGGCCGAGCTCGGCGATCAGAGTGCATCGGAGCCGGTAGCGCTTTCTGGCCTTGCGGCGGGCGTTGCAATTCAGAAGGGAAATCGCGGGCAGCTTCACCTTTTAGTACCGCCACCCACCAAAGCTTCAAAAACCGGTATCCGTGAGGCAGTGCAAGCGGGCAAAATGAAGCCCGCTCAACCAAGAATAAACGCATCGACTCTTAATCCCCCGTCGCAGATCGAAGGTTCCGAGTCGTTAGGTATTAAGCCAGAAACCGAAGTGCCCATCACGACACCTACTCAGCAAGCAGTGGATGTATTAGATCGATGCGTTCGTGCAGCGCTTAAAGAGTGCGTTGGTTGGCCACGCGATCAAAAAGAAGCGTTGATAGAATATCGCACAGTGTCGGTTCTCGTCTTTCACACAAGCTTCTTTCGCGGCTCGGTTCTATTTGCCGTGGGAAGCGGGAAGTTTGATCACACCGAGATGTTAAAATCGATCGAGACAGAATTTGTATTTCAGATCATTCAAGCCGGCGTAGACATCGGTATTGGTGAAATCGAACGGTATGAAATCACACCTGCGTCTGCTGCCGAAGATGCATTCCTGGCTGCAGTTACAAATGCAGTAAGTCGATCGGACAAACTAGAGGTGGGAATCGCCGTCTTAGACCTTGTCCCCGAGGAACCAGAGATCGTCGAAACGCCCGACCTGATGATCGCAGTGAAACCCGATGCTATCGAGCCAGGGGCGCGCCTTGATTTTGAAGTGTTTCTACATCTGCCCTTGAACGGGCGATACGTAAAGTATGTCAAAGAAGGCTACTCAATTTCTCGTGGTCAGTCGACGCGACTAAGCTCTCGCAGTAAGCAGTCTATTTACCTAACCAAAAGCGCGTCGTCGGCGTTTCGACAACACGCCTCTGTCAGCAGTCTTAAAAGAAAAATCGCAAAAAAATCTGGTTAAACGGAATGCTCAAGGGCGCGTTTTAAGAAGATCGCAGTCTCTGACCGCTTCACCTTAACGATTGCTTCCGGTGGACCCTGGGCCACAATCTCACCACCACCGCGTCCGCCGTCAGGACCAAGATCAATTACATAGTCCGATGCCTTCACCACGTCCATATTGTGTTCAATGACAAGGACGGTATTTCCCTGCGTGACGAGTTCATGTAAAAGCTCGACAAGTTTCGCGACGTCTTCAAAATGAAGACCCGTAGTGGGCTCGTCTAAGATATAGAGTGTTTTTCCAGTGCCCCGCTTGGAAAGCTCTTTTGAGAGCTTCACGCGCTGAGCCTCTCCTCCGCTTAATGTCGTAGAGCTTTGTCCAAGCGAAAGGTAATCAAGCCCGACGCGATTCAGAGTTTCCAGTTTTCGGTAGATGTTGGAATGGTTTTGGAAAAACTCGAGCGCTTCCGCGACCGTCATTTCTAAAACGTCTGCGATGCTTTTTCCTTTGAAGTGAATAGCCATTGTTTCTTTGTTGTAGCGTCGTCCGCGACAGGCGTCGCAACCGACGAACACGTCCGAAAGGAAATGCATCTCTACTTTAATTTGTCCGCCGCCCTGGCAGGTTTCACATCGGCCGCCTTTGACATTGAAACTAAACCGTCCAGGAGCATAACCTCGAACTTTCGAATCTGGGAGCGATGCAAAAAGGTCGCGTACGAGTGGAAACAAGCCTACATAAGTAGCGGGTGTGGATCGCGGCGTACGACCAATTGGATTTTGATTGATATCAATGACCTTATCCAAATGCTGCATTCCGGTGATCGATTCGTGTTCGGCCACTGTCCAATTAGCGCGAAAAAAATGGTTTGAAAGCGCACGATAAAGAGTGTCCATAATCGCTGTCGACTTACCCGAGCCGGA
Organism: Deltaproteobacteria bacterium; assembly: GCA_017302795.1. GTDB lineage: Bacteria > Bdellovibrionota > Bdellovibrionia > Bdellovibrionales > JAMPXM01. The sequence continues at coordinate 518,369 of JAFLCB010000001.1, read as the reverse complement.
CACGCCGGTAACGGAGGTCAAAGTTCCCAGTGGAATCGCGACATCGACCCCTTTCAAATTGTTTCCTTTTGCGCCTTTCAATATCAGCTGATGGCCATTGCCTTTTCGGCGCACTTTAGGGATCGGGACAGTCTTGCGTCCACTCAAGTATTGTCCTGTGACACTCGTCGGGTGATTCGCAATGTAATCGGGGGTTCCTTGAGCGATGATTTCGCCGCCGAGGCGACCGGCGCGTGGGCCGATATCAATCACGTGATCTGCTGTGCGAATCGTGTCGTCATCATGTTCGACCAAGAGCACGGTGTTTCCAAGATCACGAAGATCGCGAAGTATAGAGAGCAGTCGCCGATGATCGCGAGGATGTAGTCCAATCGACGGCTCATCTAAGACGTAAAGAACGCCAATCAATGAACTCCCAACTTGTGAAGCTAGGCGAATCCGTTGGTTTTCGCCCCCCGAGAGAGTTCGGGTAGGGCGATCAAGACTTAAATAGCCTGCACCGACGCGGACGAGATAGTCCAAGCGCTGCTCGATTTGCTTTAAAATTTTATCGCCCACAGTTGACTGCCTTGGCGACCACTGCGCCTTTCGAATGGCATCTAAAAGTTCAGACGCCGGCAACGATGACAAATCGGTGATGCAGCGATCGGCGACAAAAACACTACGCGATTCGCGACTCAGTCTGGTGCCTTTGCAATCAGGGCAGGATCGAATGGCCATCATATCGACTTGGCCATCGCTCTCTTCATCATCGTCTGATTTTCGTTTCACGCGGTCGGCAAGACGGTAGGAGACATTGGTCGCTATGCTTGCTTCGTTAGTACCCTCATCGCGCGATTCAATTTCTTCGATATCGATCGTGCCGAGACCTTTGCAGGTTCGACACGCACCCCTAGGGTTATTGAAGCTAAAAAACCTTGGCTCAAGCTCTGGAAACCCGAAGCCACAGGTCGGGCAGGCGGAATGAATGGAGTATGCTTTCCGTGTGCCCTTCCCCTGAATTTCGATTGCCACTTGGCCTTCGGCCATCTGAATCGCCGAATGAACACTCTCTGCGACGCGTGTTTTTATCCCTTCTTTAATAACTAACCGATCGATGACGAGATCGATGTCGTGAACTTTTGTTTTTGTCAGCTTCTTCGCCGATGAAAGTTCGATGTATTCGCCGTCGACTTTCGCGTGAACAAAGCCCTTCTTCATCCATTTTTGAAAGTCTTGAAAGAACTCGCCTTTCTTTCCCTGAACAACAGGAGCCAGAAGATAAAGTTTTGTTCCCGGAGGAAGTTTTAAAATTTCATTGATGATCTGATCGGGCAGCTGACCTTCGACTTTGATTCCGTGATCCGGGCAGCGAGCCTCGCCTACACGAGCATACAGTAGTCGAAGATAATCGTAAATTTCTGTGACGGTCCCGACGGTGGATCGCGGATTAAGTCCGACAGACTTTTGATCAATCGCTATCGCCGGGCTAAGGCCAGTAATAGAATCAACGTTGGGCTTAGATAGTTTTTCCAAAAAATTTCGCGCGTAGGTCGAAAGCGAATCCACGTAGCGACGCTGCCCTTCGGCATAAATAGTATCAAACGCGAGACTCGATTTTCCTGATCCGCTGAGACCAGTTATGACCGTAATTTTTCCGCGAGGGATTTCTAGCGATAGGTTCTTTAGGTTGTGCTCCTTTGCGCCACGAATGACGATCGAGCCGAAGTCCTCAGACCCAGTATCTTTAGACATAGTTACCGCCTCAAACCCAACGCGCTAGAGAAGCGGTTGAACAACAGATTCAATTTCTTTTCTGATTCGCTGAAGCCCAGCTTCAGTTTCAGATTCAAAGCGCAAAACGAGAACAGGCTGAGTATTGGATGCGCGCGCTAGCGCCCAACCGTCGTTGAAGCTTATGCGGATTCCATCGATGAGATTAACTTTTTTGTCGGCCGTTCCGTTGCCATAGGTAGAGCGCAGCTTTTCGACGATCGAAACTTTCTTTTCTTCGGTGGTGTCGATTCGAATTTCCGGCGTGTTGTGCGCTGATGGAACACCGTCAAGCATAGAAGATAGTGGCTTCTTTTTCTTGGCGATAATCTCGACAAGACGAAGGCCGGCATAAAGTGCATCGTCATAACCGTAATTGCGATCAGCAAAAAAAACGTGGCCGGAAAGTTCGCCGCCAAAAGGTGCTTTTTCTTCTTTGATCTTAGCTTTGACAAGGCTGTGGCCGGTTTTCCACATGATTCCGATGCCGCCGTGATTTTTAATATCAGCGTAGAGACGATCAGAGCACTTAACATCTCCAATTATCTTTGCGCCGGGATTTGCTTCTAAAACCGCCCGGGAAATAATAACCATCATTTCGTCGCCCAATACAAAGCGACCATTTTCGTCCACGATGCCAATTCGATCTGCATCGCCATCAAATCCAATTCCTACAGCCGCCCCTTCCTTTCGAACTGCAGCTTTCAATGCATCGAGATTTTCTTCGACAGTTGGATCTGGGTGGTGATTGGGAAAGCGTCCATCGGGCTCTTCGAAAAGAATCACGGGCTTAAGTCCAACGGCTTCGTAGAGGCGGCGAGCTATGCAACCCGCGGCACCGTTTCCACAATCCAAGACGACTTTGACTCCCTCAAGTCCTTTGAATTCTTCTTTGTATCGCTGAACATACTGCGGGAAAATATCATGGTCTTTGGCTTCGCCTTTGACGCCGTTCAGCTTGATGAAGCGTTTTGACTCCATGATTTTCAGGAGTTCTTGGATATCGTTTCCGTAAATCGTTGTTTTGCCGACCGAAATTTTGAAACCATTGTATTCGGGTGGGTTGTGGCTACCGGTCACCATGAATCCGCCGTCGATCTCCAGCGCGAAGCACGAGAAGTAGGAAATTGGCGTTGTAACTAGGCCGAGTCGAATTACATTTGCGCCCGAATCGAGCATCCCGTTTTCTAGCGATTTAGCAAGAGTCGGCGACGAGAGCCGCGCATCGTAGCCAACTGAAAGAGTAAGTTTCTTCTTCCCGGTTTTTTCGGCAACAAAGGAGACGTAAGAACGACCAAGATCATAAGCAAAGGCGTCGTCAAAATCTTTTCCAACTACACCGCGAATGTCATACTCTCGAAAAATAACCGGATTCATCATATTCATCTCACTTCTTGTTTCGTGGTGGGCGAGCGTTATTCGCCGCCACCATTGCCGCCTTAATGGCGTCGATCATTGACCCAGAATTAGCGATGCCTTTTCCAAATATTGTCTTAGCGGTTCCATGATCAACACTTGTGCGGATAAAAGGTAGTCCCAAAGAGATCTGGAAGCCAGAGTCTTGGCCATGCAGCATCTTAAATGGGATAAGTCCTTGGTCATGGTATAGCGAAAGATAAACTGAGGTGGATTTCAACTTTTCTGGTCCAAACGCGGTGTCGGCCGGAAGAGGTGGTCCAAACGCTCGAGGAATTAACCGCTTCTTGAGTATACGGTTTTCGAATTTACCTATAAGTCCATTCTCGCCGGAATGTGGGTTCAAACCCAACCAGGTGACGGGGAGAGCTCTTCGTTTCGCCGGCAAAAGACGGCGTAACTGCAAAACTGCATCCGAAGCCCCACGCAATCTCATTGCAGTGAGGAATGACTCTACCTTGCTCAACGGAATATGATCTGTGGCCAGCACCACCGACATTTTCGGTCCAATGTAGCCTTGAAAAACCGGCTTGCCCGAAACTCTAGCGAGCAGGGAAGTGTGCCCCATGCACCCAGGGAAAAGTGCTTCAAATCGCTCTTTAGAGACCGGCCCGGTGACGAGAGCAGAAATAAGTTTTTCGTGAGCGAGCTCCGCAGCCGCCAACACCCACTGTGCCTCTGAGTTTAAACCGCGATTTGAATCCAGCAGAACCGCGATTTCACCGGCCTTAAGATCTTCCATAATTTTAGCGGCGACCTTCATTGGAACATCGAAGATCTTTACCAGTCGAAACTTTTTTTGAAGTGCCAGAAAGTACGTAGCTTTGCTCAATTCCGCGAACGTAGATATATGAGCCGTGACCAAGAACCGCGTATTAGCCTGGGGGCCTAAAGCTGTCAGAGCTTTACACGTGACTTCGAGGCCGACGCCGTCTCGGTCCCCCGATGTAATCACAATTTTCTGAGCGGAACGCTTTTTCATTTATTTATTGCGGCGAAGAAACGCGTCGGTACGCAGAGAATCTAACCACATGTCGTACTGCCGGCGGAAAGCTTTTTCGCCCAGGATCGCGCGAACGCGATCCTTCTCTTTTTCAATTCTGGGATCCGGAATCAAACGTCTTTTGATAAGCCGGACGATGTGCACTCCTCCAGTCGTTGGAAGCGGCGCGGTCCATTCATTGGGAGACAGTTTAGCAATCGCTTGCTCAAGATTTTTCGAGAGCTCCCCCGACTTAAATGTTCCAAGCGCTCCGCCCACTTCGAAGTTTGGATCTTCAGAGAAATCGGCGGCAACACGATCGAAGCCCAGACCCTCTTTAAGCTTTGCAATTGCAAGTGCAGCACGCGCCATAGAGCCGTCGGCTCCTCCGTTTTTCGAATTGAGAAACAAGATGTGCGCGATTGAATATTCAAAAGCCTGCGTATCGGAAGCACGCCCCTCTGCAATCAACGAAGCCAAAACATCGTCTTCTGAGATTTTGATTTTTGAAGTTACAGATTTTTCTACTAGCGACTGGCGCTCAAGACCCGTTTTAATGAAATCTTGATAGGTTGAAAAACTAATCCCTTTTTCAAGTAGAGCGTTTTTCAATTCATCTCTTTGCATTCCATTTCGTTTAGAAATCGAGCGAACTTCTTGTTCTACTCGCTCGAATGGAACCGACAGGCCCTGGCGTTTTACTTCGGCGTCAATTAATCGCGCGTCGATAAGTTTGCGGATCAATAGTTCGCGATCCTTGAGCAAGGATTGTCGGACGTTCTCGTCAGGCACAAGCTGATCATCTACGAGCCCACCTGTTTTAAGACGATTTTCAAAATCCGCAACATCGCTCTGAGTGACGATCTCGTCATTGACGATCGCGAGGATGCTGTCCACGACTTCAGCTTCGCTTGCGGGTAACACAAAAAGCATAGTCGTTAAAACCAGGGAGAAAGCGCCAAGCGGAAATCCAAGTTTCTTCATACAGCCTCCGAGCACGGATTCTATAAAATGTGCCGACCAGCACGCTAGCATTTAATCAGTGCGCGTCGACAGAGAAATCGACTTGAGAATAGCGTCGTCCCGCTTAACGGTCGAGAGCCTAATTTGGCCCTCCAGCCAGCGCCCAAAATCGCTTTGGGCGCGCCGCTCCTTAAGGTCTCGAACCAACGACGGCCGAGCCTGTTCCAAGGTTAATTTGCGCTCGGGCTCTTTCCCAATCACTTGATAAATGTGCCAGCCGTAGGCGCTTTTGACGATTTTGCTCTTGCCACCTACACCTAGCTTAAACGCCTGGTCAAAAACCTCTAAAATTCCTTTTTCAATCCAGCCAGTATCGCCTTCTTCTGAAGCTTCTGGCATAATGGAAAACTGTTTCGCGATTGGACCGATCTCACGTCCTTTTTGAATTTCTTCGTAGACGCGCTTTGCGTCTTCCTCTTTCTCGAGAACGACTTGTCGGAGTCGAATGCGGGCGGGCCGCTGAAAGTCTTTTTTATTCGCCTCAAACAAGGCCTTGATTTCTGTTTCGGTTGGTTCCGCAGCGGCCGCCGTGATCTTCTCGTAAACTTTTTTTCGGAGCAGACTTTGCTGCAATTCTTCCCGCCAAATCTCCATAGTAATATTTTCGTCCGCGAGCATTTTTCTAAATGCGAGCTCATCGGCGTACTCGGCTCTCACTTCGGAAATTCGTCGGTCGACGTCTTCCTTATTTATTGCGACACCGTTTTTGGCGGCCCACTGTTCGGCAATGAGTTGTAAAACAAGCGCGTCGGCGAGATCGTTCTTCGCACGCTCAAGAATTTGTGGGTCTTTGACAGTCAAAGGATCGCGATTTCGCAAATGCCGAGCTAAACGTTCGGCAAAAGTTTTAGTCGTAACCGCTGTGCCGTTGACCTCGATGACGGTTCGATGGACCAGCCTTGATTCGCGCTGGGTGCAGGCAGCCGAGGATAAAATAAGGATCGCGACACTAGCGAATGTGAGGCGCAAAGGGTGAATGGCCGGAAACGGTAAACGCCGCTTCCGCGGCGTCTTTGAGATGAGGTTCCGTAGGCCGCCTGTCATCAATTGATTTTGTCTTTATTCACTTTTGTTGGATATTGTTTTTTAAGCTGAGCAAAGTAGGCGTCGAATAGTGCGCGTCGTTTATTATCAAACACAGCGGCTCGGATTGTTCGCTTGTTTGCTTCTTGGTATGAACGCTGGCCAGTTTTCTTTATTATGTGAAAGCCATACTGCGTTTCGATAAGACCTTTTACTTCGTTTGTCTTCAGAGCAAGCGCAGTGTTGTAGTAGCTTGGGACTAGCGTCAGTGCTGTTTGCCAGCCAACATCGCCGCCAGTTTTTTTGGAAAGAACGTCGTCCGTGTAAAGTCCCACGTACTCTTCGAAGGACCGCTTGCCCTTTTTCACCTCATCCATAATTTCCGTAGCTCGCTCTTTTGCGGCTTTCTTCTGTTCCTCGTTCGCATCAGGTCGGAATTCGATCAGGATGTGGCTGGTTCGGATCTCTGGACTCCGTTTGTAGTATTCCTGCATCTCTTTATCTGTAACCTTAATTTCGGATACTTTTTTTCCGAGTTCGCGTTCGATTAATCCTTTGTAGATTTCTTGTCGAATGCGCTCCTTAACGATCGGGTCTTCAGGCAGTCCGCGCTTGTAAGCTTCCTGAACGCCCATTTCGTAGCGAACGAGATCTTCAAGAAAGATTTCCTTCGCTGGCGGATTGATCGTGTTGCGGACAACCTCGTCATACTTTTCGTTTAACTCTTTCAGAGTGATTTGTTTCGTACCGACAACGGCAACGATGTCGCTGCCCTGTTGTGCGACGACTGTTGTTGAAGCCAGCATTGCGGCCAAAAAACCTGATGCGACGAGACGAATCATCGTTAACCCCTTAAAAAGTCAGGCCCATTCGGCCAATCCGTGACTTAAAAAGGCTAACAAAGGCGTTAGGTGCCAGCAAGAAGGTGCCGGGCGTGGCGCTCTGCATCGAAGAGGGCCACTTCAAGACGTGAGGCAAGAGCGACGTCGTGCGCATCTTCCTCTCGACTAACGGCTGGAAGTGCTGGACCAAAGACGATGCTCAATTTGGCAAAGGGCTTTGGAAGGTAGGTTTTATTCCAAGCTTTGGGAAAATGCCAGGCGCGATCACACGCAGCAGTCAGAGGGTAGATCGTCGAGCTAGTCAGTTTGGAAATTTCGAAAACTCCGCTTTTCACTTTGTGTCGAGGGCCCTTTGGACCATCGACAGCAACACTTGGGTTCCAACCCTCTTTTGTTAGACGAAGGATTCCTCGGATCGCGCTGACCCCGCCCCGAGAACTTGAACCGCGTGATGTTGTCGAGCCCATGAGCTGAATTACTTTGTGCATGATTTGGCCATCGGCGCTGATCGAGGTTATGGCGCATGCGCGGTACGGCTTCAAGAGATAGAGGATGGCAAGCTCATCTCCGTGCCAGTGAGCGAAAGTAACTGTGCCGGCTTTGATTGCCTCGCGCATCTCGGGGGGTTCGCTGATCGAGATTCTCCAAGTGCTGTAGAGAATTTTGTAAATCACGAACCCTAGCCAGGGCGCAAGCCATCGCAAAGCAGGATTTTTCATGGGAGGAGGCCCGAGACAAAACTCTTGGAGACGAAATTCATATTCAAATTTTCTGTCCGAGTATTGATGAATCTAACTCTATAAAAAGTTGCACCCTCAAAGTTTACATTCTTCAATTCACTGTTGCGGAAAGTCACATTATTTAGTTTCACGCCGCGAAAATCGACATCCTTGAAACGTGTGTTATCAAATTCAACACCGTTCATCAGCGCACCTCGCCAGTCTGAACTGGTGACGTCCGAATCAGAAATTTTGGTTTGGTCAAACTTCGCTAACTCGAGACGTGTGTTGGCGAATCGGATTTTAAGGAAGAGGAGGTTTGGGATATAGAGATATTGACCGAAAAAACCAACGAGATCGACGCCCGCAAGGCCAAAAGCGACGCGCCCCTTGAGGGCCCCGCATTCTACCATCGCGCCGGCGTTTCTGCCGCGTTCTCGCTGATCATTGAAGCAACCGCCATCGCGATAGTGATAGACAATATCAACCGGGGTTGTAACTTGCGCTTTCGCCGGCGGGGCAGTGAAGGCCGACAATAGTATAAACAGCAAATAAGTTTCCGCAGAGAACAAGAACGAGAAATTACGGAGGTTCATTCCGGCACTCCAATTTTCACAAGATCTCCTGAGTCCTCGCCGTTCGCGTCTTCAACCACATAGATCGAGTTCGCAAAGCGGGCTGGTTGGCCGGTCGTAGCACCGTTGAGCTTCCATTCGTTCAGCTTATTTCCGCGCTGGCCAAAAGCGCAAATGGCATTCAGCTCGCAACCAGTAATTAAAGCTCGACCGCCTGTAATCGCGACCGAGAGCGGGCTTCCAATAAGTTGCGACTTGGATTTTGATTGATGACGTCTAGCAATCTTGCCGTCCTTTAAATTTATCGAAATGATCTCGCCGAGGGAAGAGCTAATGAGCGCAGTGCCGCCACCCTCGGTAGATTCGAGGGTCGGCGAAGAACGAAATTCCCCGGAGGAAACCTTCGTTTCCCAAAGAGTTTTTCCGCCAAAGACCTCGTAGGATCTTATCCAGCCGTCTGAAGAAGAAACGACGACCTGATCTTTGAACACGAGGGGTGTCGACTTGATCGGTCGCTGAGCTAGCTGCTTCCACGCAATTTCTCCGCTGGTGGCTTTAATGGCATAAAAAAGAAAATTGTTAAAGCCGGCAAACAAAAGCCCGCTTTCGCGATGTAGTGCCGGAGATGAGTGGCCTTGTTCGCCAAGTAAACGCGAGGCCCAACGGAGTTCGCCGGTGGCTCGATCCAGTTGAACGAGGTATCCATTTGGTTTGAAGGTTTCCACAGACACGTAAAGAAATTTTCCGTCTAGCAAAAACGAAGACCCAATAGTATCGCCAAGATTGGTTACCCAGATGACCTTCCCAGTGAATTTGTCGAGCGCGTATGCGGTTCCGGCATAGTTACCGACATACACATATTGATCATCAAGTGCGGCTGTGCTGTGAACGCCGCGATCAGCAGGCCCGAGGCGAATGCGCCAGAGTAAATCACCGTCGTGGGAAAATTTGAAAAACCAAGATGAGTCCGAGCCGATGTAAACACCGCTTGCATCGGCGATCGCGCTTGCTTTCGACGCTGTGTGAACTCCGACATTCCCAATCGGTTGGCGCCAAAGAACCTTAGCTGCGCGGACATCGAACGCAGTCGGATCTGCATCGACCCCATCTCGCAAGTGGTTTTCTCGGAACTGCCGAACAAATTTGGTTTCCGGTGCCGAGAACGGAATTTTGTCGAAATGAATGGCGGGGCCAACGGTTTTTAGCTCGGTTAACTCGCGAGCCCTAACAGTTGTTTCGGACTCTTGAAGAACCCAAGGAGTTGGGAAGAACACGTTTGGCGGAGACCCGGTCGTGCAAAAGTCTTTCACAGCAAAAATGCGTCGATAGGCACCATCTGTTTGGCGCTTGGCTAAAAGTGCCATGTCGAGGTTCAGAAACTCTTTGTTCGAGGCTTCCGATTGGCAAATTTCCTTCGCGAGATTCCAAAAAACAATCGGATCGCATTTGATTCTCGGCGCAAGGCCAACAAGCGAATTCGTCCACTCGACGGTTTCATTTATTCGGCCGTCTTTATTATAACGTAAGAACAGAGTGTGTCGGCAGCTTGGCATAACATCCAGCATGTTAAGACCCATCATTCTTCCATTGCCCGTCAATGCGGCCTCGCCTGGAAGAAGATGCGGATAGATATTGATGGCGGCGAAAATAAGAAGCGCCGCGAGCGCCGATTTCGGAAACGACCTTGAGCGATCTTTAAGATCTTCGATGAAGAAAAGTGATCCGGACTCTTTTTGAACTAACGGAAAGATTGAAAGAACGAGGAACATAATGACGGGGTAAAACCAGCCGACGATGTGCCAGCTAAACAAGTGAAACGCGATGAAGTTGAAAAAGGCAAAGCGAAAAAACCATTTGAAACGGGAAACAAGCCCGAAAACGATTATACATTCTTGTACAATCGCGTACAGCAACAAGGGTCCCATTAAATCGAGTGGAATGAAGGATTGCCGGAGGAGGGTGGCACCGCTTAGCCACTCGCGATTAAATTTAAGCGAACCAGCAGAAATGTAGAACGCGACGATCATCCACGGCAACGCCGTTCGTTTATGCGGAAGAAAAAGGAAAATAGCAATCAGCCAGTAGGGCATGTAGTGGTAGTTGCCCATGAACCGAAAATCTTGAATTTGCATTAGAACTTTCAAAACAGTCCCGGCGGTAAGGGCCCAATATCCAAGCGATGATTTGGCTTTGAAAAACGCACCGACACCCAAGAGCCCGAAAACCGCGATCAATAGGACGTGGACTTTAATGACTGATTCAGACCAGAACATTCTGATGTCGGTACAAAAAGGAAACTGCGGCCAGCACAGAGGTAAACTTGCCGTATCAAAAACATTCGGCGCAAGTCCCCACCAGGCAATCGCAGTAACGACAAGAGTTCCAGAAAGTGCCGCGCCATAAATTCGAAGCGCACGCGAAACGGAAATTTCCTGGACCTGATAGTTGAAGTAATTTTTCATTCTCAAAGCTTATCCTCTGCATGACAGAATTCGTCGCGTCGCGGACTGGTATGTCAAACTCACGATGCCGCTCATAGAATCGACACGGAAGAAAAATTTCGAAATATCGACCCTTTAGACGAGGCTTGCACTGAAATGAAACTGTCGGTGCTCAGTTGGTAGCCAGAGCGCACCGCGCCAAGATATTGAAATTACGTGAAAAATCCCGGTCGCAGAATTGCTAAGTACTTAGGTCATGTTCTGATCAACAACAAAGAACTGGGGGATTTATGACAGGTTTTACGAAGCAGAAGAAAAAGACCGGATCAACATTGGTGGCCCTGCTAGGCGGCGCCCTGATTATGATGGGCACGACTGAAGTGAGCGCTCAGACCAACTCGCAGCTTCAGTCTCAAATCAACTCACTGAACTCGCGAGTTGTAAGCGCAGAATCGAGACTTAGTTCTGTCACTTCACGGGTCACGATCGCGGAATCTAAGATCACTACTATTAATCAGAAAGCGACAGCCTTGAATGCGCGTGTTGCCAACTTGGAATCTGATGCCCGTCGCTGTTCGGATCCCAATAATTTTCAATTGATGTACGACACAAACGGTGGCGTTCTGCAGATTGATGGTTGTGGGCGAGTCGCAAGAACTTACGAGCGAAGTTTAAATACGGTAATCTTCAGTATCATTCCATCAATATTCGCTCCAATGCCAACTCAGCTACCATATTACGGCGGTGGTGATGGTGGCGGTGATGGCGGCGGTGACGGTGGCGGTGACGGTGGCGGTGACGGCGGAGCGTAAGACCTAAATTCACGGCTAAAAGGCATCTTGAACAAATGATTCTTTAATAAAAGCGACCCTTTGTTGGGCCGCTTTTTTGCTTTTAAAACAGCTCGATTGCAGAACGCCGGACCGACCTATTGGAACAAGGTTTTAAATTCTTGCGTCAAGGCGGGGACGACTTCAAACAGATCGCCGACGACTCCGTAGCTCGCTTTTTGGAAAATAGGAGCATTGGCGTCTTTGTTAATTGCGACAATAACCTTTGATCCGCTCATGCCGGCTAAATGCTGAATCGCCCCCGAGATGCCGATCGCGATGTACAGACTTGGGGCAACCGTTTTACCCGTTTGTCCAACTTGAATCGAGTGCGATACCCAACCAGCATCAACAATTGCGCGTGAGGCGCCGACAGTCGCTCCACAAGTGGCGGCAAGGTCTTCAACTAATTTAAAGTTTGCCGCTTCCTTTAGGCCGCGACCACCGGAAACGATGATGTTGGCTTCTGTGAGATCAAGTTTGCCGCTTGCGCCTTTGACGATGTCTTTGATCAAAGTTCGAAGACCAGTCGCTGTTGGTGCAGGGAGATCCTTTACCGTAACTGCGCCAGCGCCAGCAGGTTCCCCAACCGGAAGTTGGTTGGCACGCATCAAAACAATTTTAGGTCCATTTGCGAGGAAAGTAACTTCAGCTGAACACTTGCCAGAATACATCGGTCGACGAACCTTCAGTCCGCCAGCCAAAGTGAGATCCGTGCAGTCGCTAACAGCTGCAGAACCTAGCTTTGCAGCAACACGCGGAAACAAGTCGCGCGCCAAAAGGGATGAAGAAGCGAGGACGATGTCCGCACCCGAGTCTTTGATCGCCGACGCGACGGTCTCAGCGAACACTTCCGGATTGTAGTTATTAAATGCAGAGTTGTCGCCGGCGAAAGCTTCTGTAATCGACCAGCCGCTCAAGGTTTGCAGCGCTGCTTTTGAACCGGTGCCAAGCGCGAGTACCTGAGTACTCAGCGAAGCAGACCGCGCCGCTGTTAAAAGTTCGAAGGCTCCTTTTTTGACTTTACCATCTGCGATTTCTGCAAAAATTAAAACTTTTGACATCGGCGACCTCACAATACTTTTGCTTCTTGTCGAAGAAGCGTGGCGAGAGTTTTAGACTGAGCGGCGGCATCGCCCTCGAGCATTTTCACAGGTGGTTTTTCGGCGGGCAGTTGAAATGCCGTGTGCTTGAATGCAGCTTGCGCAGAGGCTAGGCCAAGGCCGTCCAAAGTTAGCTCTTTGATGACTTTCTTTTTAGCCTTCATGATGCCTGGAAGGCTTGGGTAGCGTGGCATGTTGAGGCCTTTGTTGGCTCCAATCAAGGCGGGCTTTGAAAGCTGAACGATTTCTTTCGTTCCGCCTTCGATTTCTCGCTCGGCAACCATCGAATCGCCGATTTCAAGTTTGGAGACGACCGTCGTATGCGGAATCTGAAGATTTTCGGCAAGCATTTGGCTAACGGCTGACAAATTATCGTCAATCGCGAGCTTACCTGTGAAAACGGCGCCAAATTCGCCTTCGCCCTTCATTGCTGCGGCAAGAGCTTTTGCAGTCAGTCCGGAATCAAGATCCTCTGGAGCATCGATCGCAACCGCTTCGTCCGCTCCCATCGCGAGGGCTGTGCGGAGTGTTTCAACAATTCTTGATTTGGGGCCAACGGAAAACACCGTTACGCTTGTTGCTTTACCGGTTTCACGCGCCTTCACGGCTTCTTCAACTGCGTACTCATCGTACGGATTCATGACCCATTTTACGCCAGCCGTGTCTATTCCTGAGGCATCTGCTTTCAGTTTTATCTTGGTTTCCGTGTCCGGAACCTGCTTCACGCATACGAATATCTTCATTTTAGATCCCCTTCGATACGCACCCTTATGTCAGAATCTTTCGTGTTAAGCAAAAGTCTAAATAAGCATGAAGCGTTGGACAGACTTCGCCAACAGGCGTATTGATAAAGAACTGAAAACACCTCAAATGCCGGAATATGTATAGGTTTTTCTTCAGGAAAACTTAAACGCCTTCCGACAGGAAAAGCTAAATTCGCCCAATGGGGACCGGATTTTGAATTTCCAAGTTTGAACGACGAAAGGAAAATGCACCGGTGAAGTACCTAATGTCTTCGATCGGCCGAAAGCAGCTGATGGCGCTGACCGGCCTCGCGTGGAGCCTCTTTGTTCTCACGCATATGGCAGCGAACCTCCTGATTCTTTTTGATGCTGAAGCCTACAACAAGTACAGCCACGCGTTGATTTCTAACCCACTCATTTATATCGCCGAAGCGGGGTTAGTTCTCACGCTTTTAGTTCATATCGTGAACGGAGTGATCGTCACATATGGCAATCGGGCCGCACGACCATTGAAAAACGCGATGGCTCCCTCTGGCGACAAAGCTCCGCGCCTTCAGTCCAAATGGATGGCTTATCACGGGATGCTCCTGCTGATTTTTATCGTCTGGCATCTTGTGACGTTCAAATACGGAAAAACCTACTACGTTACCTATAATGGCGTTGAAATGCGCGATCTTCACCGGCTTGTTTTGGAGATTTTCCAGATTCCATTTTATGTCGGATTCTACCTCGTTTGTATGGTCGCGGTTGGACTTCATTTAAGTCACGGCTTCTATTCTGCGTTTGCAACGCTGGGGCTGTACCACCCACGCTATTCGCCGATGATCAGTAAATTCGGATACGTCTATGCGGTGATCGTAGCTGCAGGCTTCATGTCGCAGCCGATTTACGTTTTCTTTTTGGCGGGAAGGTGATCGATGAAATTAGATTCTAAAATTCCTGGCGGAACTCTTGAAGAAAAATGGTCCAAGCACAAATTCGAAATGAAGCTTGTGAATCCGGCCAACAAACGAAAGCACACCGTCATCGTTGTCGGCACAGGCCTTGCGGGGGCATCGGCCTCTGCAACCATGGCCGAACTTGGCTATAAGGTAAAAACTTTTTGCATACACGAATCTCCTCGGCGCGCGCATTCGATCGCGGCCCAAGGCGGTATCAACGCCGCCAAGAATTATCAAAACGACGGAGACTCGGTTTACCGACTTTTCTACGATACGGTGAAGGGTGGCGATTTCCGTGCGCGTGAAGCCAACGTCTATCGCTTGGCTCAGATTTCACCGAATATCATCGACCAATGTGTATCTCAGGGCGTTCCGTTTGCTCGCGAATACGGCGGCACTCTGACAAATCGATCGTTTGGCGGTGCACAAGTTTCGAGAACGTTCTATGCTCGTGGGCAAACAGGCCAACAGCTTTTAATTGGCGCTTATCAATCAATGATGCGACAAGTGGGGGCCGGCGCGGTCGAGCTCCATTACCGACGTGAAATGTTGGATCTTGTTGTGATCGACGGAAAAGCGCGTGGAATTATTGTTCGCAACTTGGTCACTGGAGAACTGGAATCGCACTCGGCGGACGCGGTTATCTTGGCGACCGGCGGTTACGGAAACGTTTTCTATTTTTCGACCAATGCAAAGCAATCCAATGTTACTGCTTCTTGGCGTGCACACCGTAAGGGTGCAGCGTTCGGCAACCCATGCTTCACGCAAATTCATCCGACCTGTATTCCCTATTCGGGCGATCATCAGTCAAAGCTGACGCTGATGTCCGAGTCGCTCCGCAACGACGGCCGTTGTTGGGTGCCAAAGAAAAAAGATGATCCACGCTCTCCTGACAAGATCCCCGATGACGAGCGCGATTATTATCTCGAGCGCGTGTATCCAAGTTTTGGAAATCTCGCTCCTCGGGACATCGCCTCGCGCCAAGCAAAATACCGCGTCGATGAGGGGCTTGGTGTCGGTCCGTCGAAAGTCGCGGTGTACCTGGATTTTCGAGACTCGATTAAGCGCGTAGGCAAAAAGGGAATCGAAGAAAAGTACGACAACCTTTTCGACATGTACGCGAAGATCACCGGTGAAGATCCGTACAAAGTGCCGATGCGAATCTACCCAGCGGTCCACTACACAATGGGCGGCCTATGGGTGGATTACAATTTGATGTCGACGATCCCAGGCCTTCACGTTCTTGGCGAAGCGAATTTCTCGGATCACGGAGCAAATCGACTAGGTGCCTCGGCTCTGATGCAGGGACTTGCCGACGGCTATTTTGTAATTCCATACACAATTGGTCATTACATCGCCAGTAATACGCTTTCAAAAGTCGATGAAAATCACGACGCGTTTAAAGAAGCAAAGGCGGCCGCTCAGGACCGCATCACGAAGCTTCTGTCGCTGAGGGGCTCAAAGACCGTTGATGACATGCATCGCGAACTTGGTCTCATCATGTGGGAAAAAGTCGGAATGGCTCGCAGCAAAACGGGCCTCGAGGCAGCGATCAAAGACATCGGCGCTTTGCGCGAACGCTTCTGGCAAGACATTCGAGTTTCTGGGGACGCAAACAACATGAACCCCGAGCTTGAAAAAGCATCCCGGGTTGCCGACTTTCTCGAACTTGGCGAACTGATGGCGCGTGATGCATTGGCGCGGGACGAATCTTGCGGCGGACATTTCCGCGAAGAATTCCAAACGCCTGACAATGAAGCGCTTCGGGACGATGCAAACTTCTGTCATGTCGCTGCTTGGGAATACAAAGGTGATCACACGACAACGGGCAAAAAAGATTGGGCACGTCACATCGAGCCGCTCAATTTCGAACGAGTACAATTAGCTACTAGAAGCTACAAGTGAGGATGGCGTAACATGGGTGGAACTAGCACTGCGACATTGAAGCTTAAGTTAAAAGTATGGCGTCAAAAGAACCCAAAGTCCGATGGACATTTTGAGGACTATGACGCTGACGGAATCTCGACGGATGCTTCGTTTCTTGAAATGTTGGACGTTGTTAACAACCGTCTCATCCTTGACGGAAAAGATCCGATTGCGTTCGATCACGACTGCCGCGAGGGAATTTGTGGTTCGTGCGCGATGACGATCAACGGTAATCCGCACGGTCCGCAAAAGGGAACAACGGCTTGTCAGCTTCATATGCGAAAATTCAGCGATGGCGATTCGATTACGATCGAACCATTCCGTGCAAAAGCGTTTCCGGTCATTAAGGATTTGTCGGTTGATCGGTCGGCTTTTGATCGCATCATTGCTTCTGGTGGGTTCGTTGGCGTGAACACGGGAAATGCGCCTGACGCGAATGCTATGCCGGTGCCCCGAGAAAAAGCGGAGCTCGCGTTTAAAGCCGCTGCCTGCATTGGTTGCGGCGCATGTGTTGCTGCGTGCACCAACTCGTCTGCGATGCTCTTCACATCTGCGAAAGTCGCGCACTTGGGCTATCTGCCACAGGGCGTGCCCGAGCGAGAGCGTCGAGTTCTTAATATGATGAAAACCATGGAAGAGGCGGGCTTTGGTAACTGCTCGAACACGGGCGCATGTTCACTTGCGTGCCCGAAAGAGATTAGCTTCGAAAACATTGCTAAACTCAATTCCGAATTCTTGCGCGCATCTGCACTCGAGCGTGGATGACCATATACTGCTTAAAAAGCAGCGTGCGCAAATAAAACGAACATCCGGATGAATGATTGAAAGCCCTCGAAACAGAGGGCTTTTTCTTTGAACCCACAGACTTTTCCACATACTCGACCTCAGAACAGAATCTGTTATTCAGTGACAATGATGGCGCCCGCACCGCGGCAATTTTGAGGGCGAGCGGTTGATAATTTCGTTGCGAGACGGTCTTTGCCGACGCTTCACATCAATTTAACCAACGCTCAATAAGATAGAGTCATTGTTTGCGAGACTTGCATCGAGTTTTCGCATCACTTGTCCACATCATGAGCTCAGCATCCGAACAGTAATTTCGAGACAATCTGACAGGGTGGGGATGCGCATGAGCCATGATTCAAATCGATCTAAAGTACCGCAACCTAAGAGAATAGATGAACTTCTGAAAGAGTACGGCTTCCGACCGGATGCTCCGGTTTCAACAGGCCGGGCTCTGATAGTGAACTTGGTTCGTTCAGCCTACGGTCACGAAGCGGCAAGAGAGTTTATCCGTCAGATGAATCTTTCAGAAAACCAAGATGTTAAACTCCCATCAAAGGAAAACGAGTTTCAGAATTCTTCAGTCACTTCGGTGGAAAAATCTGTGCGAAACTCGCGTCAAAGCACTGACTTTCCAATCGACTATCCCACAGTGCCGCAACAGTTACGGCTCTTCGACGACACAGGCACAGACTAGTCGCGAGTCCGTTGGCCCAACCGCCAGATTAGGTCGCGTCGTGATGCTCGCTCCATAAAATCACTCCTCATATCAGGTACTATTTTGGATCAGGTTCCAATTTGGAACCGATCCCAAATTCTGAAATGAAGATCAGGAGGATCTCATGGCGAAAATTCCCGCGCGACGGGCTGCTAGGATGGCAACACTCGCGATGTCCGGCATCACAGTTATCACAGCAGCGTTACTTCTGGCTCCGCCGGTGAGGTCCGAATCCGATTTGAAAGTTGAAAGTGTACCTGGTGAATTCGTTATTCAATTGAAGACGTCGGCAAGCTTTGCCAGCTTTGAAAAACAAATCCGGGGATTGGGCGTCGAAGTTGCCGAGACCCTCCGAGAGGATTTGATTCTGGTCCGCGCAGCGGGGGAATCGTCCCAAGTCGGGATTCTTTCGGCCAAGAAATTTGCGGCCAAACTTTCCAGCCTGGCGGCGGTCGAACTCGCTGAACCTAATTACGTCTATCGAGCGGTGAAATTGCCAAATGATCCCGATATACAAAAACTGTGGGGCCTAAAAAATTCCGGGGCTGCTGATTCCACTGGGGCAAGAGGACTTGCCGGAATTGACGTTGGTGCGGAATCCGCGTGGGATATTTCGACAGGATCGAAATCCGTCATTGTCGCAGTGATTGATACGGGAATCGATTTCAACCACCCAGATTTGGCGGCACAGGCATGGGTGAACGAGAAAGAAAAAAATGGCAAGACCGGGGTCGATGACGATGGCAACGGCTATGTAGATGACGTGAATGGCTTCAACTTTGCCGGCAACAAGGGTGACGCTACTGATGACAATGGTCACGGATCACATTGCGCGGGAACAATTGGCGCAAAAGGTGACGACGGCAAAGGATTGGTCGGCGTCAACTGGGATGTTTCCATGATGGCGGTAAAATTTCTCGACAAATCGGGAAGTGGAACGCTGGCAAACGCAGTTAAATCGATCGACTATGCTCGAATCAACGGCGCACATATCATGAGTAACTCCTGGGGCGGTGGCGGTCCGTCCGAAGTTCTAAAGAAGGCGATTGTCGATGCTAACGCCGCTGGAATCTTGTTTGTTGCAGCAGCCGGCAATGAAACCAACGACAACGATGCGAATCCCACATTCCCAGCGGGCTACGATGTTGAAAACGTTCTATCGGTCGCCGCAATCGACAATCGCGGCGCGCTTGCGAGCTTTTCTAATTGGGGCCAGAAAACCGTTCATGTTGCCGCACCCGGTGTGAACATAGTTAGCACTGTGCCCGGCGCAAAGTACGATTCGTATTCAGGAACCTCGATGGCGACTCCGCACGTTGCGGGGATCGCGGCATTGCTTTTGGCATACAACGGTTCGGCGACGCATCTTGATTTGAAAAGAAGAATCATCGAGTCTGCGCGACCGCTGTATAATCTGAGGGCGCGCGTCAGCTCTGGGGGAGTTGCCGACGCCTACTATGCGCTTAGCGGGCAAACGCCTCCCCAAGATCCGAATGATCCGTCGCGACTTCCGAATATTACCCCGTACTCATATTCCTCTGATCACCCGTACAAAGAGAATACGAAGGCCACACATCGAATCACTATTGCCGGTGCGAAAAAACTTGCGGTTCGATTTTCACGGCTTGAAACGGAGCCCGGTTACGACACGCTTTCGTTCTTCGATGGAAATGGTGCTTTCGTTGGTTCTCTCAGCGGAAAGCAAGATCCCGGAATCACCTCGCCGTTGATTCACGGAGATACTTTGGTGATTAAGTTTTCGTCAGACGAAACTGTAAATGGCTATGGATTCGACGTGGAATCCGTTCTGTCTGAGTAAATTAGGACGGTGAACTAGACCTTGGTCGGTGATCGCAGCGTCTTTAATTGAGAACTGCGATCACAGGCTTTAGCCCTGCGCCCAATATGTCGACGAGACTAGTGGGTGAAATACATGTTGAAACAACCAGTTGTCGCAATTGCTGCCCTTTTAATATTTTTGCCAAACTCCGCGTCGGCCTCCTCGCCAATGTTCCGTGCAAAGTCTGGCGAAAATTTAGATGGACCTGTTCGCACGATGTCTGTCGCGCCTCCAAAGGGGTGGCGACAGGTGAATGCTATCAATCAAGATCCATTAAGCCTTGGGCAGTGGACACCGGTTGCGCCGATCTGCGCGACGGGAGCCGCTAGTCGTCTAAGCATTTACGCCGTCGATGTTGGCCGAGAAGGTCCGCACAAACTCATGCAGAAATGGCTTCCAGCCGCACTCCGATTTAACGTCGCTCCTGTTGAATCGGGATTTGTTCTTGTACGCGCTGAGGCTGACCGAGGTTCAACGAACACAGTCATTGCATATCCGGTATCCGATGAACACATCACTCCGTTGGCCGGTTGGATCGGTGGAGTGAAGATCGTGTTCGTTGCTGAATCAACTACTTTAAGTCTTGAGGAACTCGAGTCAGTAACGAGACAGGCAATTCGCAATCGCTACCCAGTTCGCGCGAAAGCTGTGTGGACCATCGATTCCCCCTATGTACTTTTTGGAAAAAAATGGCACAAAGCTCTTGGCGAGCGCCTCGAGCAAGCTGCCCTGAAAAATAAACCAAACGCATTAGTATCACGTGCGTACGCGCTCTTCGGTGAATCCGGAGCGTTCGTTCCAGCAGGACAAAACTTTCTTCAGCAAGCGGCCGAAGGGGGATATGATCTTGCGAAAATGGATCTCATCCGACTTCACCGCCGTGGACTATTGACCGCAGATCTCAATGCAGAAACTTTAGCCGCGTGGTCGACGGACCTTGCAAAAAAAGGGGCTGAAGATGCGAAGTTCTGGGCAACAGAAGCTCGTCCGTTTGACGAAGACGAAGATAAAATCCCAAGTCAGGATTCACTTAAAATGCTGGCGCGGTGTGGTCAGCCGGAAGCTCGACGTTTGTGGGCAAAGAAACAAGTGCAAAGCTTCAACGCGAAAGAACGGTATGCTGGAAGAATGACGGTCGTGAATTTAATGGCCGAGCCGCCGCTTGAAGGAACGCTTCCCATTACAACGCGCGTTCCACGAGCTGTGGACGCGCCGGCTATCGAGCAATTGAAAGCAGCGGCTGTATTGAAGACGGCCTGTCCGAACGAGGATGATCCGGAGGCATCGCTGTTTGTAAAAAAAGGCGATTTTAAAATCCACAAGTCGTTCGCAAAAAACAAAGCTGCGACAGCCGAAATTTTAACAGCGCCAGAGGCCGCAGAATTTCCCGAACTTAACGAGGCCAAGAAGTTGGACAAACTTGCAAACGCTGGCGACCGGAAAAAATTGAAAGAAGCACTTAGTCTCGCGTGCCGCTGGTCGGGCGGCGAAGCTGATCGCCACCAATTGGTTATCGAACTGGCCGCGCGCAAAGACGGTATAGGCAAATGGAAACGATTTCGCGCATGTGAAATAATCGAAGAGCCGTCGATGGCAGAGTTCTGTCGCGCGCAAGTGCTGAAACAGTCCAAGCTGAATCTCGATACACGATTCAACGACATATTGATTGCAGCTGGTCTCTCTTCTGGTGAAGCACCTCAAACAGTGGTTGCAGCTCAGAGCTTAAGAAAAAAAGCTGTAGAGTTTTTTGATAAACTTTTAGAAAAGAGCTATCAGCAGGCAGCTTCAATACGAGAGAAATCTGAGCTCGACGAAACTCGCAAGCAAATGGAGAACGAGTTCATGGGGTTGCTTGCGGCCACGCTTGACAAAGAAGACGGAATGAGTCTTAAGAGCCAAATCGGTGATGTGGTGACGGGTCGTCGCCTTCTTGTATTGCCGGCGGAGTCCGCAGACGCATCTTTCTCACTGAAGCGGCAAGCGCCATCGCCAAAGTTTTTGAAAAAGGAATTAGAGAGGCTTGAAGCGCGCCTGAAGGAAACGTTGCTGACCATTGATGAAGCGACGAAAGAAGACATATCGACTGATTTCAAAAAAGGTCTTCGCGAAGCGCATACCGCGTTGGTTGAATATCAAAAAGCATATTTGTCTTTTGTCGAAAAGATAAAAGAGACGCATCCACAGGTTTCGAATCATCAACTAGCGGCTGAGCTATGGTTCTATATCGAGGGCATTTACTACTTAGAAAAGGTGCGCGATCGCCAGATCAGCCGCGTTGTGCCGGACGATGACAACATCGACTACGGTGACATCGAAGATCCTATTCGCGAAATCTCCTCTGAAGAGGAAGTAGAATAAAGCCCGTCCACACGAGTGGCTAGAGCCTCGCGCTAGCTGTATAGATTTTGCGCCAAGAATTTTTCAACGCGCAAATTGACGAATTCAGGCAAATCAAGCTGAGTACAGTGAGAGCCATAGGGCACACGAAGAAGTTCGCTGCCCTTGATTTTTTTCTGCATTGCGTATTGATGAGAGGCCGGCGTTACACCGTCTTTAGAGCCACTGACGATCAGCGTGGGAACTCGAATTTGCTCAAGTACCGCTGTGCCGTCGTAATCCATCATCTCTTCGAATAGCTTCATGAAAATTTCTATATCAAGCGATGCAACTCCGCGAGCATAGACTTCGATATCTTTGATACTAGTAAGAGAAAGATTAAATCCGCCGGCCAGTGCGGCAAGCGGAATAGAAACGGGATTCAAAACGGCCGCCCGCCAGAGGGCGGTCAAGGGCTGAGGAGCAAACTTATATCCCTCTTGAAAGGCACGGAAAACTTTGGTGATCGTGTCGGGACCCATCAGTGCGCCAAACATTCCACGGATCGGATTCGACGCGAAGCCATTGATAAAGACCATGTTCTTCACAGTTTCTGGGTAAAGATCATAATAACGAAGCAGCAATTGAACGCCGTAACTATGGCCCCAAAAGGAAGCTTGTGAAATTTCGAGGTGGCCAACCAGCGCGCGAATGTCTTTGACCAAGGCATCAACAGACAGCTCTTTGTGATCGACTGGACTGCCCGAGCCGTGGTGACCGCGATAGTCGAAAGTGATGACGCGATAGTTTTGCGAGAAGTATCGAATTTGGTGTGTCCAGTGGTTCATCAAGCACGCAAGGCCGTAGCAAAGAATGATAGGTCGACCGGTGCCACGCTCTTCGTAATAGATCGTTGTGCCGTCGTAGCTTTGAAAGGTTCCGGTTTTTTTGGGAATTTCGTTGATCAACATAGCGAGCACCTGTTCTTAAAATTATGACTCAAGCACCACGCGGATTCGGGTTTTGCCAAACTCAATTCGGTCGCCCGAATGAAGTGGAATCGATTCCGAAGGAGCGGGTTGACCGTTGAGTCGAACCTCAGCGCCTGGTGCAGGTCGGAACACGACTTTACCTCCTGAAGTATCAAGGAGGAAGCACGAATCCGAAGCTGCAATATCTAGAAGCGGAAGATCAAACGACCGTGCACCGGCTTCACGGGGGCCATAACCGATGTGCCACGTGGTCCCTGACTGCACGCCAGAAATAAACTCGAGCCTCAGTAAACTCGGAAAGGGGCGAATCGCTCCGCCGGGACTTCTGTTTTGTAGAGCCTGGGCTTTTGTGATCAGCGCCGATAAAATTTCGCGCCAGCTTAGGGACTCGACCGGAACCTCGACGGATCCGGTGAACTCGAAGTCCCGGTTTTTGACGACGGGCGCCGCTTGCGGCTTTTCTAAAACTTCCATCATCGTCGAACCGATCATCAGCTGAAGACCCGGGTACAAAACGACCTCTTCGTACCGGCCGCCATCAACCTTGATTTTATTTGATGATCCGAGGTCGACCAAGAGCCAGTCGCCGTCCCGCCACTCGACGCGGGCGTGTTTAACAGACAGTTTCGAGTCTTTTAGGACGAGATCGCCTTCTTTTCGCCCAATAGTTAGACCTTCGCGCACGGGAGCGCGGGTTCCGCGGTGCGGTCCTTCAAGAATTCTAAGAAAAAGCAGGGGCTGGGCCGTCAAAACCACCTCATCTGATAAAGATTCTGCACGTTTATCCGCTTTCTTGGGAGTCCCGTTCCGACAATCCTTGTGCCTGGGCCTTGGGCATGCTACTCCAGACCCTCCAGTTTCAACCTTGCTCCCATCCACTTGTCCGGAAGGGGGCTTACGCCCTTGCGAGGGCACTACCGAAAGGATCGGACATGCAGCTTGAAAAGCGCCCGTACGTACGTCCCTATGAAGTTGTCGTTTTGATGAACCCAGATGCGTCTGAGGAAGATCAAAAAGCTCTGTTCCGCAAAAACAAATCGATCATCGAAGAGCAGTTCGGTGGCGAAGTGAAGCATCTCGACACATGGGGAAAGCGCAAGCTCGCAAACCCAATCGGCAAGAGCAAGCAAGCGACATTTTTCCACTCGACATTCTCTGCAGATCCAAAAGCGATTGCCGAGCTCGAGCGAACAATGCGTATCAATGACCATGTTCTTCGTTTCATGCACACATCGCTCGATGATCGTACGGATCTCACGAAGTACCTCGAAGATTTCCGTAACGCACTAGCGGAAAGCGCAGCGCGTGAGCGTGAGCGCGAAGCGAAGTTCCAAGCTCGCAAAGCGGCTGGACGCGGACCGCGTCGTGATGACGAAGGTGGACGTGGACGTCGTGAAGACTTTGGCGGCTTCCAAGGCGGACGTGGCGACGACGAAGGCGGCGATGTCGACCTCGAAGTTGACGACGAGGCTTAAGGAATTTCTTAACCCGGTTGGAGGATGACGTGAGCGGTGCTTTCCGCCACATAGGATTATGGGCCATCGCTGCCGGCTTTAGCTGGGCAACAGTGATACTCGCTGCGGGACCACTTCGAGCACTTCGATTGGCGTCTCCGTTTTGGGTATTTTGGCCTGTCGTCTCTCTGGTCGCCGCGGGTTTTTGGTTTGCCGGTCCAATCATTCCAGGTGCTCAAATGGCAGCCTTGGGATTCTTGGCCGTGGCGATCGTGATTGGTTTGTTCACGGAGATTGAAGGCTGGGGAGTCTCTCGCGGTTACGCGGCGGGGGTTTCGATGTTGGCACTGGTCGCAGGTGTCGGCGTGGGCTTTGGTGCCTGGTGCCGAGAAATGAAGATCAGTCCGATTACCTGGCTTTCAAAATGGGTTGAGACCGCGATGACGAAGGTCAAGGAACTCAATCCGTCTATGACATTTGAAACGGAAACCATCGTTTCTCAATTGCCATCGGGACTTGTGATCTTGGGCCTAGTTGCAATCGCGATCGCTGTTGTCAGCGAGGGAACGTGGTCAAGACTTCTCGTTGGTCAGCTAACCGGAAAGTCGGGAAAGTACGTTTCGAGATCGAAACCATGGACTGAGTTTCGCGTATGGAACACCGTGATCTTTGGCCTTATGGCTGTTCTGCTTGCGTCGTTCACACGACACGACATGAAGCTGGTCACAGTGATTGGGTTAAATGCGTTGAATGTTCTTGCTGTGCTTTACTTTTTCCAAGGCATGGCAGTGATCTTCAAGGCATTTGATCACTTTGGAGTCGGAGTGTTTTGGCGTATTTTGTTGGGCTTCGTACTAACGTTCCAACTGGCGCTGATTGTAGCAGTGATCGGCGTAGCTGATTACTGGCTCGAGTTCCGTAACCGACTGACCGGTCGGCCGATGGAACCGAAAGCAGAAGTTTAGGATTTAAAGTTTAATATTTAGAATTTGAGTGAGGAGTTTATTATGAAAGTCATTTTGCAAAAAGACGTTAAGAATCTTGGAAAAGTCGGTGAGCTTGTGAACGTGGCCGCTGGCTTCGCACGCAATTTTCTATTGCCAAGACTCTTGGCAACCGAGGCGACTGAAAAGCGCATGGCCGAGTTTGAACATTTCAAACGCATGGCGGAAGCAAAACTTAAAAAAGTAAAAGCGGAGCGCGAAGAAATTATCGCTAAAATGAAGGGCGTTAATGTCGTGATTAAAGCGACAGCTGGCGAATCCGACAAACTTTTCGGTTCCGTCACAAACACAGATATTTCGAACGAACTTGAGAAGCTTGGCTTCTCGATTGACCGTCGCGATATCCATCTTGAAGAGCCAATTCGTTTGCTTGGTAGCCACAAAGCTATCATCAAATTGGGCGATGGCCTTGAAGCAGCGGTTTCGATCGTCGTCGAACGCGCTTAACTTTTAAAGAGCCGGCGGCTTTGTTGAATTAAAAAACCTGCGGTGAATGCCGCAGGTTTTCTTTTTTGGGGCTTGCTCTCGACTTACTTTTTTGTGGCTAGAAACACTTTGTGTTTGATCACTTCGCTTGGCGCGGGTGCAACACCGGAGGTTGGCTCTAGGTAGCTTCGTCCAACGACGAGGAACGGAGCGCCGGGCTCTAGACCGACTGGATTTTCTGGCGTAGGCGCAGGAATTTGAAGGCAGTGTGCACGTCCTGCACAATTGTAAGAGACCATGTAGGCGTAGAGACCTTTGTAGAGACGTGCCTTTGCGGAGGTCGGGGAAATGCCAGCGTGGTGCACAGCGCTTTCTGTCGTAAATGATAGGTCGGTGACTCCAACTATGCCGGCAATCTTTTTTAGATCATAAACCGAGTGATTGAGATAGGTGGCCTTGCCAGTTAGTCGATGGTTAACGCCGGCAATGATTACGAAGTCGTCGAGCGATTTAACTCGAACAGTCTCTGTATCGCGTGAATAAAGAGCGTCTTGATTGTCGCCGGCACAAGTCGAATCACCGAGAATGCAGTCCCAGCCGGATTTTTCTGTGTAGGTGACGGTGTTGGCCGTCAGCGTGTATTGGGAACTGTATTTCTTTTTGATATCGGCGACCAAGCTGTCAAGTGCACGGATCGCGTTTGGACTCATCGCTGATTCAACCCGACCAGTAATGTCACTCTGATAGCCAATCGTAGGCGAAGGCGAAAGGTTCATCACGTTCGCAGGGCCAACCTTGGCAATGTAAACGGGATTGTCGGCGATATAGCTATCAAGATCGGCTTGCAATTCCGGGAGCGCCGTTCGCATCAGCATGGTAAATTCGTCGGCATTTGATCCGTAACCAAAAGCGAACGAGTGATTTTCAATCTTTACTGGCATTGGAACAAAATTGATCGAACTCGCGGGAACACCTTGCGCGACCAACATCGCTTCGATTGCGCTCTTGGTTTCTAGATCGGGCGTCCAAACAACCGCAGCATATTGATTGAATGGTGTTCCGTCCAAATCAGTCGTGTTGATTTGCGTGTTGTTGAGCGAGTCGCTGAGACTGGCGAACTCCGTCGTTGTCGAGCTTGCCGATTTCATCAAATACTGTGTCAGTGCGAAGTAGCGCGTCTTCGGCGGAGTCCTTAAAAAAATGACGATCGCTTCATGCTGATGAAGCTGAAATGACTTAACCGGAAGACCAGTGTCCTCGCTTGCGAAAACCGGAAAACCGTATGGACTGGTTGGATTACTTCCGTAGCAAATCGCCCCAGGTTTTGTGAAGCAGTCGACAACATCGAAATAGTCCCACGCACCAACAGTTCCATTCCAATCTGCCGGAAGGTTTTGCATGAAGCGTTCGCCCTGTCCTGCGACAATCGGATCCATTCCCCAGGCCGCTGATGGTGTAAGCTGGGCGGCCGCCGAAATTACAGAAGAGAGGAAAATGGCGGAGAGCCGGTGAACGACTAGCTTGTGTTTCTCGAAGCTGAGTTGTGAAAAGTAAGACATAAAAACCTCCGCAATTTGGTAAAGATCTATGCAGAGGAAACACGCAGATGGAGCACTAAGTTTCGTGCCAATTTGAGACGCCAAATGGAAATATGTCGGCCTCCAGAAGACTAGGAGGCAAGCGAACTGAATCGGCTCAACAATTCTTTAGCGGCTTCTTTTTGTTTGTGGCTATCAGGTGGAAGCTTTGACATTTGAGACATGGCCACTCGTCGAAGATTGAATTTGTGATCCTTGGACACAAGATCTATTTTTGCGCCTCTCGAAATCAGGAAATCAACTACGTCGAGCGAGAGTTTCTGGGTCGCGTAGAAGATCGCCGTCCAGCCAATCGAATCCTGCTGATTGATGGAATCTGGTTCGCGCTCGACGACCCACTGCACGGCTTCCAGGCGTCCCGATTGGGCGGCGAACATCAACGGAGTTAGGCCGTCGAGTGTTGGCGGGGACTGTGAGAGTTTGAATCCACACTGGTCAATCTGGCGGACCGTACGCATGTCTCCGTTTCGCAGAGCAAATGAAATCGCATTGGCTCCGTTTGGACTCATTGTCGCGAGATCAATTCCAGGTCGTGCAAGAATTTCGTCAATGATTTCTCGTCGTTCCATTTCGATCGCAACCATCAGCGGAGAAAATCCTTTTAGCCTTAGAAGTGGTCCATTGCCGCCCGTGAAATTGAGGTTGCTGCCAAGGTTAGCCCAAAGGCGCACATCACCGACCACGCCGTCGACGATCGCTTTGCAAAGTGGAGTATATCCTTGTCCGTCGAGTATGTCCGGATGTGCCTTGTGGGCACAGAGCCAACGGATCTGTTCCCAGCGTTTTTTATTGACCGCATGTCGTAGAGACTGCTCGAGGCTTGCCCCGCGATCCAACAAAAAGAGCGCCACCTTTTCTTGCTGCACGCGCAGGGCGATGTTTAAAGTCGTCTCGCCATTGGCGTTCACAGCTTCGATCGGCGCCTTTTTGCATTCGACCATCATCTTGATTGCGCGCTGAAAGTTGTTTTCAACGGCGATTGCTAGTGCAGTTTGCCCATCGCTGTCTGTGATCGATGGATCTGGCTCGAGTCGCATCATTAATTCTACGAATTCTATTTTTCCCGAGATCACCGCATAGTGGAGCGCCGTGCGCCCGTTTTGGGGGTCAGCGAAATTCACGTCAAGATCGGTTTTTCCCAGCGAATAGGTTTTCATGGCCAAAAGGTTGCCGGATCGAACAGCCGCTACAAACTTGTCACCGTTGACGAGCTTGACCTGCGTCGGGCGCTTAAGGCTTTTTAGGCGTTCAAAGATGGCCTTCATTTATTCAGATTAAATGCGAAAACTAGCCCCGTCACTTTTCGTAAAGTCTGGGTCGAGGCCTATCGGTTGCTAAAATTTCTTCGAATTTCTAGCCGACGTCGGCGTCGATGACAGGTTCTTCGAGGAAAGAATCCTTGGCTTCGATCAAAACGTCTTGAAGATAGGCAGCTAGCATCTCACGAAGCTCGTCGAGTGTGACATCTGAAGTAGACATTCCTGCTCCAGCGATTATCCTGCTTAGCTCTTCGCCGATCAGGTCGTCGGGAAGTCCCGTTGCATGCGAGAGCTCATTGATCAGTGCGGTTCCCCTCACGCTACCCTCCTTGGCTGCGTCCCAATCTTCCATTCAGAAACTCCTAGTTCCCCTCACAAGAGGCTCTAAAGAGAAGACAGTGTCATTCAATCGCGCGGTTAAAAACCCTGACAACTCCATCCGTTAAATGGCGTGCGTTCCTAGACTGAAGTTTGGTCGATGGCTCGACCTGCTAAAGAAGCGGGTGTTCCGAGAGGGCTTTCAATCTCGCCCAGCGCCGATCTATCTCGGTTTGAAATGCAACCAGCGCATCGGCATGATCGGGACTCAAAAGATGCTTTGATTTCCCTAGCATTTTCAGCCATTGGCCAACGGCTTGTTTCCGACCCAGAGCTTCGGGATCATGGTTAAGCTTCGTAATACCATCTTCAATTTCAAATAGAGGGAAAAAGCATGTGTCGACGGCGGCTTGAAGAATGGATTGCCCGTATCGCTCTTCCGAGCCCCAATTGAGAGGACAGGCCACGAGTATCTTTCCAAACGTCATTCCGCGATTCTTTGCGTACCACTGAGCTTTCGCGGCCTTCTTTATGAGATCGTCTCCATAGCCTTCGATGGCTGTGAACACGTATGGAATTCCGGTGGCCGCCATGATTGCAGCGGTGTCCTTGTGGTGAAAGGATTTGCCTATGAACTTTCCGCCTGAATGGCTGGTGCTGGTCGAGCGCCCCATCGGGGTTGTGTAGCTCATCTGTCCGCCAGTATTCATATACCCTTGATTGTCGTACTCCAGGATGATCATTCGATGATTTCTAAGTGCGGTGCCAATGGTGGGTCCCATTCCGATATCCATTCCACCATCACCAGTGATCATCACAAACGTGATTTCTTCCCCGCTCTCGATTTCGCCACGCCGTTTTCGCTCGTGAAACATTTCAACTAGGCCCGAAAGTGTAGGGGCACCATTCTGGAAGAGGTTGTGAAGGTAGGAAACTCGGTGAGCGCTGAACGGATAGTCCGTCGTCACAACCATCGCGCACCCTGTGTGATACAAAACGACGACGTCGCCTTCGAGACCTTTAAAAAACTGATCGAGGCCCGAAAAAATCCCACACCCAGGGCAAGCCCCATGGCCAGGTGCAATTCGTTTTGGCTTCGTAGCCAAGAGTGCAATATCCTTTACGTGGATTTCCGGTCGGCCATCGCGGCCGATCGTCGTAGAAATATATCCGGGCGAAACGTCATCTTTGGAAAGAGCAGGCATAACTTTGGGAGGCAGGGTTTCGCGCGCGCCCTCGGCTGTGCCGATGAAGCCGAACGAGGGGACCGAACTAGGTGAGATAATAGCAGATAGCCCCACTTCAAGGAGATTGTAAGCGTCGGACTCTCTGAAGTCGCGACCGCCCAAACCAAACACGCGACTGATGGCATTGATGTCACAGTGGTGATCAGCCAAAAGTGCGGAACGAACTTCGTGGCTGATTGGTCCGCCCATGGAGCCTGGAGTGTCGCTTCGCTCGGCGATCACAATAGATCTCATTTTGTGAGTTACCGCTTTCAACTGTTCAAACGGAAACGGGCGCAGAATGTTTGGTTTAATAAGCCCCACCTTTTTTCCGTCGTGGCGAGCTCGATCTACTGCATCTTTTGAAGTTTCGGCGGCGGAATTTAAAATAAACAATGCGCTTTCGGCGTCTTCGCATTGGTAAGATTCGAGTGCGGGATAGTGTCGGCCAGTAAGCACTTCGAATTCTTTTGCCAGATCGGCAAATACTTTTGCGGCGGCATCGTGGGCGACGTGCAGTTGATACTTGTTGTTGATCAAGTCGGGGTCATTCATGTAGGGCCCAAACGTGACGGGATTTCGTGGATCCAAGCTAGTCACCGGATTCAAGCGCTTGCCAAGAAAAGTCTGCACATCTGATTTATTCTTGAAAACCTGTACGGATTGTCGCTGGTGGCTGGTGAAGAACCCATCGCTTGCGACGATCACCGGAAGTCTTACATCGGGGTGTTCACCAAGCTTTACTGCAAGGATATTCAAGTCGTAAACGGCCTGAGGGTGGCTAGCTAACAAAATAATCCAACCGGTTTGAAGTGCGAACATGAGGTCAGAATGATCGCAGCGAATATCCAGCGGGCCACTGATCGACCTGGTGACGAGATTTAAAACCATCGGCATTCGACTGCCAGCTTGGACAGGAAGTTGTTCGAGGCTGTAGAGAAGTCCGTTGGCACTGGTCGCATTCAACACCCGACCACCTCCAGTGGAGGCACCAAAGCACGCACCGGCAGCGCCATGTTCTCCATCTGCCGGAAGCATGACAGTAGAAATTTCGTCCTTCGTTTTCATTACGTCGAGAAGCTGAGCAATTTCCGTCGAAGGCGTGATCGGATAATAGCCCATAAAGTGAAAGTCGATAAACCTAGCGGCTTCGGCGGCTGTTTCGTTGCCGGTTAAAAATTTCGTTTCTTGATCGGCCGCTGACGTGCATGCATTCTTCATTTCAATTTACCTTTTATCTCTGGAAACTCAGGTCTCAAGTAGGACTTCGGATCAAGAAGCTCTGATTGCAGAGTCAGCATCCGCTGTTCTGGCGATAGCTCCGCAATCTGAGCCGACCAGTCGGTGGACTTCCAAGTTCTTTCCGAAATTTCTGCAGAAACATTCGTAAATAATTTTATCTTTCGGTCTTCAGCACCGACTTGGTCTTCAGGGACCGGTGTGATCGCGCTGACCGGGCAGGCAACCACACACTTTTGACAGCCCTTGCAATATTGGTAATCAATTCCCTGGAGCTGCGCTTTTCCGGTCTCATCTCTTTTCCATACGAAACATAAATCTGGACAGACCATGTCGCAATAGCCGCAGTGAAAGCAAAGCTCGCGATCAAGCTTGGGAAGTACACCTTTTCTACTGGCGCTATTGTCTTTCAATACTGAATTTCCTGGGTTTACAATCCAACCGCCAATTGGCGCGTTGAGGTAGCCCATTTGCGGTAACGCGCTATGGGGCGAAAGCTCGACAAGCTGGAAGTCTTGGACGCTGAATCGCCGAATTTTCTCGAAGCCCGAGCGAAAGCCCATTAGGTTTTTTTCTAGATTACTCGCGGAAAGATTTTTAAAAAACGACGCGAAGCTGGCCTCCAGCGATTGAACTGAAATCTCAGGAACTAGCTTCGCCGCAGCCCCTAGCATAACACTATTCAATCCACAGCCGTGCATTTGCGAAAGTTTCGAAGCATCGATTGTTGAAATGCTTCGGGGTCGTGAAGCACGTGGAAATCGAAGAATTTTAGCGGCACGGGCCGAGTTAATCAGAATGTCAGAAGTTTCGGAAACCCCTTCTAATAGTTCAGGATGTGTTTCCAAAAGGGATTCGTGAAAAACAATCAAGAGATCAGGGTGTCGAATACTAGAGGCGGACCTAATTTCTTTTTTTTCGGGAGAGAATCGAACAAATGAACGTACCGGCGTACCTCGCTTTTCCGATCCGAAGCTTGAAAAATGATTTCCGGTAAAATCCATTCCTAAAACGGCAGCTTCAGCAATTATCTTCCCAGCGGAATTGGCCCCCTGTCCGCCGATAGCTTCCATGCGAATCGCAACATTTTCCCGTAACGGGATATTAAAGGGTGTTTCGGAAAGAAGTTCGGTAAAGCGCGAGAATAGGCCCATCGCTGTAAACTATAGCGATTGCGAACTATCGAGTCAGTTCAATAAAATGAAACGGCTAGACTGATGGGCTGTTGTTAGAATTGCGTCGATATTGCTGCGTCGTTTGCGGCGGCGGCGGCAGTGGATGATCAGAACCGCCCTCTTCGAGATCCGAGAAGCGACCGATGTTTGATTCCCATCTGAGGCGAACCGTCCCAACAGGACCGTTCCGCTGTTTCCCGATAATAACTTCGGAAACGCCTTTTACGTCAGGATTATCGCGGTCGTAATAGTCTTCCCGATAAAGTGACATGATCAAATCGGCATCTTGTTCGATAGAACCAGATTCTCGCAAATCAGATACTTGCGGGCGTCGATCGCTTCGGCCTTCGGATCCTCGATTGACCTGAGCAAGAGCGATGACCGGCACTTGAAGATCCTTCGCGATGGCCTTAAGCGACTGAGAGATTTCAGATACTTCGCGCTCGCGGTTGTCTGTTTTCTGGCCCAGCTTCATCAGCTGTAAATAGTCGATCATGATCATATCAAGCCCGTAGCGCGCTTTAATCTTTCTCGCCTTTGAACGAATAGTCATCGGAGTTACGAAGCTCGCATCATCGATAAACAAGTTGGTCTCGCCAATTTTTCCAGCCTTATCGATAATTCGCTGCCAACCAGCATCACTCAGCTTACCGGTGCGAAGATCGCCTAGGCCGACGCGCGCTTCGCAACCTAGCACGCGCATCATCATTTGATCACGATTCATCTCGATAGAAAAATAGAGAAGAGATTTCTTTTCGCGAAGTACGACATGTGTTGCGATGTTCAACGAAAACGCAGTTTTCCCCATAGAGGGGCGGGCCGCGACAATCGTCATCTCGCCTTTTTGAAAGCCCGCCGTCATTTTGTCCAAGGCCTTAAATCCGCTAGCCACTCCGGTGACGTCGCTTTCGCGTTCCGAAAGTTCGGTCAGCTTATTCATGCCTGAGCGAACCAGGTCGGCCGCAGAAACTGGGCCGTCGACTTGCTTGTCGTCATTCAATTTAAATATTCGACCTTCAAATTCGTCGACAAGTCCTTCAACCGACTCGAAGTCATTTGTATAGGCCTTTTCGACCATCTCTGTTCCACAGGAAATGACTTTTCTGATCGTCGATTTTTCCGCAACGATTTTGGCGTAATATTCGATGTTCCCAGCGACCGGGAAAGTATTCATCATTTCTGCAAGATAGGATTGGCCACCAATCGCCTCAAGTTCATGGCGCGCATTGAGAACGTTCGAAACCGTGATCGGATCGATCGGCTCGCTTTTGATGGCCAAGTCCCGCAGAACCGAAAAGATTTTTTTGTGGGTTGGCTTGTAGAAATCCTCCTCGGTAATCAAAAACGAAACGTCGTCCCAAGCGTTGGGATTCAACAGCAGCCCGCCGAGAACAGCTTGTTCGGCCTCGTTGTTAACGGGCTGAACTCGATCTTTTGATCGATTATCTTTTTTGTCGTTGGAATAATCTCGTTCGAACGTTGCCATAATCCCCCCAGCGAACGACGCCTCTCGTGAAAAGGCAATCTATGGCACATCAGTCTGATCTAAATAATCTTAAAAAGAAAATGCGGGGCAGTCGTGAGGTGAGTGCTGGATGGCCCGCTGGTGCAAATAGTGTGTGGCAAGTTGAAAACTCTGTGCATAACGAAGTGGAAAACTAGTAACGACCATGTTGCCAGTTTTCCGCATCGCAGCCGGTGCCGGAAAATTTAGGCAGCCGGCTGTCGAGGGAAGTAGAGACTATTGGTCTCTTTGTGAAGAGCGCTTAATGCGAATTTTGTAACTGTCGATTTTCTTTTTCAAGGTGTTGCGGTTGATTCCAAGAAGCTGAGCAGTTTTAACTTGGTTGCCGTTGCGCGACTGAAGTGCGAGTTCAATCAATGGCTTTTCTACTTGCTCTAAAACGATGTCGTACAAACCAGAAAGCTCGATGTTGGCATCGCGTTGTTGTTGGAAGAGCACTTCGAGTTTGCTCTTAACGAGCTTCTCGAGGCTAACAGCTTGGAGATTGGCAACGAAAAGGTTGTCAGACGAGTTCAGGTTTGGCGAGTTGATGCCAGCTGCCATATTGCGTTCGTTCGAGAGATTCTGGTTCGAGAGATTCTGGTTCGACAGACTCTGGCTCGACAGACTCTGGCTCGAAAGGCCTTGGGCAGATGTAACCAGTCCTTTATAGGGCACTTCGCGATTTAGATCGCGAGAGAGGTCACGAGTAATGCCATTCATTCCAGTGGTCGGAGTCTCAACTGCCATTGATGGGTCCATTCTTTAGTAGGTTTAGTGTTGTGTGTTTTTATTCCTGGTTAGCTAATCCGGAATCCTTCCAGACTTCCCAACGAGTGGCTTCAAAGTCGAACTGGCGGGGGAGGTGCTCTGATTCAATCCTGGGATTCAATCCAGGGATTAAAATCAGCGGCCGGACCCGTCCTCGAACATCAAACTCCGCGCGTGTGGGCAGACCAGATAAACTTGTGTAGTTGAGTTTGCAAGCGCGCAGGGCATTTTGATGCAAGAATTTTTGATGCGAGCCATTTTGCGTCGACTCTTTGGTGTGCCGGACTGAACAAAACCTCAGTCCGTTCGAAGAGTTGGTTTTGTTCAGCGAAATTCCGGGCCCAGAAAAAATCATTTTCGGAACAAATGACGAATTTGAATTCGGTGTTGACAACCGAAAAATCGGGGTTCGACGGCAAATTTGACATGTGAAAAGAATCCGCTGCGCCCGAATCCGGTGTTTTTACGTCTATGATCTTCTTCACACGCGGATCTACCTTCGCACAATCTAAAGATCCGCCGGTTTCAAGTGACACTTTGTACCCTAAATCGCAAAGCGCCGCCAATAGCTCGAAGCTAGCGCGCTGGAGCAACGGCTCTCCTCCGGTCAGACAGACGTGTTTGGCTGGATGGGACTGTACTTCTTCGATTAAGGATTCGATCGACCGCAGCTCGCCCTGATAAAACGCATAGGTCGTGTCGCAATATCGACATCGGAGGTTGCAGCCAGACGTTCGGATGAAGACCGTCGGGAAGCCAACCCAAGAGGTTTCCCCCTGGATACTGTAAAAGACCTCGTTGATCTTGAGCGCTGTCATACACGCGTGGCTACGGAGCCACGCTACCAAAGTCAAGTCGAGCGCCGCGGCGCTAGGAACCAACGGTGTGTTCCGCATAAACTGTTCGACATGGGTGTGAGTCTTCGGTCTTCAAAATCTGCGCATGGGTTCTCGGGTCGTATTCGTCGGGATGTGATCGGTATCATCTGGGCGGCAGCGGGTATTTTTCTCGCATTGGCGTTGGCGACTTTTCATTCGTCAGATCCTTCTTTCAATTCGACCGGAATGGGTCTCGTGGCGAAGAACGCCTGCGGCTTCGTAGGAAGCTTTTTGGCGGACCTTCTCTACCAAGGATTCGGACTTGGAGCCTGGCTGTTTGTTTACGGGTCGCTTCGGTTGGCTTGGCGAACTTTCATGGAGCGCGAGGGTGGATCGACTCTGGTTGTTCGTTTGGCTTGGGGAGTTGCGTTGCTTTTGACGGCCTCTTCTTTATTGGCGCTGCACCTTCCAGCTGAAAAAGTCTTTAACGGTCATATTCCCGTTGGCGGTCTTTTTGGAGCCATCGTTGTTCGTGGCTTAATCGCAGTCTTTAATCTGGTTGGCGTGGCAGTATTGTTGTGGAGTGTTGCCCTGGTTCTTGTGATTTTTTATTCCGAACGGTCAGTTGAAGATTGGATCCAGACAGTTATGGCGGGTTTCCGTCGAACTGGGCAGGGGATCGCTACCGGATTCAAGGTGCTAGAGGCAAATCTCACTTTGCCGCCACCGGCCAAGGCTCGGGCGGATAATTTGAATGATAAACCGAGTTCCGCAAATGTGGAAAACGCTGTTCAAAAGGTATCAAACAAAGATTCAGAAAAACCAGGACTGGCTGACAAGGTCCTGGCGCTAGTTCGTCCAAAAAAGAATACATCGAAAAGTTCCACCACAAATGCATCGAAGGCCGAAATTGATTTTGAAGACCACGGGGAAACTGAAGAAGAGGTCTTGGACGAAGCAGAAGTGAACTCTGCGTCGTTAATGGCGAACTCTCATAAGCCGGTGCTTGCCGGACTTAAAAGACGTCCCGTAAAAATGCAGGCGAAAGTAAATCGCCAAGTCGAAAACTGGAAACTGCCCGATCTTTCGGTTTTAGAAGATCCACCGGCCACTAGGATTCGAGTCGACAAACGAGAGATAGAAGAAAAAGCGCGCATCATTGTCGAAAAGCTTTCGAAGTTCGATGTGAATGGCGAAGTCGTCGCAGCAAAATCGGGCCCTGCGGTTACGCTGTTTGAATTCCGCCCCAATGCGGATGTGCAATTAACCGCGATCACCAACCGCGCCGACGATTTGGCGTTGGCGCTTAGTGCGGAATCGCTTCGGATTATCGCACCGATTCCAGGTCGCGATGTCGTTGGCATCGAAACATCCAATGCCCATCGAGAAACAGTTTATCTTAAGGACATTTTGGCGGATTCGAAATTCTGGAAAGAAGACACCGTCCTGCCAATTTGTTTGGGCCGGGAAGTCGACGGGACGCCTCGCGTGGTGGATCTTCGTTCAATGCCGCACATGATGGTCGCCGGGCAAACGGGCTCTGGTAAATCGGTGTTTGTTGTATCAAGCATCACGGGGTTTATTTTCCGTCATTCGCCCAAAACTTTGCGGATTGTATTGATCGACCCCAAACAGGTCGATCTCACTTTGTTCAATAACATTCCCCATCTCTTGATGCCGCCGATTTGCGAACCGAAGAAGGCGGTCGTCGCACTTCGCTGGGGCGTTAGAGAAATGGAAAAACGAAACCGGTCGTTCAATCGCTTTAAAGTGCGAAAACTTGAAGAGTTCAATGAGGCGGTCGCGAAGTTAACGAAGGCGCAAATTGAAGAGCATGCGCAAATCAACACAGATCTCGAAATTCAGAACCGCAAAAACGAGATGTACTACTACACGCTTCAGCCATTTATCGTCTACGTCATTGAAGAGTTCGGTGACTTGATGATGACCGACAAACAACATGTCGAAGAGGGTGTTGTGCGGCTAACGCAAATGGCGCGTGCGGCGGGAATGCATTTGATCTTAGCGATGCAGACTCCGCGAAAAGAAATCGTTACGGGTCGAATTAAAACCAATATTCCTGGCCGAGTCAGTTTTAAGGTCCCAGGCTTTTTGGATTCAAAAATCATTCTCGACGAAAAGGGTGCCGAACGACTTCTGGGACGCGGGGATATGTTGTTTCTTTCGCCAGGAGTTTCAAAACCGCAGCGGCATCACGCGCCTTGGTTAACAAACGAAGAGATCGAAAAAGTCGTCAAGAGCTGGTCGGATCAGGCCGAACCGCAGTACGACGAACTTGCGATGCGCGCACTTGAAGGCGGGTCAGCAGAAGGCGAGGGTGGAGCCTTTAATGGCGGCACAGGCGCTTTTGCCGCTGGCGAATTCGGT
The DNA here is from genome assembly GCA_017302795.1 of Deltaproteobacteria bacterium. GTDB lineage: Bacteria > Bdellovibrionota > Bdellovibrionia > Bdellovibrionales > JAMPXM01. Next base: position 480,224 of record JAFLCB010000001.1, on the reverse strand, counting down.
GACGAGCCAAGTAGTGATGATATGTACGATCACATTTTGGCCTGGGTATCCGGTCAAAAGACGGTCAGTGCCTCGCTGATTCAGCGAAAATTTGGTCTCGGCTATCCTCGGGCAAGTCGATTGATTGATCAGTTTGAAAATCAAGGAGTTGTTGGTCCATCCAATGGATCGAAACCTCGCCAGGTTTTGATTCAGCCGATGCCAGAACCATAGTAGCCACCGTTCTCACAGCGCTTCCGCGACTGTGGATTCCTGGCACAAAGTCCTAACGCACGCCCGCTTCTAAGGACCTTAGCCCCTCACCCGTTGACTCGACCGACGTCGGTGGGATGATCAGGCCCACATCAAGGAGGATCTTATGCTTAAGTCTTTATTCATGGCACTTGCGGCGCTATTCATTTCCACTTCCGCTTCTGCAGGTAATAACTGCGCTCATGCAGCTGAACACGCTCAAGAGCTCGCAGTTGCGTCGGCTCAGCCGGTAATTCAATCAGCGGTAATTCAATCGCAAGTTTCGGCCACAGCTCTTAAGTGGAAAGTTGGCGACAAAGCAGATTACAAGATGGCCGGCGGCATTTTAAATGGGTCTGTGAAATCATTTGTTCGCGAAGACAACGGGTCTGAAATCTGGGTTCAGCAGGACATGGACATGGGATTCCTCGGAAAACAAAAGGTCGAAATCCTTTTCGACAAAGCGACGGGCCAAGTAAAAAAACTTTTGGCTAATGGCCAAGAGCAATCGTTGCCAGACACTTCAAACATCGAAATCGTTGAAACAAAAGAAGCTAGCGTTACTGTCCCGGCCGGAACCTTCGATGCGATCTACGCAAAAATTAAGGACAAGTCGAACGGTCAAATCCAAGAGGCATGGATCAATCCGCAAGAAGTTCCAATCAACGGCATGGTAAAAGCAATTGCTGACAGCCAGCTTGGCAAAATCACACAAGAGCTTACAGCAAAATCATTTGCTCCGTAAAAATCGCCAGGTGTTTTTTCGTGCGACTTAGGTAAAACTACGTCGATGACGAAGACACCTTATTTTGACTCTTCATATAAGGCTTGCTGCGCGCGAGCCTTTTTTATTGCGGCAGTCACAAGCCTAGGTTTGTGCGGACCGTATGCTTCGGCGCAGGCCGTGAAATCTTCCTTAAAAACGGATGCAAAGGCGGCGACTGAAAAAGCAAAAGAGCTAGTTCTCGCGGGTCGGCGTATGGAGGCAGTTAGAACTCTCGCCGCGGCATATACGACCTTGTCCACCGAGATCGACCTCCAATCAAAAATTGAAAAAAAGCCCGTGGCGCCGAATTCAGGGAAAGGGGCCACCCGGGCAGAACTATTGCGGAGTTGGGAAGAAATCGCGACCGTGTTTCTTTCGGATAAGGCGCAAAATCAACATGCTCTGGCCGAATCTTTGTGGCTGTCGCGGCCAAAGGAGGCAGTGGATCTACTCCAGGCGGTGATGCCTCTTGAAGTTGGAAACTTATCAGTTGTTCTTCTTGGCGCAAGGGCCGCTTTAAGGGCTCTTGACTGTAGTCGCGCAGAATCCTTTGCGAAAGAAGCGGAGAGGATTTTCGCGCCAAGCCTCGAGGTCCGATTGATTCGGCTTCAGGTGCAGTCTTGTCTTATCAACGACCAACCAAATCTTCCGCCATTGAAAATCGTGTCTAGCGATTATCCTATCGACTGGGGAGGGCTCGATTCGGCGATCCGGCTTCTCGTGGTAAAGGATCTCTGGCGTCGAAAGGACGCAAAGGGAGCGCGGGCCGCAACTGTCGCGTGGGAATCACAGGCGCCTGAAGACCCTGAGGTTTGGTATTGGAAATGGAAAACATCTGAGGAGCAGGAATCGAAGACGTCGGGCAAGATTTCGACGGCCGCGGTGCGTGATCGGAATGCTGCCAGAAACTACCTTCGAATTTGCCACGAGATGACTCCACGGCGTCGAAAAATATACTCTGTCCACCCCGAACTTTGTTTAGCAACGGAATCGGTTGAGTCCGATCTGAAATCGAGCGAGAAATCAGGATCATGAACACGCGAAACCAAATTATCTTTGTTCTGGCCGTCAGCGTCTGCGCGGGAATCAGCGCAAGCTGCGGCGTAAAGGGCAAGCCTCTTCCGCCGCTTGAGCCTGCACACATTGGACGAGGCGCGCCGACTTACAAACGAACGGCCGAGCAAGCACGGCCGACAATCATTCCAACACCTACCCCAACCTTAACCCCAGACGGGCGCGGTCGCTGATGTCGGCTGTTGCGCCGAATTTGAAAATCATGACGAAGCTGGTTGCAGCGGGTAACGATTTTCTGTTCGTGGAATCTGTCGCGGGAATTACCTCAAGACTGACGCGAGAAGAAATCGTGAAAGTCTGCGATCGCCACTTTGGAATTGGCGCAGATGGTCTCGTTGTCATGCAGCCACAGAGCGAATCTATGACGAAGTGGTATTTCTATAATAGCGATGGATCACGCGCGGCTATGTGTGGAAATGCAGCGCGGGCGGCGGCGGCGTGGTTGCAAAAAGCAAAAGCGAAATTCCCCCACCAGCTGCAAACAGAATTCGGAACTGTGATTCTGAACGCACTGACAGAGGGGTCTTATTCTGCCGAAGTGAACTACACTCACCGACCCCTCAAGCAGCAGCTCCTACCCTCTGGAGCTGTGCTTATAGATACCGGCGTGCCGCACGCGGTTTTGGAAGTTGACCAGGATGTAATGAAATTGTCGGATCGAAATTTTGCAATTCAGTATCGATGGCCGACTGAGGCTGGACCCGCCGGAGCGAATGTCACCTTTTTCCGCCGCGTTTCGGCGAACTCTATCGAAGCGATCACTTTCGAGCGAGGCGTTGAAGACTACACGCTTTCTTGCGGGACCGGAGTGTTGGCGGCTGCGACGGTCGCCTCATCGAACAATTGGCCGCCGGCAGGAATTCAAGTAAGAAATCCCGGGGGACTCTTGAAAGTCCTTGCCCCGAATTTTCCACATTCTTTGGTGCTTGTCGGACCTGCGCAATCGGTGTTCGAAGTTTCGCACCCGATTGAGCTTTAAGTTTTTGGAGGTCACTTGTGTCCACGACAGATTTTTCTAGGTCCGCGCCAAATTTTTCGGGAGTCTATACGGCCTTGATCACGCCCTTTTTTAAGGGAGAAGTTGACTGGACATCGCTAAAAAAATTAGTTCGCAGTCAAATTGACGGTGGGGTCACAGGCATCGTTGTCAGCGGGACGACGGGTGAGAGTCCAACGATTACAATGGCCGAGAAAAAACAGATTTTTGATTTTATTCGAAGCGAGTCTTCAGGTGCGTTGAAGCTTGTGATGGGTACGGGATCAAACAGCACGGCGGAAACTGTTGCCGCAACCAAAGCGGCTAAAGAATGGGGGGCAGCGGGAGCACTTGTTGTTGTCCCTTATTACAACAAACCCTCGCAGCGAGGACTTTTTGAGCATTTCGCGAAAGTCGCGACCGAAAGCTCTCTACCCATCATCCTTTACAATGTTCCGGGTCGCACAATCACAAAGCTTGAGCTCGCGACGATTCAAGAGCTCGCTAAGGTTAACGGAATCGTGGCGATCAAAGAGGCAACTGGCGATATCGAATTCGGTCGAGCCATTGCCTCGACGACAAGCCTGCTTTTATCGAGCGGCGACGACGGCACATGTTTGATGCTCGCTGGTGCTGGCGGAAAAGGCGTGATCTCGGTCATTTCACATTTGATTCCGAAGGACTTCTCTAACTGGATGAAGCGAGCAACCAACGGTGAGAGCGAAGTTTGCAGTCGCGAATTTGCCTCCCGCTTCGGAGCGCTCAATGAGGCGCTCTATGTCGAGGCCAATCCAATTCCTCTTAAATATGCTCTTTATAAAATGGGGATCATTGCGAGCCCCGAACTTCGCTTGCCGCTAACAGAGCTTGATGAAAAATATCGTGCGAAAGTGGACCAACTTCTTAAACAAGGCGGCTTGGCGTGAAGCCCGTTAACGTTATCGTTGTTGGTCGATCTGGGCGCATGGGCCTTGAGATCGAAGCTGTCGCTAAAGATTCTGGCCTGGTGAATATTGTCGGAGGCGTGGGGCGTGAGCCCGACGGCCTTGAGGCGTGTTTCTTAGCCCTCGAAAAAGCGGGGCAGCTCGTAGATGTAGTGATTGATTTTTCGCTACCGGTAGCGACCGTCGATGTAACCAAGGTGTGTGTACGGCGAAAGATACCACTCGTTAGTGGCGTTACTGGGTTGTCCGAAGCCGAGCGAAATGCTTTGTCTCACGCGGGTAGCGACATTCCAGTTTTATATTCGGCCAACATGAGTATTGGAGTGCAAATTTTAGCGAAGGCACTGGATGCGCTAAAGGGCGTTGATGGCTTTGATTTGTCGATCGAAGAAACCCATCATCGTCACAAACGTGACCGACCAAGTGGGACCGCACTTTTAATTGACGATGAGCTTTTGAAGCGAACCGGGAAAAGGGCGAGTGAAATCGTTAGCCTCCGGGGCGGCGGTGTAGTCGGAGATCATCGGGTCCTGGCGTTTTCAGATTCAGAAGTTCTAACGTTTGGGCACCAGGCCCTAAATCGTGCCGTATTTGCTCGAGGTGCCTGTCGCGCAGCGCGTTGGATCGTTGGCAAACCAGCCGGCAGTTACAGTCTTGCAGACACCTTGGGCTGATGCTAGACCAAGGTCATTCACCCATACGAGAGGCACCAGATGAAATTCTTCATCGACACAGCGGATATTAAAGAAATCGAAGAAGCCAACGCACGCGGTTGGGTCGACGGAGTTACCACCAACCCGACGTTGGTTGCTAAAACTGGAAAAACAAACGCGGACTGCATCGCGGATATTTGCCGCATTGTGAAAGGCCCGGTTTCTGCGGAAGTCATCAGCCTTACAGCTGATAAAATGTACGAAGAAGGTCGTCAGCTTGCGAAGATCGCTGACAACGTTGTCGTAAAAATCCCGATGTGCGAAGAAGGTCTAGTTGCGGTTCGAAGATTTGCGGCTGAGGGAATCAAGACGAATGTCACGCTCATCTTTTCTCCATTGCAAGCGTTGATGGTGGCAAAAGCGGGCGCTTCGCTGGTTTCACCATTTGTCGGTCGTCTCGACGACGTATCGTCAAACGGCATGGACCTGATCAGCAACATGAAGACGATTTTCGACAACTACAATTACAAGACTGAAATCCTGGTCGCGAGTATTCGTCATCCTATTCACGTGCTGGAGGCCGGCTTAATTGGAGCTGACATCGTAACTTGCCCACTCAAAGTGATTAAGCAGCTGGTTAATCACCCGCTGACAGATGCGGGTATTCAGCAGTTCTTAAAAGATGCGGAGAAGGTACCTAAGTGAATTTTGGCTCGCTCATCGCGAGACCTCTCGCGTTGATTTTGGCGATCTCGCTAGCGGCGATTTCTTTGGGTGGCTGTGCCTCAAACGGTATTAAAAACGTGATGTTACCACTGACCGTGGTTCGCAAAATCGTCATGGACAATATGCCTGGCGGCGTAAAAAAAGAGAGTATGAACGGCCGGGAGATTACCAGCGAGTACTTCGATGCGAAAGACATCGATGTACCTTCGGAAACAGCCCGAGAGCGCGGCAAAGCCGTTATTACAGTTTTGGGATCGCGCCGCCCGTACACGATCAATGTGGTCGTCACACGTGAAAAGCGAGCCAGGGGTTCCAAGAAAAAATACGACAAGCTTGGAGAGGACTCTAAGCTGACGAAAGATGTCCGCAAACGAATCAAGGACGCCTTGGATAATCGTCCAGCTGATCTTAACGTCATTGACGATTTTCGAGCATTTTGAATATCCTAGCTTAGTCATCGAAAGACGACCGCATGTATCACATGGATAAGTGAGCGCGCGTGAACCCTCCTCAAGGAATGAGCGACAAGTGGTTCGAGCAAGCAGCCTTGATGCCGGTTTAAAAACCGGCTCTAAAATTAGCTATGAGATCGAGCGCAACGCGCTCTCTATTGCGATATCAACAATCGCAATTGCGGGTTTTGGAGTTTGGCTTTCGCTTCCTGAATCGACAACTATCCATTCGCTTTACGAACGTTACATCGCTGAAGAAGAATTAAAGCCGCGCATGTTCAGTGAAGGGATCGCGGTTCGCCTGAATCGCGAAGCTCCGCCAGTGGCAGCTCTTGAAGAAGCTTTGCGTGATCAACCGTGGGCCGCAATTGAGCCCAATCCAAGTCTTGGCGTCCCAGCTATTCGACTTTCTGCAGGCGTGACGCCTTCGCCCGCAATGGACCTCGTTTCTCCGACGGGAATGGCTGAAAAAATAATCGCATCTAATCGCCAATTCGAAGCATCCGTTTTAAGTCGGCGAAATGCTGTTCGCTTGGCGCCGGCCGTGTTGCCCTCGGTCATAGCGCCACCGCTTCCGCATCCCTATCAGCGCCTTCAACAAAAACAGGATTCGTTGGCAAATCGCAGCGGAGCCTCAACGGGTCTTAGTGTTGCCCAACACACGGGTCGAAAACTGGAAGAGATTAAAATTCAAGCTGTAGTACCGTCGCCGCAAGCGGTTGCTCCCTCGCCGAAAGTCATCTCGCTTTCGAAGTCCGGCTTCACGCGCGAACAATTGCTGGCCGCTTTGTTTATGCCGATCGCTCAAGAAGGAATAATGAATAGGCCTCGGGCCAACGCCCGAACAGACTCCGCATCGCAACCTATATTTAGACGAAGCATGGAACCGTCGTCGCGAAGAACGTCAGCAGCGCCGGCGGCCGTGGTTAAGCCAGGTAGCGGCATTTCATTGGCAGCAGCACAAGAACTAGCCGGTCGGTCTAGTGCTTCACTCGTCGACGGCGCTACTTCAGGGAATTCGACAAGCGGCGCGCTGGCACCAGCCGGTCGACAAATCATGATTCGCGGACCTATAGAGCTTGCAGGCGGCTTAGCGCTGACTCATGCGCGAGACCGCATCGCAGTTGTGCGCGAGTCACGTGGACATTTTATAGAGTCTGGTGCGGTTTGGATTCGCGAAGGGCGATACGAAATATTTGTGGAGTCGATGGAGGGTCACCTTGTGGCGGAGGTACGTTCGCCTCAAGGTGAAGTCATTGGTCGAGGACAACTCGAGCTAGCAAGTGTACTTCTCCAGAACTCAAACAGAGATCGACGAAATATAGACGGCTTAGTTTTGAAGGTTCAGCCAATGAGTTCCGGGATCGCGGGTCGGGCGCAGTCAGCCTATTCGTCTTCAGCGACAGGAACTTCTTCGGGGGCTCGTGCGGTTTCGCGCGGTCTTCAAGGGGCGAAAGTCGAATTCAATCAAACGCCCTCGGTTGTCCGTTCGGTTAGCGGCGGCCACTTTGAAGAATCTAAGTTCTCGGAGGGTTCGCGGGTTGTGGCTCGGCTAAAGACGAAAGATCATTGGCCGACCTTAGCAATGATGACCAGCGGTTCCGAGCCGGTCGTCCCGGTTTTTTCTGCGAAAATGATGAACGCGTTTGTAGGTTTGACGGACAAAAGCATGAAGCCGATCGAACAGATCTCACAAACTACAGGTGTAATCTGGGGTCGAGTTATGAGGTCTTCAACTCCAATTGCCGGAGCAAAAGTTGAAGTCCTGACTGAGGGTGTTGCCGAGCCCATTTACTTCAACGAACTTATGCTTCCTGATCCGACCCTTAAATCCACTGGGTCGAATGGGATCTTCGCGCTGCCCGGCGCGACAACGGGCCTTCACGGAATTCAAATTCAACTTGGTAAGCGAACGTCTGATCCAGTTTACATACCAGCTGAACCTGGAACTGTGTCTCATCTCGAGCTCGATGTTTTGCGCGCGTCTGAAATTCACGCGCGGGCTTTTGAGGCTTTCAATCCGGATGTAGGAGTCCAGGTCGATCTCAAACCAATGGGGCACATTAAGACCCGCCGAATGGTGATCGATGCCGAAGCCGGCCGCGCGATAAAATTAGCACATTTAGGAGCTCCATCAATTCTTGATGTCGAAGGTGGCCCGGACTATTTGTCAGTTCGTTTGATCCAGAATCCAGACACGCGCCACCTCGATGTCCCGATGGTCAGTCGCGGTTGGTATGACCGAGTTATCGGCCAGGTTAAATACAACACGATCCCTCAAACCGGAAACATACTTGGCTTTATACAAGGTCAGCGCTTCCGCGTGACGATGGAAGAGAGTGCGCTTTCGGCGGCCGCGAAAGTTATCTACTTTGATTCTCGAGGCGAGATGACTTCTCGAGAATACGGCGAACCGGGGGGAGGCTTCCTTCTTTTGGGCGTAAAAGACGGATTGCAAACGGTCATCGTGGAAACCGAAGGATCAAACCGACAGTTCGCGGCGACGGTTCTCGTCCAAGAAGGAATCGTCGCGACGGTTAGCCATTGGCTCCGATGAGCCGTTGATCCGCATCTTCGCCAGCCATCAAGTATTCGATAGCAGACTTTGCGTCGGATGGAACGTGAATCCGAAGCCCCTTCATGAGCGGGCGCTTTGACTTTAAGAGCTTAAGCAGATCAGGGTTGATCGCTTCAAATTCATCCATACTGATCGAAGCGACTTTCAAAATTTCGTCGACCCGCATTTTTCGGGTCAGCTTCAACTCTTGAATCTCTAAGGGCGCATGGCGCGGAAGACCCGGGAAAATCACGTCTGAATAACGTTCAGTATAAAGCGCTGCAAGGAACTCGGCATAAAAATTTTCAGACGCAAAATCAAAGCGCTTAGAGTGATAGCGCTCAATGATTCTAGCAAGGTCACGCGAACCAACTGCCTTGGAGGCCTTTTTGACTCCGCCGGGTCCATGATTCCATGCCGTGACGGCAAGCTCCCATGAGCGGCCAAGAATCATGTGATTTTCTTTTAACAGCCTCGCCGCGGCGTCGGTTGCCTTGAATGGTGATTTTCGTTCATCGATGTCGTCGTTGATAACGAGTTTCTTTTTTCGACCGGTGTTCTCCATGAACTGCCAAATGCCTGCGGCACCCACCTTGGATTTTGCATGTTTATTGAAACTTGATTCCACTAGCGGCAGGCGAGTGAGCTCAATGGGAAGTCTGTGCTTTTCGAAGATCTCTTCCATCACACCCAGGTACCGGGGCGCAGTCTGCAGTCCTTCTGCAAAAAAGTTTCGCTGACCAGTTTGAACGCGAACATCGTGGCGCGCCCGACGGGCATGTTTTCGGACATCGCCCCGTCCGTCCTTCAATAGGCCTTTAAGTGCGCTGTGCACCTGGAGTTCGGTGTTCGAAAGCTTGTCAGAATCTAAGTCAGATGGACGCATCCTCGAAATCGAGTCAAGTGCGCGTCGAACAGTAGCCAGCTCTTTTTTTACGACGGCGTCGGCGATTTGATTTCGCTGCCAACGAAATTTCGGAAAGCTCGCGCTGATGATTGGCTCGACGTCGACGACTTTAAAAATAATCCATGGAAAATGCGAGTGGTGAATGACCCGTTTATGGGAATCGTAGCGGCTGTAAATATCAAACCAGAAGCCGACTCGGTCGTGGAGACCTGGAGAAATATTGAAGGTATCTTCGATTCGAGTTTCTTCATCAAGAAGTATCGCAGAGCGATCAAACCAAAGACCGTCGTTGTGCAGAGGAAGATCGCGGTCTCGCTGTGGTCTGGCGGGACCCGAGCCCAGGCGAATTTTTTCGCGGCCTCGTTCTCGTTGGCGTTCCGCAGTTCTGTTCTCATCGACAAGTCGCAGACGATCCGATTCAATTGCCGCGCGGTCGGAGGATAGAGACCCTCCGTTTTGGTCCGGATTGAGGCCGGTCAATATCGACAGCGCAATAGCCGCAAAGCCGCTGCTGTAGGCCGTCGCACGCAACAGGCGATCATAAATACTCGGTTTTTTTTCTTTGAGTCCATCGGTCACAGCACGCTCCTCGATTCAGAACGCCTGTGAGAGAGCAAGCTCGGTGCCCTTTGATAAATTGGAAACCTCGGAAAAAGCGTCCAAATATCAGACGCTTACAAAACCTATAGAATATTCCTATGGCGCACATACAGCCCGGAGTGACAAGTTTCGGCTCTAAGAGCTGAAAAGACCGGGCCGACCGTCGAGATTGACCACTGCAAGGCGGAGTTTTTCACTTGGATCGCGTTTTTTTTCATGAAACGATTCGCTTAGATGCAAGGTCCGGAAACGTGAATTTTTTTGATTTCGAATTCTTAATCTTCTTTGTTGTTCTTCTAGCTATTTTCTGGGGACTTTCAAGTCGCCCCATGGCCCAGCAATGGGTTTTACTTCTTGGAAGCGCGCTGTTTCTTCTCTCGTGGAATTGGACCTCTCTTGTTGTGATTCTCGCGAACGCTGCTGCCGTCTATTGGTACTCTCGATGGTTGAAAAAAAATCAGAGTACCCTTTCGCTTTGGATTGGCATCGTCGCGCAGCTGCTGGTGATTGTTTATTTTCGGATTTTTATCAATGATCAAACGACGGCCTATAAGGCGAACAGGTTCCAGCTCGAAGTTATAATCGGGTTATCATTTTTTGCACTTCAGAACATCGGGTACCTCGTTCAAGTGTGGAAAAGAAATATTCCTCCAGCGACTAGAATTCAAGACTACCTTCTCTATAACCTCTACTTTCCGAAAGTGGTGGTCGGTCCGATTGTCGAGTACAGTGATTTCGAGCAAAGCGTTAAGAATTCTTCCGCCGCCATTTTCTCGAAAAACTTTTATTTCTCGGTCTTCTCGATCTTTTTGGGACTCTTTAAAATAACAGTGATTTCCCAGTTTATAGAAACCACCCTGAGCTCGTTAGAAATGGCCTATCCAGATCGTATCCTTCCTGGCCTTGCTGCATGGGGGACTGCCATTTTTGGCTTCTTCAATATGTATTGTGACTTTTCAGGCCTCATAGACATTGGTCGAGGAGTTTCGCTCTTGTTCGGAATTCGGATGCCCGATAACTTCGATCAGCCGTATTTTTCGAAAAGTTTTTTTGACTACTGGGCACGGTGGCATATCTCACTCTCCAATTGGATTAAAAAGTACGTCTATTTTCCGCTCGCAGTTCAGTTTAGAAGTCCCTACTTGGGTGTTTTTTTCGCCTTCCTTATTGGCGGCCTCTGGCACGGTTTCTTTCTTGAAATGATAGCCTGGGGGCTTCTTTGTGCAGCCATTTTGCTTGTCGCTCAACTGGGAGCTCGTTTCCGGTTCTTAGAGAATTCAAAATGGTTTCTTCCTGTACGAGTTCTGTTTGTATTTCATATTTACGCGGTTCTTCACCTCTTCACACTTTTTCGACGTACCCATCAACCATTTCGCTACGACTTCACCGTGTTCTCGGACGATAAGATTTTAGCAATTATTAATGACAACATTCTAACGGTAGTAATGATTGTGGTAATGATTGTAGCAGAGACATTCAGTCGAAAATTCAAGAACGATGTGTCAATGATTGTGCTATCGACAATCCTCGCCATTTTAGTTGGCGTGTATATGAAAACAGGTTCTTACGTTTTTTACTATATGAGGCTATAGCAATGCTTGGGTTCAAATGAAAAATAACGGGCTGGCCGAAACTATTCTGAAAAATCTGAAATTGAGAGGCTCGAGGGTTCAGTTCTATGATGAAACTCAAGCGGCTACGGGTGATTTGATCTTAGAAAAAATTGAAGACGGACGACGTTTCTTTAAAAAACATGGTGTTTCTACGAGTAGTTTTGTTTCAGTTTTTTCGTCCAAAAGTGTGGATGAGTGCATGCTGACAACGGCTTTGTTGGCACTTGAGATTAAAGGCGTCGTTGTGTCGGATGGCTATACGGAGATGTATAAAAGTCTATTGAATGAATGCCCGGTGGACTTTATTCTAGTGAGCCGAGAATATCTTGCCTCTTTTTCTGGGTTCGAGTCGGTCGGAGAATATTTAAACTATTCGCTTTTGAGAAATGCAAATCGGCCTGCCGTCGCACCGATGCCTCCTGAATGTAGATGGTGCCTTTTGACGTCGGGCTCGACCGGACATCCAAAGGTTGTGATGGTAACCGAGGCGAACTTGGTAGCAAGGGCAGTGGGTGAAATTGATAGTTTTCGACTACAGTCAGAAGACCGGGTCTTAAGTTTTCTAAATATTTCGCATGATTTGGGTTTGAATCAGCTATTGACCTCCCTGCTGGCAGGGGTTTCCTTGTACGTTCACAGACTCACTTTCGTTGAGCGCCTAATGCTTGCTGTGGACGAACAACAAATCACCGGCCTTACCGCTGTTCCAAGCTTCTGGAGAATGTTTCTTGCTCGCAGTCACGGCTTAAGGTTTAGCGGAAAATCTCTTAAATATGTGACGGTTTCCGGAGGGAGTTTGACTCTCGATGAGTTGAATCAGATCAGATCTTTTTTCCCGAAATCTAATATTATTAAGACGTATGGCCAGACTGAAACCTTCCGGTCGCTGATTCGGGTTCATTTGTGTTCCGAGACGCAGTTGGATGAACTGTTTGATCCATTGAAGGGCGTAAAATTAGAGCTTCATGAAAAAGAAGGAGATATGGGAACGCTTGTTCATTCGGGAGTCGGCACAATGTTGGGATACTATCCTCAAGATCTTGGAAGAGTGATCTCCAGCGTAAATTCGGGAGACCTCTTTGAATCAGACGAGAATGGCCGATTTCGGTTCATCGCACGAAAAGATTCAATGATAAAGATCAATGGATTACGTTTTTATCCCGTCCTGATTGAATCCCTTGCGAAACAAATTCCGGGAATCGTTCAAGCTGCAGCTACTGTGGTTCAAACAGATGACGGCCTAGAGAGTTTGATTCTAGCGCTCGAGACAACCCAGAAGATTTCGCAACGGGAAGTCGTACAACTATTGAAGCCGAAGCTGCCCATCAAGCTGCTGCCGGATAAAGTTTTGTTTATGGAGAAGATTCCGCTCACTCGTTCGTTCAAAATTGACTACCCCGGATTGAAGAAGCTAATTCCCTAAGTTTTTTTTAAAAAAGTAGAGAGTAAAGGGAGGTGGGCAATTTTCAATTTTTCCTACGAGTTGAATGTCAGCGTAAGAACCATTTAAAAATTCGAGGGCGGTGTGAAAGTCATAAGTCTGAGCCAACACATGCGAACAATCTTTTGATCGTCCATAGCTAAAGGCAGCCTCTGTAAGCTGTTTCCCGATCCCGCGGCGTTGATATCCGGGTAGCACAAAAAAGGATTCGACATAGATCACTCCGAATGAGTGCTTAATTAGTATTCCGCCGACGGGGCTTCCAAGCGGTTCACGCGCTAGAAAGGAAACTAGCAGTGGCGGCTCAAGATGCCGTGACTCGACTGAGGCCAGTGTCTGGTTCCACAATTGAATGGAATACAGCGCAAGCTCACTCGGCTGCGGATCGAGGGTTTGAGAAATCTCAGTCTTTGTCATATGGCGTACGGGCTCGCGAGTCTACGAATTCACAAATGCTACCTATAGTCTCAAAGTGTGATCCGACAAGATCGGAGGGACTGATTTTGAACCCGAATTCTTTCTCTATTAAAACTACGAGTCGGATTGCGTTGATCGAATCAAGAATCCTAACCTTAAACAAATTGGTGTCGTCATCTATAGGTATCCGTTCGTCGTAGGTCGCAAGACTAGAAATTAATGAGAGGACTGCATTCCGAGACGAGAGTTTGTTCATTCAGTGAAAATCTTAAACAACGCTGTTAGCTGATATCAACAACGCACGGAAATGAAAGCAGCGCAATGCGTCGACCGGTATTTCTTTATATGAAGGCGGGTATGATTCAGCGGTGATTCAGAAGGTCCTCTTTGTCGTAGTGATGTTCTTAACGGTAGAAGTCTCGCTTCGTTACAACGTTAAATTGGCGCCGCCGCCAATTGTTAGATCGACCGGCGACCTGAGTATAGTTTTCTTGGGTGATTCCGTGTCGTCAATTTTTCCAGGGCGATTGGACCTTCTTCTTAGGTCCCAGAACGTAAAAGCTAATTTACAAAATCGTTACGGACCCGGCCACACACAAGTCGAATTGGCCGATGAGGTCGGGATCGCTATGTCTAAGCTTTCACCGACCGTGCTGGTTCTCATGCTAGGCAGAAGTTCGGGATTATTCAGTGAATCCCCAGAGCTTTCAATATTGGAGAAGCAGAACTACTCGCTGCTACTAAGAGCTTCGATACAATCCGTTAAAAAGTACCTTCAGCCAATTTGGAATAGTATTTCTTCGGAATTCGGTAAACAGCGAGATATAAATAAGCTTTTGTACTTTGAAATGTCTAACGAGAGAGTTCTCTTTGAGCTTGAAAAAAAGCTTAGCGCAAACCATCTCTCGTTTGAAAGCTTAGAAGCGCTATTCTACATCAAATTAAAGCAGGGAAGTTTTGGGGTAGCTTCGCGTCTGGCAGACTTGATCAGCGGGAAAGATGGCGATCGGAGTGAGGCAGAATTTGCGATGTCGATGGAAAAACAGTTTCGACAGAAAGTAAAAATCTTAAAAGACCTTCCGCAGGTAAAAAAGGTGACGAATCGAGGTTGTCTTTACATTTTGGGTCAGGTTGGAGTCGCCGATAATAATCTAAAGCTTGAAGAACAAATTTTAAATCGCTGCTTAACAGCTTACCCAAACTCCGAACTTCTTTTGTTTCATGGTCTTGCATATTTCGCCCGAACAAAAAATCCGGAAAAGTATGCCTCGATGGCCGCACAAGTTGGGTTGGCCTATTCCCGCGCGAGTGAGGCCGATAAAATGAAGTTTGACCTCCTTTTCCGTTCCATGTGTCGGCAGTATCTGATTTTTGACGACAAGCTCTCGGCGTTAAAGAGTTGTGCGTCGCGGATTCTTGATTTCCAACCATCGATTGCCGACTTTGCTGCCTTTTTGAAAATCTATCGAGACATGAAAGATCCTTTGCCGGAGATCGTTCAACTAAAGGAAAAGGTGGCAAAAAAAATGCCCATGTCTTCGAAATATTCCCCATGGTCCATAATGAAATCGGACACAAGTGATTCTGAGATCGCCGGGTCGTGGTACCTGGAGCTTACCGAGGGAGCTCCAATCGAAAACAAACTAAGAATTTATCCGCCTTTGGTGGATTCAATAAAAGCAGTATGCAAAACAGACACGATCGTCTTGGTGTTACAGTATCCAAGTCAGCCATTGGCACCACTGAGGGCGGGGCTAGGCGAGATTCCATGTGTTCGCTATCTCGATACTGCTGCCGGTCTTAGGATTTATATCCAGAATTCGAAAAAAAGTGTCCTTGATCTTTTTGAAAGCGATCTCCTTCATTTGACTGAGGTCGGTAACGATCTGATTGCACAGCAAATTTGCCAGGAATTGAGCCTCTCCGGAGCATTCCAAAATGTGGACCGGCAAATCAATTGTCAGTTTTCAGATTCACGAAAAACGGGGAATTAATGTGGCGAGCGCGCTTAAGATTGAGAAGAACATAACATCGAAAATCATAGAAATAGCTAGTCGCGAACCGGAGGACTTTTTTCTCTATTCGTTAGACGCTATTGAACGAAACGCCCTTAAGCTGAATAGAGCTGTAGGCCCAGATGTACAGGTTTTTTATTCACTTAAGTGCAATTCTGCACCGGAAATTGTGAGACGTTTAAATTCGCTAGGGATGGCCTTTGATGTTTCCTCTCGAGAAGAACTCGAAATTTGTTTGCGGGCGAACTGCAAGCCAGCGGCGATCAGTTTCATTGGCCCGGGAAAGACAAGCGAAGATATCAAGTTCGCGTTAAAAAAAAATATCGGCTATCTAGTTGTTGAGTCGTTGGAAGAACTAAAAGAGGTGATGAAATTCAATGAAAAAACCGAAGTGCTACTTCGACTCTCACGCCGACCCGACGCACAGTTTGGAATCGATCTCGACGAGTGCTCTAATGAAGAGCGAGACTTTATACTTAAAAACACAAATGGGTTTCATTGTCATGTACGATCCCAATCACTAAGCGCAACAGATTTGATTGAAACCTTTAGAGATTCGCTGAGTATTTGTTCCGTTAAAAAAGCGGATACTAGCTATATTAACTTGGGGGGCGGTTTCGGAGTCCCCTATTTCGAAACCGATTCCCCTTTCGACTTGCGCAAGTTTTCCTCACTCTTTCGCTCGGTGAAGGCTTCAATGCCGTTTAGAGCCAAGCCCACACTTTTTTGCGAGTCAGGTCGATATATAGCTGCAAATGCGGGATTCTACGTGATGAAGGTTCTTTATGTAAAAAGGATTTCCGGAAGAACCGTTGTCATTACGAACGGAGGCCTTCATCACTTTATGGCAGCTACTCGAGCCGGGCAGTTCATGCACAGAAGTTTTCCAATTTTTCCGATACGGTCGAAGTCCCGCACCAAAGCGAACAAAGAACGGATGATGATTTGCGGAAAAACGTGCTCGGAAGCGGATGTCTTTGCTGCGGACGTACACTGGCCAAGGGTTGGACCTGGAGATTTAATCGTCGTCGGCAGCGCTGGAGCCTATTCGCAGCAATACAGTCCGACCGGCTTCATCTTTCAGAAGCGAGCCAAGGAATACTACATCTAGTTGTGCCGGTCAGACGGTGATCGTTTCTTTATAGAAGCCGAACACGCCACGAAGCGAGTCCGAGATTTCACCCAGGGTACAGCCGGCCTCGACGGCCTCGACAAAAAGAGGCATCAAATTTTTATCCGTACCAGCGGCCGTCTTAATTCGAGCAAGGTTTTCGTTCACAGCACTTTGGTTGCGTTTCGCTTTAAACGCCTTCAATCGCACGATCTGTTCGTTCGAAACAGATTCAGAAATTTTCATAATTTCCGGAGAGATATTCGTGTTTTGAACAAATTCATTAACGCCGACAACTATTTCACGTTTCGATTCCACGGCACGTTGATAATCATAAGCCGCCTGCTGAATCTCTCTCTGAATCCATCCAGTCTCGATGCACTTCACAACTCCGCCGAGGCCTTCGATCCTAGTGATGTAATCGGTGGCTTTCGCTTCAAGCTCATCGGTCAGGTTTTCGACATAATAACTTCCCGCGAACGGATCAATAACATCAGCGGCGCCAGACTCATGGGCGACAATTTGCTGTGTCCTAAGGGCAATCGTCGCGGCTTTCTCGGTTGGAAGACCGAGCGCTTCGTCCATTGAATTTGTATGTAGCGACTGCGTTCCGCCAAGAACGCTCGCAAGTGCCTGGATGGTGACACGAACAATATTATTCTCGGGCTGCTGTGCCGTTAAAGTTGAGCCGGCGGTTTGGGAGTGAAAGCGAAGGCGCCAGCTTTTGTCATCCTTGGCCTTAAAACGATCCCGCATGATCTTTGCCCACATTCGACGTGCAGCACGGAACTTGGCGACTTCTTCTAGAAAATTATTGTGAACGTTGAAGAAAAAGGAAAGACGACCCGCAAATGAATCGATATCGAGTCCCTTTTCAATCGCCGCCTCGACATAGGTAATTCCGTTAGCTAAAGTGAAAGCAATTTCTTGAGCTGCGGTCGATCCCGCTTCGCGAATGTGATAGCCAGAAATCGAAATTGTATTCCAATTTGGAACTTCTTTTGCGCAGTAATCGAAAATATCTGTGATCAGGCGAAGAGATGGGCGAGGTGGAAAAATATAGGTGCCCCGAGCGATATACTCTTTCAATAGGTCGTTCTGAATAGTGCCGGTTAGTTTGTCGGCGGAAATCCCACGTCGCTTTGCAACGGCAATGTATAGAGCTAGCAGTATTCCGGCCGTCGAATTGATCGTCATCGAAGTAGAAATTTTCTCGAGTGGGAGGTCCTTTAGGAGCACTTCCATGTCCTCAATTGAAGAGATGGCCACGCCTACTTTTCCGACCTCGCCAGTCGACATGACGTGATCCGAGTCATAGCCCATCTGTGTCGGCAAATCGAACGCGACCGAGAGGCCTGTTTGTCCGCGATCGAGGAGCATTTTGTAACGAGTGTTCGACTCTTTTGCAGAGCCAAATCCTGCGTACTGGCGCATTGTCCAGAGGCGCCCACGATACATGGTCGATTGAACGCCGCGCGTGTAGGGGAAATCGCCAGGCTCACCCAAAAGACTTTCTGCAGTCTGGCCTTTAGGTGGCCAATCGTTTGCGGAATAGAACGCCTTTGGTTCGATTCCGCTTGAGGTTTTGAAAGAGTCTTTGCGATTTTTCGGCATGTGAAAATTTCCTTACGGGCGGTCGCTGAAAAAGGTAACAAGGAGAAAAGTAGCGATCGGCCCAAGTGGGATTGATAACAAAAACCAAATTAGGCCGCTGCGATTTTTGGACTGGGCAAGGCCAGCGTTGATCAGCGCCAGCGTTCCCCATCCGACGAAATAGCTGGGCTCCGCGTACGCGTCCATTACTTGACCGGTTCAAACAGAACTAATGTTTGTCCAGATTCGACCGAGTCGGCTGGTTTTACAAGAATGTCTTTGATCTTTACTTCCACAGAGGCGCGCATTTCGTTTTCCATTTTCATCGCTTCCATAATCAAGATCGGCTGGTTGGCCTTAACGATGTCGCCTTTATTAACCATGATCTTAACAATTTTCCCTGGCATTCCAGCGACAAGATTGTCGCCGCCGCCAAGTTGGCCGCCTTTCTTTAGCGACTCGTGTAAAAGCGCTTCGTCGTTGTAGATGCGTACGTTGCGATAGCTTGACCTTGTGTAGACGGTGTAATCGATGCCTGAACCGTAAACGTCCAAAACGTACGAACCACCTTCCCAAATGAGATTGATGATGTTCTCGACGGTTTTGTATTCGTTTTTTGAGATTTCATAACGAACCCATTCGCCACCGTCTTCTTGGCCACCCTCCTGAAGGGCAATCTTCCAAGATTTGCGAGTCTCGTTGATATCAATCCGAAAGTTCTTATCGCCGACGTCAGTTCCAAGTGTTGCTTCAAAAAACATAGCTAACTCCTATTGATCCCTAAGGCTGTTGGCGCGGCCCACAGACTTCCAGCGGCTTGCGACGTTGTAATCAGAGACTGATTTTGCCTTTTTATCATTGTAGGCAGCAATGGCAGCCGTAATCAGGAAAACGTGATCGTCCACCTGGCGGAACAGCTTCGGCATCTTAATCTCTAAATCCTTGTCGCAGAATTGTGTCGTGTAAGTTCCATCAAGAAACTTCGGCGACTGTAGGATCGACTTGTGTAGAAGAATATTTGTCTTGATTCCGGTCAGTGTGAATTCAGTAAGAGCGCGATCGAGCCTTCGAATGGCGGTATCGCGATCGGGCCCCCAGGCGATCAGCTTAGCGACCATCGGATCATAGTAGATTGGAACTTCGTAGCCTGGATAGGCGTAAGAATCCGTTCGAATGAATGGCCCCTGTGGATGGCGACAGCGGCGAATAAGGCCGGGTGAAGGAACAAATGTAAACGGATCTTCGGCACAAATTCGCGCTTCGATGGCATGACCACGCTGAACTACATCCGCCTGCTTGAAACTAAGCGGTCGGCCAAGGGCGACAAATATTTGCTCTTGCACGAGATCAATACCCGTTACCATTTCTGTGACTGGGTGCTCGACCTGTAGGCGGGTGTTCATTTCCATAAAGAAAAATTCTTTGGTCACATTGTCGAAAATGAATTCGAACGTTCCCGCGCCAATGTACTTGATCGCTTTCGCCGCCTTGACAGCGACGTCGCCTAAGCGCGTTCGCACTTCGTTAGGAACCGAAGGCGATGGAGATTCTTCCATCAGCTTCTGGTTCCTTCGTTGAACGGAACACTCGCGCTCAAACAGATGGCAAACGTTGCCGTGAGTATCGCCAAAAACCTGCACTTCGACATGCTTCGGGTTTTGAATAAAACGTTCGATGTAAACAGTGTCATTCTTAAAGTAGTTCAAACCTTCCGAGCGTGCGGCGCGGTAGTGGCTTTCGAGATCTTCCATTTTGTGAACGACACGCATCCCCTTGCCGCCGCCACCAGCGGTGGCCTTGATCATGACGGGTAGGCCGATTTTCTCGACAACTGTTTTAGCCTCTTCGATCGTGTCCACGGGGCCGCCAGATCCCGGCACTGTAGGTACACCCGCATCGCGCATCAGGCGAATCGCAGAGATTTTATCACCCATTGCCATGATGTTTTCTGGCGTTGGTCCGATGAAAGTAACGCCGGCCTTTCGCAATGCTTCTGCGAATTCCGTATTTTCCGAAAGGAAACCATAGCCAGGATGAACGGCATCGGCGCCCGATGCCTTAACAGCGCCCATGATGCGGTCAAGGTTGAGGTAAGAATCCTTCGAAGGCGCAGGGCCCACATTGTAAGCCTCGTCGGCAAGAACAACGTGCAAGGAGTTTCTGTCGGCATCCGAGTAAACGGCGACCGAAGAAATTCCGAGCTCGCGACACGAACGAATGACGCGAAGGGCGATTTCGCCACGATTGGCGATCAGAACTTTTTTAAACATTGGTTTTTCAGCCATTTTCAAATGCTCCAGCTAATCAATTTGCGATTAAAGAGGAATGTTGCCGTGTTTTTTCGGTGGATTTGTGTCGCGCTTATTCTTCAACATCTCAAGGGAGTCGATGATGCGACGGCGGGTCATCGCAGGTTCGATCACTTCATCAATGTAGCCAAGTTCTGCAGCAACGTAAGGGTTCGCAAATTTTTCTTCGTAATCGGCAACCAGGCGTGCTTTTTCCGCGACTGGGTCTTTTGCTTTTTTCATCGCTTCGCGGAAAATGATATTCACCGCGCCATCGGCGCCCATGACTGCAATTTCGGCTGTTGGGTACGCGAGGTTAATGTCACCTCGAAGATGTTTCGAGCTCATCACGCAGTATGCGCCGCCGTAGTTTTTTCGAGTGATGACCGTTACTTTGGGAACTGTTGCCTCTGCGTAGGCGTAAAGAAGCTTTGCGCCGTGAGTGATAATGCCGTTCCATTCTTGGTCTGTGCCGGGAAGGAAGCCAGGAACATCGACGAAAGTGACGATAGGAATATTGAACGCATCACAGAAACGAATAAAGCGTGCTGCTTTGCGGGAAGCCTCGATATTCAAGCACCCAGCAAGTACCGCCGGCTGGTTGGCCACGATTCCTACCGACCGCCCGTTATATCGCGCAAAGCCCACGATCACGTTTTTCGCAAAATGCTGGTGTGTTTCGAGGAAGTAGCCTTCGTCGACCGTCATCTTAATAAGCTCAAGCATGTCGTATGGTTTTTTTGGATTGTCTGGGATAAAGTTGTTGAGTGCTTCTTCCACGCGGTCCGGGCGATCTGTGGTCGGCACAACCGGTGGGTCGTCGACATTGTTCGCAGGTAGGAAATTCAAAAGTTCGCGAATTAAAAGCAGGCAGTGCTTATCATTTTCAGCCGCAAAGTGCGCAACACCCGACTTCGAAGAGTGCGCAACCGCGCCGCCAAGCTGTTCTTTAGTTACATCTTCATGAGTGACGGCTTTGATGACCTCTGGGCCTGTGACGAACATGTAGCTCGTGTCTTTGACCATGAAAACGAAGTCCGTGATGGATGGTGAATAAACCGCACCGCCCGCCGATGGCCCCATGATCGCGCTGATCTGTGGGATCACGCCGCTCGACATTGTGTTCTTGAGAAAAATATCTGCATAACCGGCAAGTGCTTCGACGCCCTCTTGAATTCGCGCGCCACCCGAATCGTTGATTCCGATAATGGGAGCGCCGTTCTTCATTGCCATTTCCATGATTTTCAAAATCTTGTTTGCCTGTGTGCGCGACATCGATCCGCCAAAAACGGTGAAGTCTTGCGAGTAGGCGTAAACAAGTTTGCCGTTAATGCGGCCATAACCAGTGATGACGCCATCACCTGGCGTTTTCTTGTCGGCCATGCCGAAGTTTTGGGATCGATGAGTAACAAAGCGATCCATCTCAACGAAGCTGCCTGGGTCAAGAAGAACATCAAGGCGCTCGCGAGCTGTCAGGCGACCACCCTCTTTGTGTTTTTTTAGCCGATCTGGTCCGCCACCAACAATCGCCTCTGCATTTAGATGTTCGAGCTGAGCAACACGCTGTTCTGTGGTCTTCGATTTAAACGAGCCCGACTTGCTTTCAGTTTCCAAAGTCGCCATTTGCGATCTCCTCACGAGGTTTCAAAATTCAAAAACAGATTAAATTGTCTACAGTCTCGGTCCGTGGTCTAGGGGTAAGATCGCCCATAAAGACGCGGGAATGGAATCGTTTCTCGAACGTGCGGAAGTCCGCAAATCCAACCTACAGTGCGCTCAACACCGAGGCCAAACCCCGCGTGCGGAAAGGTGCCGTAGCGACGCAGATCCATGAACCAAGCAAAATCTTTCTCTTGAAGCTTGTGCTCAGCGATCTTGGCTTTCAAAATTTCAAGACTGTCTTCGCGCTGACCGCCGCCAATAATTTCGCCGTAGCCTTCCGTCGCCAAAAGATCGCAGCTCATCGACTTTCCTGGCTGCGCAGGGTCTTCCTTCATATAGAAAGCTTTAACGGCTGCGGGGTAGTGGTGAACAAAAACCGGCTTTTCAAATTTCGAAGAAATAATTGTTTCGTCTGTCCCGCCGAAATCGTCGCCGATCACAAATGCCGGGTTTTCTTTTTTAATCATTTGCGCGGCTTCGTCGTAGTGAACGCGCGGGAACGGTCCTTTAATGCCCTCTAGTTTCGATGTGTCTCTTTCCAGCGCCTTCAATTCGTTCGGACGATTTTTTAGAACGCGCTGAACGATGTACTCAACGAACTGTTCCGCAAGTTCCATGTTGTCGTAAATGTCGTTGAATGCGACTTCCGGTTCAACCATCCAGAACTCGATCAGATGTCGACGAGTTTTGGATTTCTCGGCGCGAAACGTGGGACCAAAACAATAGACTTTTCCAAGCGCAGCGGCTGTCGCTTCCATGTAAAGCTGGCCAGATTGCGACAGGAACGCCTTTTCGTCGAAGTACCGCGTTTCAAAAAGGGTCGACGTTCCTTCGCAGGCGCTTGGAGTAAAAATCGGCGCGTCCGTTAAAGTGAAGCCGCGACCATCAAAGAAATCGCGAATGGCTTTTACGATCTCATGACGAACGTGAAGAATAGCTGTTTGCCGTTTTGAGCGAAGCCAGAGATGGCGATTTTCCATAAGAAAATCTGTGCCGTGTTCTTTGTGAGTGATCGGATATTCTTCGGCGCGATGAATGACTTCCAAGGCTTCTGCGCCGATTTCAAAAACTCCCGGCTGTTTTGGATGTTGCTTCACGATCCCTGTGACTTTAACGGAAGTTTCTTGTGTCACATTGTCGAACGCCGTCCAAGCTTCTTCGCTGCACTGTCCAGCATCGGTTCCTTTGTAGTAAACGCAGGAAACAAGTCCGGTCCCGTCGCGAAGTTCCAGGAATTTTACTTTTCCCGACGAACGCGTGTTGTACGCCCAACCTTTGAGTTCAACTTTTTTTCCAACGACGTCTTTTAGGTCCGAAATGTACTGGCGCATGGCCCTCACCAACCCTCCGAAAACAAGGGTCCGCTTAGCGAACTTTTAGGACTCTGAAACTAGTGAGAGCGCTATGCGGCATGCAAGGTGGGCTTCTGTCTGTCAGGACGCGCGGCAGCAATACTTCCAAAGAACATAAAACCATCTCATTTCGATACAGAACCTTACTGCCTGTCGGACTGAAGCCACCAAAGCGGGCGACGTGGGATACGATGGAAAAACGATGAGTCGTAGATCGATTTACGCTCTGTCTTTAGGCACCTTCATTCTTGTTTTGTCGTTCACGAATTGTGGACTTCCGACGCCCATATAAAATGAAGTGGATTCTAGTGCAAAAGCACCTTCGGCCGTCGCGCCGGCCGCGGGTACCCCTGCGCCGGAATCGGACATTTCTAAAATAGCGGGACGTTATAATAACGGCAGTTCACGGAATTATTCAAATGTGGTTTGGGAAAGTTCTTTCCGCAAAAGACGGATCCTGCCAGCTAAATTATTTGGTGGGGCAGGGCTCCCTTTGAGACGGACAGGTTTAAAAACGCCGATGAAGGTACAAAAGCGGCAATGACCTTCTCTTTGATTCAAAAGCAAAAAATCTTTATTGGCGTGGATCGTTCCGAAATTCGAAAAAAACTTGGCGACTTTGACGGTTTCTATTTTAGCGATATGTTTCCAGCCTGCATCAAGAAAAGTGCAACAAATAGCATCGGTCCTCCAAAAGTGGTTGTGATCTACCATTCTAGAGACAGACGCGGTCGCACAAGTCAGTGATTTTTTAAAAACTGGAAAGCGCGCGAGAGATGTTAAGTCGCCCTTGAGTTTTGGCGGCAAAGCCACCGCGGTCGACTGAGTTGAAAAGTGCCGACCTCACTTGAGCTGCCGAGGCGCCGGGGTTAGCCGACAGGACGAGCGCAGCGGCACCCGCGACAAAGGGGGCGGCCATGGAAGTTCCACTTAACGAAGCACTTCGTGCACCCGGATAAGTACTAAGAATTTGGGCTCCCGGTGCGAACAAGTGAACAAGTTTAAAGCTGTAGTTAGAGAAGCCAGCGGTGAAGTCGCGCGCTGTCGAGGCGCCAACGGTGATCTGACTTGGAATCGTGAACGCAGCTGGGTATTCGGGAAGCTGGTCGAGATCGACGCCGCTATTGCCTGCGGCAGCGATAAATAAAATGCCTCGAGCCTCCAGGTCGGTTATCGCACGATTGAGTGACTGCGAACAGGGCGCTCCGCCCCAAGAAGCATTGATGATCCGCGCACCTTGATCGGCAGCGTATTGGATTGCGAGAATCGCGTCGCCAAGATTTCCTTGGCCACTTGAGTCCATAAAGTCCAAAGGAATGATCTGCGCTTCGGGCGCGATTCCGCGAACTGTTCCATTGATATGATCTGCAGCCACGATTCCGGCGACGTGGGTTCCGTGCCCAGCCGAATCACCAACGATTGGTTGGTCGGCGTCAAAGTCCCAGCCTGAGACGTCGTCGACATAACCATTTTGATCGTCATCGATGCCGTTGCCGCCAATTTCTTGAGTGTTAACATAAATTCGAGAACGAAGCTGTGGGTGAGTGATGTCGACTCCAGAATCAATGATCGCCACCTTTACCCCGGCGCCACGAACCCCTACATTCCAGGCTTCTTGTGCACCTGTGATGGTCTGGCCCCACGTGTCTTCTGGCGCTGCAGACGAACCAACATCCGCTACAGAGCCCGCAGCAGAAACGAAGTCTGGCGAAAGAGACATCGGAGAAAGCTTGATAGTTTGATCTTGTTCCGCAAAACGAATGTCATCTTTGTGTTTTTCGAAAACGTCGCGTTCAAAATCTTCGCGGGTTAAACCACGTTCAACAGAAACGGTTCCATCTTTCCAATGAACGACAAAGGAATTGGGGACAGCCGTCGCCGCGCACTCGGCTTTTGTTTCCGGAAAGGTCGCCGCTTGGGTTGACGCTTTTTCAGTGCAGCCAGATAAAAGGAGTGCAGCCGATGCGATTGATAATGCAATTGCGTTCCCAAAGAAAGGTTCCCAAAATCGCGGCGATTTCGGCGTGGGTTCCGACGACCATTGTGTTTGATTGGACATTGCGACCTCCCTGTCGCGCCTCAAAACCAGCTACTAGAGCGGTTTTCAGGACTTCATCGCGATCGAATCCATTCGACCTCGATAAAGTAATGTCGGTTTCTGAGACGGATTCGGTTAGTCCAGCTAGGCCCTTTTTCTGGTTAATCTAGACAAAGAAGCAGGAGGCTCTGCGCCGATTTTTTACTAGACCTTGGCCCGGGCGGACTTTTTCCGCGGTGTTAGCTGGCGCTGTTTTTTTCTCAGCTCTCGCAGGCGCGCTTTTTCTTTGGAAGAAAGTCGTTCGACGGCAGCGTAATAGCCAATGGGCGCGATCCGGCCGATGTGCTTATTGAGAAACTTCATCATCGCCTTGGGATCAACGTTGTAACATTCGCGAAGCGCCCAACCAACACCTCGTTGGACGTAAAAATGTTCATCGTCCAAAAGATTTTCGATCAATGGCAGTGTCTTTGACGATGGAAGTGGAACTTTGCGGAACCGCGAATAGTAGTGAAGTGAAACAACTGATTGCCTACGGCGCCAAGGATTTTTATCTCGGTTCCATTTTACCAAGACGGGAAAGCGTTCGCGTTGCCGTTCTTCTACCGCTGCCGCGATTAAACCCGAAAGACCATCCGAATGAATCCAGTTATCTAGCCGGTCGACCATTTTCAAAAGTCTTGTCCAAATCGGGTCGAACACAAAGTCGACATCGCCGCTCGATTTAAGTTTCCGTCGCTCGTTAGCCCACATTTCAAAAAAGAAAATGGCTTGAGAAAGTGACACCATCAAGTTTGAGTTCTGCCAAACTTGAATCCAGTAGGCAGCCTGCTCTTCGCGAGAAAGCCCCTCAAGCTCCGCATAGCCTGCTTTGAATCGGGCGCGCTGAACTGGCAGAGTAATCCCTGTAACTTCAAGTGCCACAGGGTAGTGATTCCAGGCGACGCTGCTTTGCCAGCCGTCAGTCCTTAACTTTCGCATTTCTTTGTCCACGACTTTGTAAAAGTCGCGAGAAGAGATTTTTTTAGAATGCACTCTGTTGGCCTTAAGTTACTTTCTCAGTCTTCAAGGCTCGAAATAAATTCGACCAAGAATTGACCAAATTTTGATTCGACGGCACGGGCCGTTTCTGTGACTTCCTCGTGTGAGAGTTTATTTTGTGAAAGGCCCGCTGCCAAATTTGTAATGCAAGACAGCGCACAGACGCGAAGACCCAAGTGATTGGCCGCAATGGTTTCGGGCACCGTCGACATGCCAACTGCTTTTCCACCTAGCTGCTGCAGGTAGCGAACTTCGGCGGGAGTTTCGTAAGTCGGTCCGCTGACGCCGCAATAAACGCCGCGGTAAAATTTCGTTTCCATTTTCTTGAGAATCTCATCCATCTTTCCTGAAAGCTTTCGATCATACGCTTCGGTCATATCGGGAAAACGCGGACCAAACTCTTCGATGTTGGGCCCTTTCAGCGGATTGTCACCCATGAGATTGATGTGATCATCGATCACCATGAAGTCTCCAGGACGCATCGACGGGTCAAGACCGCCGGCAGAATTTGTCAGCATTACGATTTCACAACCGAGCAGAGCGGCCGTTCGCACAGGGTGCGCGACAGTTGTCATCGAGTGACCTTCGTAGAAATGGATTCGACCTTGCAGCACGGCGGTCGGCACACCTTTGACATGGCCCAGAATCAAACGACCCTTGTGACCGTCGACCGAGGGCGGAATAAATCCGGGAATATCGGTGTAGGGGATCGCGGCTTCAACTTCGACATTGTTCACAAAAGAACCGAGTCCGGAACCTAGTACGACTGCAACTCGAGGCTTGAGTTTTGTCGGTGGGCAGACGGACCGAACGTACGCGACAGATGCTTCTAGACTTTCAACGATATTGCTCACGCGTTGGCCCCTTTGCCCCAAACCCAATTCTACTAGCGATCAAATCGCCCGATTTGAAACTTTGCAAGGAATTATCCAACACGGTTGCTTCCAGCAAACGAAGGCCCGCGTCGGCCATCGTCGCACTTTGATTGTTATTCGTCCCTCGTTTTCCGCCATATATGCGGTAAAGAGGCTGACCTTCTTGCACGGATTCCCCTAGGCGAACCAAAGATTCAATGCCCGCAACAGGGTCGATTTTATCGCCAGCGGAACGTCGTCCTGCGCCCAGCATCAACGCAGCATAGCCGACCTGCTCTGTGTCGATAGATGAAACGATTCCCGTTTTCTTAGCGAATACTTCACAAATCACTTCCGCGCGCGGCAGTTCGGAGAGATCGCCACCTTGCGCTGCAATCAACTTTTCGAATTTCTCGAAGGCGGCCCCAGAATCTAAAATTTTTCTAGCCTCCGCGACACCGGCCTCGGGTGTTGGCGCCTTACCGCCTAACCAAATCATCACACCCGCAAGTTCAATACTTAACTCTTCGCAATCTTGAAGCTCGTGTAGACTTCGTCCGCGCAATCCTTCGCGTCTTAAAATCGCGACACATTCTTCGACTTCCACGGAGTTTCCAATGAAGCGACCCAGCGGTTGGTTCATATCAGTGACCAGAGCCACCACGTGCTTACCGCCGGCCGTTCCGATCGAACAAAGCCGATTTGCGAGTTCCTCGGCGCGCGCGCGCGTTTTCATAAACGCGCCCGAGCCCCACTTCACATCGAGGACCAAACCTTGAATACCTTCGGCCATTTTCTTCGACATGATGCTGGCGCATATTAAAGGCAATGATTCAACCGTAGCTGTGACATCTCGCAGTCCGTAAATGCGTTTGTCGGCGGGACAAATTTCATTCGTCTGTCCTATCAACGCGAGGCCCAAATCTTTTACCTGGCGTTCGAATTTATCGATCGTGATTTCGCAGCTAAAGCCTGGGATGGTTTCTAATTTATCGATCGTGCCGCCCGTGTGGCCGAGGCCGCGACCTGCGATCATGGGCACAGGAATTCCAGCCGCCGCCGCGATGGGCGCTAAGATTAAACTTGTTTTGTCGCCAACTCCCCCAGTTGAATGTTTGTCGACAGCGATTCCTAAATTTGAAAAATCCAGCACGCGGCCCGATCGCATCATGATGTTAGTGAGCGTCCAAGTTTCGGCGTCTGTCATCCCTTTGAACAAGACCGCCATGAGCCACGCCGACATTTGGTAATCGGGCACTTTGCCGCTGACAAATCCGTCCACCATGAAGCGAATTTCTTCGGTGGAGAGTTCAAGTCCATCGCGTTTGCGCTTGATGATTTCAGGAGCCAAAAACTGCGCCATCAGTACCCCGATCCGCCATTGGTTTGAGTGTCGGTGCTGCCGACCAAAGAAACACCTGAGCTTGTGCCTAAACGATCAGCACCAGCGAGTATTAAACCGCGCGCCATTTCGAAGTTTCGGATTCCGCCGCTCGCCTTGATTTTGACGTGATCTCCGGCACTTTCGCGCATTAGCGCGACGTGTTCTATAGTCGCTCCGCCGGCCGGTAGGCCTGCTGTGGAAAACCCTGTGCATGTCTTGATAAAGTGAGCCCCGGCTTCGTCGGCGGCCCGTGAAGATCTTGCGATCTCTTCCAGCGTTAACAGGCCTGTTTCGAGGATGACTTTCACGACGGCAGATTGATGCGCTTTAGTGGCCGCACCGACCACAGCGCGAATATCGTCGCGCACACGACCAAATTCGCCGGTCTTGACGAGGTCCACGCGAAGGACCATGTCGATTTCGGATGCGCCGATCCTGATGGCCTCGATTGTCTCAAAAACCTTTGTCGTTGTGGTGCACGCACCCAGTGGAAAACCCACCACGGCTGCGACCCTTACGTCGCGGTTTTTCACTATGTCTGAGCTAGAATCTTGTAGCTTTGATAAGACTTGTTTTGCGTAACCGACATGGCCGGAATTCACACAAACAGCGTAAAATCCATGCGTCATTGCTTCCTTGCACAGAATCTGTATCATCGCCTCGGTCGCGTCGGCGCGCAGCAGCGTATGATCAATGAACTGTGCCAGTTCGCTTGGCGTCTTAGGTGGTGCCGGCGACGGCGGGGGCGTTTGGCGCATTGTTCCACTCCTCGTCAGAGAATAAAGGTCATGTGCGAGTGACCCGAAAGCCTGTTAATGTCACAGCGATGAGCTTGCGTCACTATCTTGTATCAGGTCGTGTTCAAGGGGTCGGATTTCGGCGATTTGTCGAAAAGCAGGCCCAGGAATACGATGTCAGTGGAATTGTTCGAAATCTGGAAGACGGACGCGTCGAATTTTTCGCGCAGGGGTCAGAAAAAAGCCTGGATGAATTCGAGCGCGCTGTGCGCCGCGGGCCAATGCTTTCGGCGGTTCGCGAAGTCAAATCAACGGATCTTGCATCCAAAGACGGTTTGAATACAGACTGGAAAACGGGGTTGTTTACGATTGCTCTCGATGGCGAGAAGCCTTGGCTTGATTAAAAGTCTGTTTAAGGAGAACCAGCGGATGCATTTTATCTCGCGAGTTATATTGATCCTCATTTCAGCGACTCTAATTCCGCAGGCCGCCCTCTCGCAAACCAACGTCCGTTCGGGCTCACCCGAAGATCGTCCAACAGCAGGGGGCCCGCGTCGGCAACTGGCGACCATTATTTATTCTGGACTCGGCGGGGCAGTGCTAGGGTTGAGTACTTTGAGCTTCTACGGTCGTCCGCAAGATAAACTCTCAAACATCGCCGTCGGTTTTGCGGTTGGAGTGATCACGGGCACCATCGCAGTGACTTACAGTGCGGCCACAAATCCCGACGAGTTCTATGGCCTTGCGCCAAGCCGTGATGAACTTCTCGGGCCAGCGCCTAGCTACACCGCTCTCGCCAGTCGCCAGCCGCAGGAAACTTCGGACCTCGGTTTTTCATATTCGATTTTTGGTTTCTAGCTCGACTTTTTAAATCGACTCGCCAGATTGCCGAGCGCCGCAGCGGGTCCGGTTTGCGCTGGCTGCATCGTGATGCCAGATGGTGGTGGCGTAGGCGTGCTGGCGGCGGATCCACCAAGGACAGCGGACTGGCCGCCTCCGTGCCCTTTTTCCTCCCCACCTGTGGCGGTCGTGCTCTTACCTAAGAATTCCATACCGACATCTTTCGCAAGAAGACCGCGATTGATAAGAGCCTCAACGGCCGAGTCGTAGGTGACCATCCCTTGATTTTTCCCGGTCTGCATAGTCGAAGGGATCTGAAATGTTTTTCCTTCGCGAATGAGATTGGCGATCGCTTTGTTGCAGAACATCACTTCTTGTACGGCAACGCGTCCGCCGCCCACTTTTGGCAGCAGCGACTGCGAAATTACTCCGCGCAACGATTCCGATAACTGAACACGAATCTGCGACTGACGGTCGCCGGGGAAAACGTCAATGATACGATCAACTGTTTTGTGCGCGTTGTTCGTGTGTAGGGTTCCAAAAACCAAGTGGCCTGTTTCGGCCGCCGAAATCGCAAGTGAGATCGTCTCGAGATCTCGCATCTCACCAACCAGAATCACATCTGGATCTTCACGAAGCGCGGCTTTCAGCGCGTTCGCAAAAGATTTCGAGTGATTGTGAACTTCGCGTTGGTTGACGAGGGACTTCAAGCTTGGGTGCACGAATT
This sequence comes from Deltaproteobacteria bacterium, assembly GCA_017302795.1. GTDB lineage: Bacteria > Bdellovibrionota > Bdellovibrionia > Bdellovibrionales > JAMPXM01. Next base: position 449,225 of record JAFLCB010000001.1, on the reverse strand, counting down.
CGATTGGATCTTCGATCGTCAGAATGTGTGACTGTTGGTTGGCGTTGATGTGGTGGATAAGCGCCGCCAGGGTCGTCGATTTTCCAGAGCCCGTGGGGCCTGTGACGCAAATCAAACCTTTGTGGCAGTTGATCATTTCTAGAAGGCTATTTGGCAATCCAAGCTGTTCCGCGGTTTTGATTTTAGTTGGGATCACACGACAGACGACGCCGATCCCTTTTCGTTGCATGAACACGTTGACCCGAAAGCGGCCAATGGGTTCGTTGGTGTAGGCGAAATCGAGTTCCCAGTTGGTGATGAATTCTTTTTTCTGCTTGTCGTTACAAATCTCGAAAATTAAGTCTTGGGCGTCTTGCGCAGTCACAGTCGGCATATCCAGCTTTTCCATTTCTCCGCTGATCCGCATGTATGGTGGCGATCCTGCAACTAAGTGAAGGTCGGACGCGTCTTTTTGAACCATCAATTTGAAAAGCTCATCGATCTTTGCCATGATCCCCGCACCTACGTTAAGAGAAACTCAGTTAACCTATCGGAATCTCATGGATCGGAATTGAATTATGGCGACAGAAATCTTGATCAACGTCCGGCCCAGCGAAACCCGGGTCGCCTATATTGAAAATGGCGTCTTGAATGACCTTAAAATTGAACAGAAGACCTCCCCGACATTGGTCGGGTCCGTTCATCGCGGCAAGGTCTTGCGCGTTTTGCCGGGTATGCAGGCTGCGTTTGTAGACATCGGTCTCGATCGCGCGGCTTTTTTGTACGTCGGCGACGTGCGACCAAACTTGGATGGCGAGGGCACTGATCTTTTGGACGGTGACGAGAGAGATGACTCTTCTGATAACGGCGACGCCTTGTCGGCGGGATCTGCTGCAAATTCCGCTGCGAGTGCTGCCGCAAGTCTTGATGCTGCTGACCGGCCTAAAATCCAAGAGCTACTAACAGAGGGTCAGTGGATTTTAGTGCAGGTGGCGAAGGATCCCTTGGGTACAAAGGGCGCACGCATCACGACGCATATTTCGCTTCCAGGTAGGCACGTAGTTTATCTTCCGACGCTCAATCACCGCGGGGTTTCTCGCCGAATTGAGGATCCGGGCGAGCGCGATCGTCTGCGAGAACTCGTCGATGTGATCGATCCGAAAGGAGGAGTCATCGTGCGCACGGCGGGCGAAGGAGCCACTGAAGGAAGCCTGCGCGCCGATTTGGATTACCTCAATCGACTGTGGCAAGACGTTCAACGCGCCTATGAAAAGCGAAACAAACCAGGCCTCGTTCACGCCGAGCCAGACGTCGAGCTTCGCGCACTTCGCGACAGTCTGACGGAAGATGTCGACCGAGTTGTGACTGATGATGAGGAAACTCATAAAAAAATTCTCGCGTTCCTCGCGCAATTTATGCCTCGCTTTAAAAACAAAGTTTCCCTATACAAGGAAAGCCGGCCGCTTTTTGACCAGTACGAAATTGATATCGAGATCTCACGTTCGTTGGAAAGAAAGATCTGGCTCAAGTCTGGCGGCTATATCGTCATTGACGAGGCGGAAGCGTTGGTTGTGATTGACGTGAATACGGGTCGTTATGTCGGGAAGCGCGATCTCGAAGACACGATCCTGAAAACCAATCTCGAGGCGGTCCGAGAAATCGCTCACCAGCTTCGCATTCGAAACGCCGGTGGAATTATCATTATCGACTTCATCGACATGGAGCGTGAAGCTCACCGCGAAAAAGTACTCGAATCACTTCGCGAAGAACTCGCGCGCGACCGTGCAAAAACAACGGTCGTAGCAATGTCCAATCTTGGGCTTGTGGAAATGACTCGTAAGCGGATCCGCCCGAGCTTGGTTAAGACTCTTTGCGAGCCCTGCAGTCACTGCGACGGAAAAGCCTATGTGAAGACGAAATCGACCGTGGCTCGAGAAATTTTTCGAGATCTCGAGCGCGAGGCCTCGTCGAGTCAGGCGGAGTCCGTTTTGGTCGTCCATTGCCACGCGGAAATCGGCGATTACATTTACGCAGAAGAGACCGAAGCGCTCGATGACGTGGAAAGACGCATCGGGCAGAGCGTAGTATTTAAGCTAGAGCCGGGGTTTCACCGTGAACAATATGAAATTTCACGGTCCGGCCCCCAGGCGTCTAAGGATCTGAAATAACCCGGATTTCTTCTGGTGAGCCATGCCCGATTGGCGGGCATCAGCGAAAAATCGAAGAACTCAAAGCCGCTAGATTGAGCAGCGCCATGAAGAGTCTTTCAAACTGCTGATTTCATTGACAATGCGTCCCAGGTCATGGCATCAACGAGAGCTTCGCTCTTCATACCCTGTTTTTGGAGGTCCTCTCAATGTTCGCCATTATTCGTACCGGCGGTAAGCAATATCGAGTTCAAGCCGGCGACGTCGTTCGCGTTCAGAAGCTCGAAAAAAATCCAGGCGAAACATTCGACCTCACCGACGTTCTCATGGTCGGCGGCGACAAAGCATTTATCGGTTCGCCCCTTGTTAAAGACGCGAAAGTGACGGTCACTGTTGTTCGTCAAGGTCGCGATGCGAAGATCACTGTCTTCAAGAAGAAGCGTCGTCAAGGCTATCGCCGTACCCACGGTCACCGCCAAGACTTCACAGAGCTCTTCGTTGCAGCGATCACTTCGCCAGAAGGTCAAACGATGAAGGCTGAAAAGAAGCCACAAGTTGTCGACCCAGCGAAAAAAGCGGCACGCGAATTGGCTTACGCTGAATCGTTAAAAGCATCGGGCAAGAAAGCCGTTGTCGAAGCGAAGAAGAAAAAAGCTGCGGTGAAAGTCGCTACAAAAACGAAGAAAGCTGCCGCTCCTAAGAAAGCTGCTGCGAAGAAAACGAAGGCGAAAGCCGGAGCTAAGAAGGCTGCGAAAAAACCAGCCAAAAAAGCTTCGAAGAAATAATTTAAATTTTAAAACTACGAGGTATCGGTCATGGCAAGTAAGAAGGCAGCAGGTAGTACGCGGAACGGTCGAGACAGCGCAGGGCAACGCCTTGGCGTTAAAGCATTCGGCGGAGAAAAAGTTCAACCAGGTGTGATCATCGTTCGTCAGCGTGGAACTAAGTTCCACCTCGGAAAAGGTGTTCGCATGGGCCGCGATTTCACAATCTATTCAGTCACAACTGGCGAAGTGAAATTCGAACGCATCGATAAAAATCGCATGAAAGTCAGCGTATATCCGGTTGCAGCGACAGCGCAGAAATCAGCTTAATAAGCAGGTTTCGCCGGTTCGAACGGGAATCAGGGCTGGTCACGGACCAGCCTTTTTTTTTGGGCCGGCCCTTTTTTTTGGCCGGACATTGTTGCCCGGCCCTATTTTTTGGATTTGGAGTTTTTTTGAAGTTTGTTGATGAAGTCACTATCTCAGTCAGCTCGGGCCACGGCGGTCCCGGAGTTGTCAGCTTTCGTCGGGAGTCCCATGATCCCCGCGGCGGGCCCGATGGCGGCGACGGAGGTCGTGGCGGTCATGTATACTTTCGTGTGACGAGACAAATGAACACCCTGCTTGATTTCCGATACAAAAGAAAGTTTCACGCGCGAGACGGAGACCCTGGACAAGGCCGAAACATGACGGGGCATGATGGCGAAGATCTCTATCTTCGCGTCCCTCCCGGAACTGTCGTTCGCGATGCCGAGACTGGTGAAATCCTTTTAGATCTCGAAACTGAAGGCGACACCGTCTTCTTGCAAGGCGGTCGGGGCGGAAAAGGAAATTGGTTTTTCCGAACGAGCGTCAACCAAGCGCCTGATGTTGCGCAGCCAGGTGAAGACGGCCAATCAAAGTCTGTAACATTGGAACTGAAGCTGATCGCGGATGTCGGCTTAGTGGGATACCCGAATGCAGGTAAATCGACTTTGATCTCGGTGATCTCTGCAGCCAAACCAAAGATTGCGGATTATCCGTTTACGACGCTGTCTCCGAACTTGGGCGTGGTGAAAGCCAATGATGAACAAACGTTCGTCATCGCCGATATTCCGGGATTGGTTCCCGGCGCGCACAAAGGTGTCGGCCTTGGTATTCAATTTTTACGGCACATCGAACGCACGGGACTGTTTATTCACTTGGTAGATGCCAGCGGTGCCGGCGGACGCGACCCCTATCAAGATTACCTCGATATCAAAAATGAACTCGAGCAGTATGACATCGCGAAAAAAGATGATCCCGATTACCGTCCGTTGGCAACTCGCGATCAGCTTGTGGTCCTCAACAAAATTGATGCCGTTCGCCTAGAAGATCTGGAAGAACTTCAAGGACGATTTCGTCGGGCCGGGGTTGAAACGATGGCGATTTCAGCAGCCGCGCGAAAAGGTTTAAAAGAATTAACGATTGAAATTGGAAAGAGAGTTTTAAAGTGAGTGATTTTACCCGAATTGGAATTTTTGGCGGCACCTTTGACCCGCTCCACGTCGGCCACTTGAGCTGCGTTCGCACAGTGCGTTCGCGCCTGAATCTTGAGAAAGTCTTTGTTGTACCTGCGGCGCAAAATCCGCGCAAGCCGCGCACAGAAGGCCCGCGCGACGAAGATCGTCTGGAAATGTGTCGCATTGGTTTTGCGTCTGACGCGGAATATGTCGTTGTTGATGATCGCGAGCTTAAGCGCGGCGGTTTGTCCTACACCTCGACGACTCTTGAATCCTTCGCAAAAGAATTTGATCCCGCTGGAATGCATTTGATTATCGGTATGGATCAGTTCGAAGAGCTTGATCGCTGGCATCGGATCGACAGAATTCTAGAGCTAGCGAACGTCGTTGTAATTTCACGGGTAGGCCACAGCCTGCCGACCTCTCTTTTGGACTTTCCAGAGGGGCTTCGCCCTTATATCTCGGACTTTGAAAAAGGGTTTGGGCAACTCACAACTGGACGCCATATCGAATTTATCCGAATGCCAGATGCAGACGTTGCGGCAACCGAAGTTCGAAAACGGCTTCGAACAGGTCGGTCTGTTGAGAAGTACATGTCCATTGAGGTGGAAGAGTACATCAAGTCGAAAAATCTGTACGGGCCGATCGGCGCGCGCGTTGGTGATTACGAGCAGTTCACTCGGTTTTGCGCAGAGGCGCTGTTTTCGAAAAAGGGTCTCAACGTTAAAGGCTTTGATCTTCGTCCAACGACGGCGCCAACAGAATTTGCCTTGATCGCATCTGGAACGAGCACTCGTCACACAGCAGCCCTAGCAGAGGCAGTTCAGGCGGCAGTGAAGGAAGAATTCAACATTTTCCCGCAAAGTGTAGAGGGCGCAGCGGAGGGCCGCTGGGTGCTACTCGATTATGGCTCATTGATTGTTCATATCTTCTACGACTTTGTGCGCCAGGAATATCGCCTTGAAGAACTTTGGAGAAATTCGAAAGATCTCGCCATCAAGGATCCATTGGCGCCGTGATCCTGCAATTTCTTTTTGTCGGTGGCGACAAAGAAAAATGGCTACAGGAGTTCGAGACGGAGTACGTAAAAAAACTCTCTCGGTTTTATCGCACTGAAGTAGTGCGAATGAAACCGTCGAAAGACGATCGCGCGAACGCTGATGTGAAGCGGAAAGTAGAATCCAAGCTTTATCTGGATAAATTCAAGCCCACAGATTTCGTCGTTGTCCTGGACGAGCGTGGAGATCAGCTGACGTCGATTCAATTTTCTAAAAAGCTAGAGCGATGGCTAGCGACAGGACGCAGTCGAATTGTCTTTTGTATTGGTGGCGCGTTCGGTTTTGACGAAGAAGTTCGAGGCCGGGCCGATGCCATGTTGACGCTATCGGCCTTTGTGCTCAATCACCACCTGGCTCAGGCGGTAATTTTCGAGCAAGTTTACCGGGCGATTTCGATTCAAAAAAACCTCCCCTATCATAACGAAGGCTAGGGTTACCGGCCTCCGGAAATTTTCCCGGTGAGTCTGTTTCCGATCCCGTCTCCTTCATAAATGACCGGCCGCGGACATTTTGCATTCTCTGGATTCTATGGAATTCAATCGAAGACAATCTCAGCGCCCCCAGATCATTCGCCTCGTGTCGGCTCTACTTAATCGCTGTCCCGGCTGCGGAAGATCCGCAACAAGCTTTTGTGCGCGCTGTTGGTACGTTTTAAATCAAGATGAGCGGGGTCGTCTTGCAACGCGAATGGTGATCGTTGGCCGATCGCCGTTTATCTCGCGTGCGCTTTACATTTGGAAAGACGAATGGAGCCAATCTTCCATCATCAGAAACGCGATCCTTGCGTCGAAGGGATCAGCCAATCCTGAAATTTATCGCACTTTTTCAGAGGAAATCTTTCGGCGCACTGTTGCGGAGGAATTGTGGCGAGAGCGGCGGGATTGGGTTTTTATTGTACCACCTTCGGTGCGGAATCTCGTGCACGATCATGCGATGGAGCTCGCCAGTCAGCTGGCTGACCTGACTGGAAGCTGCCTGCCCGCGAGATCTGTCCTTCAAACCAGCTCGGTCGGTCTTACGCAGCAAAAGATAAAGTCTCGTAAGGATCGGGAATTGAAGCAGTTTTCTATATCACGGACCTTAAGCCCGGCGGCCAAAGCGCGACTTTTGGGGGCGAAAGGCTTTTTGTTTTTGGATGATGTCATAGCCTCGGGTGCAACTGCAAAAGCGGCCTGGTCGGCGCTCGGTAAACCAACGGCATTTGAGGCCTGGGCCATAGCTTGGCGGAGCTTGCCGGGGCAGGGTGTGATCGATAAACAATGAGTTATGAAGAAATCAGATTTAGCCGTTTCGACGTTCTTATTTTTGATCGGCTCAATAGGTTATGGCGGGGGCTCCGAGGCCACCAAGGAAGAAACGATAAAGATCGCGGCGGGAGTGCCAGCGATCGGTCCGGCCACTAAAAATCAGCTTGCGACCCTTGAAAAGTTTCAAAAACGCTTAACTGGAGCAGGCCAAGTAAGCGCCAAAATTCATCGAAAAACAGTCATCGGGCTTTTGGGTCAGGAGAAGCAGGCTGAGGGAAACCTTCAAGTTTCCAAGGGCCGCGTTCGTTTGGATTTGAAAACCGCGGAAACCGATGAGCGCCATCTCCTTGTGGTTGGAGCTAAGGCATTTTGGGCTGTGACCTACCCCTCAAAAGACCTCGAGGGTGCCTTGGTTCAAGTAGTCACTGGGCCGGTGAAATCCAAAAAAGCAGGGTCTGCGGGCTTCCTTGCTATATTGGGAAAAGACGGTTTTCTGAAGTCTTTTTCCGTTACCGGAGTAACGCTCGATAAAGACGGCGGAATCCGGTACTATCTGCAACCCAAGGCGGATTGGGTTGAGGCCAAGAGAGCACTTTTGGCTTTGGGTCCAGAACTAAGTAAGTCGAAGAAAACTAGCGTTCGCGATTTTCGCGAAATTAAAATCTGGGATTTCCAAGACAATGAGACTCAGTTCACTTTGGAGAAGGTAAAATTTGAATCGACGGCTGCATCCGATTCAAAATTTGAATTTTCGCCCCCTAAAAACGCCGACGTGATGTCGGTCGCGCAGTAGGCGCGCAGTAAGATAGGCGCAGTAGGCGCGCAGTTAAATAGCGAAGTAAGGGTCAGTATGCCGTCATTTGATGTGGTCTCGGAAATTAATGTGCAGGAAGTTGATAACGCCGTTAACACCGCGATCAAGGAAGTTGCGCATCGCTACGATCTCCGCGACGGAAAATGCGAGATTATTTGGGACAAGAAGACAATTGTCTTGAAAGCGAACGACGAGATGAAAATCAACGCGGTCCGAGACATTTTGCAATCAAAACTCCATAAACGTGGCGTTGAAATTTCGAGTGTGAAGTTCGAAAAGCCAGAGCCCATTGGCGGAATGATCTTGAAGCAGAGCGGGACTTTGATTCAAGGGATTGAAAAAGAAAAAGCAAAAGAGATCATCAAGTCGATCAAAGATTCGAAACTAAAGGTTCAAGCGCAGATCATGGATGAAATGATCCGAGTCACATCGAAAAGTATCGACGAGCTACAGGCGACCATGTCGCACTGTCGCAGTCAGAAGTTTGGTTTGCCAATTCAGTTTATCAATATGCGCAGCTAACACGCTGTAAACGTAAGTAGGATTTATGTCGACAGGTTCCGTTCCCTCTCAAAGTTCAACAAATCACTTGGGCGCCGCTGGCGGGACAGCGGTAGGCGCGGGTAAAAAAGTTCACTTTGTTTCGTTGGGCTGCCCCAAGAACTTGGTCGACAGCGAAATCATGCTTGGCCACATGATGCGGGAAGGTTACGCGGTCACCGACACTCCTGAAGACGCCGAGACCATTGTCGTCAATACCTGCGGATTCATTGAGGATGCAAAACAGGAATCAATTCAAAAGATCCTAGAGATGTCGGGATATAAAGCCTCTGGGGCTGCAAAGAACCTTGTCGTCGCAGGCTGCCTTACCCAGCGCTACAAGGACGAGTTAGTAGAAGGCCTTCCTGAGGCGGACTTGTTTATAGGGTCGGGTGAATTTCAAAACATCACTAAAATTTTGAAAGCCCGCGAACTTGGGTCGACAGAAAAGCGCTATTTCAACCTTCCTACTTATTTGCAAGAAGACGAGTCCCCGCGGGTGAATTCGGGTCCGTCTTACCGCGCTTATTTGAAAATTTCGGAAGGCTGCTTAAAACGTTGCGCCTTTTGTGCGATCCCTAAGATTCGTGGCAATCTTCAGTCGCGCAAACTTTCTTCAATCGTAAACGAAGCGAAGCTTTTGGTCGCTGGCGGCGTCCGTGAGATCAATATTATTTCGCATGATTTTACAGACTACGGTTGGGATCTTCGGCGAAAAGACCAAGCCGCGATCGAAAGACCCGAAGAACTTTTGCGTGAGCTTTCGAAAATCAAAGGCCTCGACTGGGTTCGACTTCTTTATCTTTATCCGGATGGAATCACGGACGAGATGATTGAAATTATTAAGACAAGCCCAAACATCGTTAAATACTTCGACATGCCTCTACAGCACATTTCGAACTCCATGCTAAAAGTGATGAATCGCAAGATGACTCGCGAAGAAATCACCGAGCGGCTGACTAAAATACGGTCAGAAATTCCGGATGTTGTCATTCGAACGCAGTTTATTGTCGGCTTTCCTGGCGAGACGGAAGAGGACTTCCAAGAACTGCTTCAATTCATTGAAGAGCAGCGGTTTGATCGCGTCGGCTGTTTCCAATACTCTCCAGAGGACAATACTGCTGGCGGAAATATGGAAAATCAAATTGATGACGAGACTAAACAGCGTCGACATGACGAATTAATGGCGCTGCAAATCGAAATTTCACGCGAAAAGCATCAGGCCTTTGTTGGTCGAACTATTCCGGTGCTTGTTGAAGGCGTGAGCGAAGAGACCGAACTTCTCTTGCAGGGCCGCATGGCTCAGCAGGCTCCCGATATAGATGGCGTCGTGCTGATAAACGACGGAACCGCAAAGCCGGGTGACATGGTGTACGTGAAAATCACTGAATCGCTGGATTACGATCTGGTCGGTGGTATCGTCTAAACCAGAAGGTACCTCCTACATTTTGGTAACGCGTATGCGTTACCAAAATGTAGGAGGTACCTTTGGGTTCTACTGCTTGTAGTAGTAAATCGCCCCGTAGTTTCGGCCGACTTCTTCTGAATCCATTCCGTATCCTACCATGTAACGATCTTCGATTGTCTGACCGACATAGTCGGGTTTGATAGGAAGTTCGCGGCGCGCAGGTTTATCAAGCAATGTTAGAATTTTTAGCGATGCCGGCGACGAGGCAAGAAGGCGCTGCTTCAAAAATTGGAGCGTTCGTCCTGTGTCGATGATTTCTTCAACGACGATGACGTGCTTACCAGCAATGTTGACTGAAATATCCTTTAACATTCGGATCGCGCCGCCCTTTTCAACTGCGCCCAGCTGAACAAAGTCCACCTGTAGCGGACGATCGACTTTTCGAATCAAATCAGCCAAAAAGATGCAGCTGCCCTTGAGGGGACAAATAAAGATGACATCTTTACCCATGTAATCCGCTTCGACCTGGCGGGCCAACTTGAGGACAAGCTTTTGTATATCTTCCGCCGTCAGAAAGGCGATCATCTCGTCTTTCATGTGCGAGAGATTTTTGGAAGAGGATGATTTGCCGCCCGTTGATTTCGCCACCGAATTAACTCCTAGAGCTCTGTGAAAGTTTCGTCTGATTCTCGCGCCATACGCAGGTATTCTTTGGCCTGCGGATTTTCGGGGTCGCGAAGAAGAATAGTTTCCCACTGGTCAATCGCATCTGCGACTCTTTTCGACTGATAAAGCATGAATCCAAACTTCAATCGAGCCTTGTGGTTCATCGGCTGTTCCTGAACCACCTGACGGATTTCTTTGAACGCCTGTCCGAGTTCGCCTTTTGCGGCAAGCGCATCGACGATTCTCAGTCTAAAGTCTGTTTTGCCGGGAAGTACAGTCAGGGCCTGGCGATACTGATCGATCGCATCGTCCCAACGCTTATGGGAAAAGTACATATCGGCGAGCTCGTGGTGCTTCGATGCTAGACGCTCTTTGAGGAGAGAGTCTTGATCGAAATTCTTTCTATTCAGCGCATTTTGCGCGTCTTGGAACACCTGCTTGCCTTCATCGTACCGACCCAAATCATTGAGAATGATGGAAAGGCCCACGCTTGCATCCGTGAATGTCGGATCAATCTCTAGCGCGCGGCGGAAAGTTTTGATCGCCTTTGTAAAGCGTCCGCGATCATAGAGAATGACCGCAATCATGTGCCACACCTCCGCTTGTTCAGCGGGGCGGCCAACGCCCGAAAGTGCCAATTGGTGAAGAATGGGCTCGGCTTGAGCGTAAAGATTTTCGCGAAAAAAAGATCGAGCAGTTTCGAACAAATCGGCGCGCGTACGTTCGTCGATGGTTCCAGCTTTATCGTACATCGCTGAACTCGCTCTGTGCTTTGCCTGCCTCGTCAGATTTTGGGAACTGAGCTAGGAGTGTTTTGATGTAGCGGGAAACTTTATCGCGATCACCGGTTTCTTTAGCCGCACGAGCGGCTCCGATCAGTGCAGGAGGCCCAAAGCCTTCCACATTTGCGAAGTTACGGACCACCATTTCATATCGTCCGAGAGCGCTTCCGAACTGCTTCTTCTTAAAATAGAAATTAGCAATATAGATTTCTTTTCCCGCCAGCATCTTCAACGCGTCGGTTTTCTTTTCCTGCGCCTCTTTCGCGTATTGCGAAGTCGGAAACGAAGTCAGGACTTCTTCAAAATAGAGAATCGCTTTATCGGCCAAACTTAAATCGCGATCAATCGTGGATGGCAGCTGATTGAAGAACGATAGGCCTAGGCGAAAAGTCACGTAATCGATCTGTGGATGCTTCGGGTGAAGCTCTTTGAATGTTTGGTAGGCATACTGCGCTTCGATGTACGATTCGCGTTTAAACTGAACATCGGCAATTTTCATCTCCGCCAGAATTGCAAAGCGGCTGTACGGATACTTGTTTTTTACGTCCGCATATTTGGCGACCGATTCTTCGTAACGCTCATCCTTTTCGTACTCTTGGGCCAATTTGTAGGCGCCTTCGGGTGTCGACGAGTCGATCTTATCGCTGGAGGCACAGCCAGAGGTTGTAACCCCGGACGTACCAATTAGCAGAACTGTCATGAAGATCGCGAAAATTTCAGTTAAGTCTTTGAGTTTCGTGCGGATTTTCATAACTGCGAGTCTTTTTCTTAGGCCGCGGTTTGTCAATCATCTGGCGGGGCGTCGTGCGCCAACTAGTCGCGGAAATTCGTTAGATGCGAGTAAACCGCATTGAAAGTCAGCTTAGCGGCACTGGCCACCGGCACAGATATCATCATTCCCAATATGCCTCCGACTTCAGCACCGGCAATGATCATGATCACAACTGTAACTGGGTGCATGTCCACAATTTTGGCGACGACGAGGGGGATCACAAATACGACGTCAATCAGCTGTGCCAAAAAGTAAACGCTGCTGACCAAGATGAGCGTCACCGTCTGTGTTGAGTCAACGGAAGCCTCGTTAGAGACGAGGGCAATGAGGACCGCCGGTACAGCGCCGATGATTGGCCCGACATACGGAATGAGGTTCATGGCAGCAGCGAAAGTGGCCAGTACTGTTGCGTATGGGAAGTTTAAAATCTGCAGTCCGACCCACACGACCGCGCCGACGATGGCGGCTTCCAAAAAACGGGCGCGAATGAAGCCGCCCAACTGATCGTTGATTTGGTGACGAAGATTGAGGGCAATTTCAAAAAGCTGATTGGGGACATAGCCGAGCATTGAGCGAGCGACAGAGTTTCCGTCTTGAAGCATGAAGAAAGCAAAGAACGGTGCAAGCAAAAGTACAGTAAAAGATTGAGAAACCACGGATGGGAGTGCCACAGAAACTTCGGCCGTTTTTTGAATCATCCATTCGCTGAGTTCTTGCGACGGATTAAATTGTCCTGCTTTCAGATAAACATGGTACTTGGTTTCAAGACCCGCGATATGGGCCGCAAGGTCCTGCTGATAGCGAGGAAGTTTTTCGATCAGCCCCTGAAGTTGTTCAACGATCAGCGGAAGAATAAGGGTAAGTCCGATGCCGAGGGCGACTCCTCCTGCGAGAAAAGGGATCAGCGTCGCCACCGATCGAGAAACACCTTTGCGTTCCAGAAAATCGACAATCGGCGCAAACAAATAAGCGATAACAAATGCGAGAACCGTGGAGGCCAGAAGGCCTTTGATCATAAGAATCAAACTGAACGAAAATATGAGAATCGTCAGGAAGCTAATCAGGCGCCAGCGTCGTTCGCGTCGGATGATGTAGGCGGAGCGCGCGTCAATCACGGCGCACCTTTCGGAGGAAATGGAGGCTGAACCAGAGGATTGGCCTCATGCCGATCCGGCGGGGTGCGAAGCTCTTTTAATACTCGACGGAGCTCCGAGACTTTCTCTGTTGTTTCCTTCAAGCGTCTTCCTAAAACCTCGGCGAGACGCAAGGTAATTTTGGTTCCCATCGCTGGCCTTCGAGCGAGAATTTCCATCAGATCGGGTTTGAAAAACCCGATGAGCAGAGCTTCTTCGCGCGCGACAGCGGTTGCAGTTCGGCGCCCGTTTTCTTCGACGAGCGAAAGCTCGCCAAAAAAATCTCCGGCCAGTAGCTGGGTGACATAGATTTCGCGATTCTCTTCAGAGGTTGCGGCAGAATCAATGACATAGATTTCAACGCGTCCGTTTGCGACCAAGTACATTCCGACGCCCACTTCGCCCTGGCGGAAGACCGATTCGCCAGAGTGGTAGTGTCGAACGTGAACGCACCGCTCGACGAAGCGGACTTCCGAATCTGAAAGGTCGCGAAATAAGTAGCTCTCGCGCAGAATCGAAAACACATTTTGGTCGTTCGTCTTGCGAAAAATATTGTCCCAAATATAGTTCACGGGCTCACCTTTTCCGTGGATTTTTCAAACGCTCGCTCGCTAGGGTCGACAGTTGAGAATACGTCCTCTTCGCGGACCCATCCGGTGAGTCCGCCCGGAAAGGTAATTCGCCGCCATTTATGGCTTCCGACCAAGCGCACATCGCGGACTAAGACCTCAAGCCCTTCGAAAATTTCAAATAGAATGGTGGCCTCAAGATCTGGCGCAGAAAGCACAGCGACCTTTGATTTTAAAACCGTGGCACGAATGTCGAGACGGTCGAGAAAAAGAGTGATCGAAACTGTGGCCAGAAAGACGAAAAAAATCGTTATGAAAATCGCTGCTAGCGGTGCCGCTGGAAGCGCCGTTTCTTCTTCGTAGGCGCGCCGCCTGCGTCCCCACCATCGAAGCCAAAGGGAACCGCAGAAGAGCAAAAAGGCAGCGGATGCTACCACCACGGCGACGGGCGATAGGCGTAATAAAATCGCGGATCGATAGGACTCCCAGGGGTCAAAATCATGCGCGACGTCCGGTTTTTGTAAACGCGTGCGACCCCATTGAACAGCATTGCTCAATTCATTGTTCGTAGGATTTTCAGTAAGACCCTTGCGCCAAAGGCCGAGAGCTGCTCCGGTGCGGCGTTCTTTCATGGCAATCAGTCCAAGATTTAACAGAATGGCTGGATTTCCTGGCATAGTGCGTTCGAGGGAAAGAAAATTGCCCTTGGCCTCTTCCGTTTCTCCCGCCTTTAAGCTCTGCACGGCGCGAGCGAACGCTTCAGCATCGCTTTCGTTTGCTTGGGCCGGGACCGCCCCTGAAGTCATTGATAGGAGGAGACAGATTGACGCAGCAAGGTGAAGCGACTTGCGCACAATGTAGCGAAGTTTGCCGAAAGAGTGAAAAACATCAAACGTCATACTCCGACAGTTTAAAGAACCTTCGCCAGTGGGCAATGGTTTCGTGGGCTGGGTTCACAAGGGTCTGGTTGCGGGAGCGAAGTCGCGGGAGTAGTCTGGGTGCTCGAAGTCATAGGAGTAGCAATTCGTGGAAAATTCTAAGCTCGCAGGTCATCGCATTTTAAGTTCACCTAAGATTCAAAAAATGATTTCAGAACTCGTACAGGCGGTTGCCGACGAGGAGAAGACTCTTTCCACCGTTTCGGAGCCGAAGGCCGAGGCCATGGATCATGGAAAGCGAGTGTTTGACGAAATCGGCAAACATCGCGGTCGCGCTTTAAACTATCAGTTCGTCGGCACCGGGGCGGGAAGCGGGACTTTTGTCGAGGTCGAAGATGGATCTGTAAAGATGGATCTCATCAACGGTATCGGTGTTCATCTTTTCGGTCATGGTCACAAGAAAATCCGTGAGGCTGCCGTGCGGGGAGCGTTGTCGGATGTAGTGATGCAGGGCAATCTCGAGCCAAATCACGAGTACGTTAAGCTGGCGAAGCTGATGGTGGACTTAGCGGCCAAAAACAGTCGCTTGCGCCATGTTTGGTTTTCTACCTGCGGAACCATGGCAAATGAAAATGCGCTGAAGCTTGCACGGCAAAAAAATACGCCGGCAAAGCTGGTGATCGGGATGAAGAACGCGTTCGCTGGTCGTTCGACCATGATGGCGGAACTCACCGATAATCCGGCGTATAAAGAAGGTTTGCCGGAGTACAACGAAGTTTTGCGAATTCCTTGGTACGACAATACAAACCCTCGAAGCAGCGAAGAGGTGTTGCGAAAATTCAAAGAGATCGTTGCTGCAAATCCAAAGCAAGTTGCGACATTTGTCTTTGAGCCGATGCTCGGTGAGGGTGGTTATCGAACTGCACCTCGCGAATTTTTTGTGCCGATTCTTGAGTTTTGCAAAGAGCAACACATCGCGATTTGGGCTGATGAAGTGCAAACCTTCATGCGCACCGGAGAACTATTTGCGTTCGAAACACTCGGCCTGGGACAGTATATTGATCTCTGCACGGTAGCAAAAACTCTTCAAACGGGCGCGACGCTTTTCACAGAGGAGTACAACCCCAAGCCTGGTTTAATTGCCGGAACTTTTTCTGGCGCCTCGGCATCGCTCGCTGCAGGAATAGCTTCTTTGGAAATTTTGACGAAGGAGGGCTACCTTGGCGCCGATGGCAAAATTCAAAAACTGCATCGATCCTTCGTTGGAATGCTGAATCGCTTGAATGAAACAACCTGCAAAGGCCAGCTCATCGAAGCGGGCGGCATGGGTCTCATGGTTGCCGTGACTCCGCTTGATGGATCGAAGGACAAGGTCAACAAGCTGCTTCAGGTTCTTTTCAGAAACGGGATGATCGCGTTTTCATGTGGACGTGATCCTTATCGCCTTCGATTTCTTTTGCCGACAGTGATGACTGAAGCGGACATTCTGTTAGCAGGACAGATACTAGAAAAATCCATTCATGAAATGATGGCCTAGTTGGTCGCGGGAATTGCTGGGAACCTTGATGGAATTTGTAGATACGTGCCGAAAATTTATCGGGATCGATAGCAGTCCATCGGCGGGAACGTCGGCAGTGGCAGAGTTCGCCGCCGATCTGGCAAGAAAAATGGGTCTCGATGTCGAGCTTCAGCGCGAGTCTTGGAACGGCCTTGATCAGGCGAATATTATTATTCGACCCGGCTCCGCGCTAATGCCCAAGTCCTACGAGGGCGAATTTTTGTTGGAAACACATTTAGACACTCCTGATCCCGGCGCCTACGCCCTTTGGGAAAAAACAGATTCCAATCCTTTTGGCGCAAGTATTTACCCTTCGGTGGATGGCGACATCATTTATGGCTTGGGAACCGCCGACGTAAAGTTAGATTTTCTATGCAAGCTTTACGCGCTCCGCGATGCTTGTGCGGCTGCAAGCCGGAATTCAAAAGTATGGCGCTTGCCTCCGGTATTGGTTGGAACATACGGAGAAGAACTGGGCATGCCAGGTGCTGTCCGGTTGATCCGGAAAAAAAAGGTTCGCCCGAAGGCCGTTTTGATCGGCGAGCCAACCGGTCTACGGCCGGTTGTTGCGGGAAAGGGCTTTGCGTCAGTTGAAATCGAAATTCCTTTTTCGCATGCCGAACTGAAGTTTCGCCACGAGCATGCGATGGGTGAAAGTGCCCTGTCGCAAAGTCGGTTATTCTCTGGTCGGGCAGCGCACTCGTCGGCGCCACAGCACGGTGAAAGTGCCATTGAAAAAATGCTAGATGCACTTGAGCGTCTTCCCTCCGGGATCGCACTGATCGAAGTTGAGGGCGGCGTTAATTTCAATACGGTTGCCTCGCAATCGGTGTTGGAGATTGATTCTGTATCGGGCCTGACCACCGAGGAATCCAAACACCTGATGGCGCAGAAGTTAATTCGAATTCGTGCCGCCGTTAAACTTGTGCAGGACCAGTTCAGAAAGTTTCCCGATATCGAGTTCGTGCCGGCGGAGCCAACTTTGAATATCGGCATGATTAGAACTTACGAGGATCATGTGAAGCTTTCCGGTTGCGTGCGATTGCCTCCGACGGTATCGCAAGCTGAATATGAATCTTGGATGCAGCTTCTTCGGGATGCTTGCTCGCAAGAGGGCGCCGTATTCAGGATCGGCGACTATAAAGCGCCGTTTCGTGTGTCTGGCGATTCTGAATTTGTTCGTTCTTGCGAAAGAGTTTTGTCGGAGATGGGAATTAATGCGCCGCGCGCAACACAGGCTGTGGCCAACGAAGCCAACGTTTTTGCTAAGTTTGGTCTAGACTGTCTTGTCTGGGGCCCGGGGCAGGGTGTCGGCAATTCACACACTCCGAACGAGTGTGTGAAAATCTCAGAGTTGACTTTGGCGACGGAGTTCTATCGC
The DNA here is from genome assembly GCA_017302795.1 of Deltaproteobacteria bacterium. GTDB lineage: Bacteria > Bdellovibrionota > Bdellovibrionia > Bdellovibrionales > JAMPXM01. Next base: position 432,048 of record JAFLCB010000001.1, on the reverse strand, counting down.
CGGGTCATAGAGCGGATGTGTGTATGAATAAAATCAATCGCCAAAGTTTGAGTCAGCCGGCGATGGCGGCATCGGGAGCAAAGTTCGTCTTACGAAGTGCGCGCCTCGATGATCTGAAAGACATAACGGATCTCGCGGGACAGTTTTCGCTTTTAAACCTTCCAGCCGACCGAAAAATTTTGACTGAAAAAATAGAGCGATCAATGGCTTCATTTGGTGGCGAGCTTCGCAAAGAAGAGGCTGAGTATCTCTTCGTCTGTGAAGATCTTGAGACCGAAACCGTCGTCGGTAGCTCGCTCATTTTGGCAAAACATGGCACAGAAGATGTTCCCCACTACTATTTTAAGATCGTGAAGAGAAACCGCTTCAGTGAGGACTTGGGAATCGGCTTTATTCATCAAGTATTGCAGCTGAAAGAAGACATGAATGGTCCGACAGAAATCGGCGGCCTGTTAATTGATAAATCGTATCGTCGCCGACCAGAAAAACTAGGGAAACAAATCAGTCTTGTTCGCTTTTTATACATGGGCATGTTCCGAAGCGAATTTGAAAGCCGAGTGCTTTGTGAGCTGACGCCGCCGTTGGGAGATGGCGGGCGCAGCGAGTTTTGGGAAGCGCTTGGTCGGCGTTTCACGGGGCTCCCCTACCAAGAAGCCGATCTCATAAGTCAGCGCAACAAAGAATTTATTTCGAGCTTGTTTCCTGAAGAAGATATTTACTTGGCGCTACTAGACTCTCGGGCGCGAGTTGATTTGGGCCGTGTTGGCCAGGAAACCCGAGCTGCGCAACATTTGTTGGAGTCGATTGGTTTTGAGTACCTACACGAGGTCGACCCTTTTGATGGTGGACCGCACTACGGTGCGGACCTTGAAAAGATCTCGGTGGTTGCAAAAACTAAGCAAGCGACAGTTACAAACCAAGGCGAAAGAGGCCATTACACTGGTGGTGCGCTTGTGGGATTGCACCAAGACGGACAGTTTCGCGCTGTATGGTCGGCAATCGACACGCGGGAGGACGGCGACAGCGCAAGTGTGGCGCTTCCCGCTGCTGCGATGAAGTCTTTGGATGTGAGTGAAGGTGATGCCGTGTTTATTTCCAACGTTTTGTGAGGAGACAGCGTGGGCCCAATTGAATTTTTAGGCGATTACATCGATGGTCGATTCACGAAGCCAGATCGTTCAGATGGCGAGTTCAAATCCGTTTCTCCTGGTGATCTCACAGATGTTTTGTCGAACGTCGAATATCGGCATGAACATATCGGACGTGCGACGAAAGCCGCGCGCGATGCCTTTCCGTCGTGGGCGCGTCTTCCGCAGGAAGCAAGATTTTCGCTTCTGAAAAAATTAAAAGATGTTTATACGGCTCACGCGGACCAGCTGACCGAAATGATTGCTCGAGAAACTGGAAAACCAAAGTGGGATTCGGCGAGCGAAGCCAAAGCCATGATCGCAAAGATCGACGTGACTCTCGATCATTCTATGCGACTGGTGAAGCAAGAGCGGATCTCGAACGCTCTTCCCGGAGTTGACGGGTTGATCACGCATATGCCCCGTGGAGTGATGGCCGTCCTGGGACCGTTCAATTTTCCAGGGCATTTGCCCAATGGGCACATTGTACCGGCGCTTGCGACTGGAAACACGGTTGTCTTCAAGCCATCAGAGCTGACGCCGATGGTTGGTCAGCTTATGGCGCAGATGTTTGAAAAAGCCGAGTTTCCGAAAGGCGTTTTCAATCTTGTTCACGGCGAGGGCGAGACCGGAAAGAGGCTTGTTGCGGACGAGAATGTTGATGGAGTTTTGTTCACCGGGTCATATGAGACGGGTCTTAAGATCAAGCAAAAAACGGTCGAGCAATACTGGAAACTTTTGGCCCTCGAGATGGGCGGCAAAAATGCGACCATCATTTGGGATGATGCGGATTTAAATAAGGCGATTTACGAGACGACGATTGGCGCGTTTATGTCGACAGGGCAGCGCTGTTCTTGCACCAGTCGAATAATTATTCACGATTCGATCGCTGATAAATTTATCGATAAATTTTATGAGACAGCCAAAAAACTGACCATCGGACATTGGAGTGAAAACCCGTTCATGGGTCCGCTCATCAATGCGCCCGCTGTCGAAAAGTATGTGCGCTTTCAGGAAATAGCCAGTCGCGAAGGCGCCGAACGATTGATGCGAGGGAAAGCCCTCGACGTTAGTCGCAAGGGTTACTATGTCACACCGTCGATCTGCATCGTTGATCGTTATCGAGAGGAATCGGTTTATCAAAAGTCAGAGATATTCGGGCCTAACGTGGCGATCTATCGCACTCAGGATTTTGACGAAGCGTTGAAAATTAACTCCAGCACAGGTTTCGGCTTAGTGACTTCGATCTTTACTAAAAATCGGACGCTCTATGAGGAAACACTGTTCCGCGCGCGCTCTGGAATTGTTAACTGGAACCGTACAACAAATGGCGCAAGCTCAAAGCTTCCTTTCGGAGGAATGGGTAAATCCGGAAACGATCGACCGGCGGCAGATTTTGCGGTTTCCTATTGCACGGTACCCGTTGCTAGCCATGAAGACTCAACACCGTTTGATCCCAAAGCGGCGCCCCCGGGGCTTAGTTTTGATCCGTTGAAATGAGTGAGGTTGAAGTTTGAATAGTGCTGTTACGCGAATTTCAGCTGCGATGTTTTTGCTAGTACTGGCGCTAGGCTCTGTCGGTGCCTGGCAGGCGCTTCGCTTTGTCCGCACACCCGCTAGCCAAGATTCTACACTTGTTGTTTTCAACGTGGAAAAAGGCCAAACACTTCGCGAAATTGCGATTGAGCTAGAAAAAGAACGATTGATCACGGATTCAAAGAAATTTCGTGTTTATGTACGATTCAAAGCACTGGGCAGTAAAGTGCGGACCGGTGAGTATGCTCTGCGCAGAAATATGCCGCCGAGTGAGATTCTGCGGATACTCGCCAGCGGTCGAAGTATTGAATATGTTGTGACGGTTTCCGAAGGATTAAATCGTTTTGAAATAGCTTCGATTGTGGATCGATTGGGAATTGGAACAAAAGAAGAGTTTCTTCGCGTGACCCAAGACCGAGCCTTTATTAAAAGCACGCTTGGGCAAGATTTGCCGACGCTTGAAGGATATTTGTATCCCGAAACTTACTATGTCACGCGCGCGTCTGGGGTTCGAGGACTCGTTCGGCAGATGGTCGCAAAATTTAACGAAAAAATGGCGCAAATTCCGTCGGCGAATTCTGAAGCGACGCCGCTGACTAAACATCAAATCGTCGTTCTTGCGAGTATCATCGAAAAAGAAACCGGCGCACCCGAAGAGCGCCCGCTGATTAGTTCGGTTTTTCACAATCGCATTCGAAAGGGCATGCGCCTGCAAACAGATCCAACTGTCATCTATGGTGTTTGGACTAGGACGGGCACTTGGAATCGGAACATTTCTAGGCAAGACCTCGTTACGCCGACGCCCTATAACACTTACGTCATTCCTGGTCTGCCACCAGGTCCGATCGCCAACGCAGGGTGGGAGGCGCTCGCTGCCGCCGTTCGGCCGGCGCGGTCCGAGTTTTTATTTTTTGTTTCTCGCAACGATGGAACGCATGTTTTTTCAAAAGACTATCGACAGCATAAAAATGCTGTGGGTGATTATCAGTTGAACAAAAAAGCCCGCGAAGGCAAATCTTGGCGAGACCTGAATAAGCGATCTCAATAGTTTCTCAACCTTAGGATGCGGAGGAAGTTCAATGGCTCTTCGAAAAAGAGCCTTCGTCGGCTCGCTGGCGATGGCTGTCTGTTTTGGATGTGCGGGGAATCAGAAAATTGAACCAGTAAAGAACGCTTGGATTCAGGAAAGTAACAGATTGGCTGAGGAGTATTCGCGTTCCTGGGCCGAGCTTCTTCCCGAGCGAGGTTCGGATCTAGGGTATCGCGAGTACGATTCCCGAGCGGCAGTCACTGATGGACGCCTTCGTGTGCGCATCGAAGCGATGCTTCAGTTGTGGCAAGCAAAGCTGAAAAGCAAAGTCGCACTCGAAAAAGATCCCAATGTGTTGATCGACCTCCGAGTCCTTTCGGACAATGTCGAGTCTTCATTACGCGGTTTTGAATTGGAGAAAAAATACGGAGCGATCCCGTTTGAGGAGGTCTCTGAAGCGACCTTCTATTCTCTTCGTTCGCTGATCAACGATCAGAGCCCGCCCGAACGAAAGCGCGCGGCATTTGATCGTTTTAAAAAATACGTTTATGGCTTTGAAGAAAATGGCCTGAAGGCGCTGCCACGTGCTGAGTTTGCAAAACAGCGCGCAGAAGAAAAAATTAAGCGGTTTTCAAGTAAGACCGGGCCAAGTGGGGGGCGGAAATTTTTTCCGTTGCGTGCGGAAGTTGATAACTACCTAAAAAATTCGGAAAAAATCGTCGACGGGGTTCGCGGGCTTCTGGAGGACGCAGAGAAGCAAACGGGATTCAAAGATTGGAGACAGGATTTTGAGAAATTCAAGATTCAAGTCCGGACCTACGACAATTGGGTAAAGACCTCGTTACGACCGTTGGCGCGCACAGACCACAAGTTGCCAATCGAGATGTATGCGCTAGCCCTTTATCGCATCGGTCACAGGTCTTCGCCCGAAGAAATCCAGAAAGCGGCGCGTGCAGAATTCCAAACATCTCTTGTCGAGTATCGCGCGCTCGCAGCAGAGATCGGTAAGCGAGATGGGTTGAAGGATTCTTCACCAAAGGCAGTACTCGCGCACTTCAAAAAGCAGAGTGTGGAAACTAATCCTGATAAAATTCGCGCTAGGTATGTAAAAGCCGATGAAGAGCTTACGGCCGAAATCAAACGTCGCGACTTGATGACTCTTCCGGCGACGCCGCTTCGAATCCGCATCGCCTCAGAAGCAGAAAGCCGTATCCAGCCGGTGCCTCATCTGAACACCCCGCCGCTGATAGGCAATACGGGTGAGCGCCCTGAGTTCGTGGTACCAATTGGAACAAAAGACAAACTATCCTTTGATGATTTTGCTTTTTCCGCGGCGGCAAAAAGTCTCACTGCTCACGAGGGTCGCCCGGGGCACGATTTGCAGTTCAGCGCAGCTCTTGATCGGGGCGTCTCTATTATTCGAGCGAACTATGCGTTCAATAGTGTCAACGTCGAAGGCTGGGCGCTTTACGCAGAATGGTTGATGGAAGAATCGCTGACCCAGGACGAGAAGATGGGCCTCCTGATGGCCAGGATGATGCGTAACGCGAGGATGTTTCTAGATCCCGAGTTGCACCTTGGGCTGATCAAGGAAGAAGAAGCAAAGAAAGTAATTACGGAGGACGTGGGCATGTCCCCCGCATGGGCAGACTCCGAGCTTCAGCGCTACATGTACCGAAGCCCAGGGCAGGCACCGAGTTATTACTATGGGTATTTGAAGCTTAGGGAAATTCGAAAAGAGGCAATGGCTAGAATGGGAGCCTCGTTCAGGGAGCGATGTTTTCATGACGCGATTTTAGACGCCGGTCTTTTGCCTTTGGAAATTTTAGCCGAACAGATGAGAGAACTTACTTGCACGAACTAGACTAGCGAATGACTCGGCTGAATTCCCGCGTGTCGTTATTGTACTCAAACACGTTGAGGCGCCCGACAAGATTTCGATCGAAAGTAGGAACTAAAATTTCAGGACGACCATCGCCATTGACGTCATCAATGGCGAGGTTTGTTGCTTGACCATTAAAGCTGAAAAACGCGTCTCGGGCGTCCGGGATCTCAATTCGTTCAACTAAGCGTGGTGCTGCTGAACCGGCTTCCGAGTCAGACGAGGCGCTTTCGGATTCGCCGTCGAGAGTTTGCTCGATCACCGTTTCAAAAATTTCCAGATAAATATTGTCGCGAGTTTTAATCTTAGCCACCGTGAACATTACACCGGTTCCGCTGAGATCGCCCTTGGCGGTTGAAACAACGGTACGAAAATCAGATCTCAAAGATCCTCGAACGCTGGTCCGAACGTCGGGATGAACGACCGCAACAAATCCGACAATCGCAAGCAGCGCAAGAAGCGATTGAGAAATGCGGATCAGCATCTGCGGATGCACAAGTCGGCTGATCAGTGCTTGCGTTTGATTTTTCATTCTAGGCCCCCTGCTGCTTTAAATATCCAAGAACAGTGCCGTATTTAATTCGATATGACCCTTAATGAGACCAAAAAAGACAGTAATATCAAACGCTTAGATTTCACTCCGACTGTTGTACTTTTAGACACCTGATCAGCATCTGCTGGCCGTACTTGGCGAAAATCTCGAACTACTTGAAATTACTTACAAACAGGGCGAAATCTGTCGGCAGTTGCAAGCTTGTCACCTGCGCAGCAGTTGGACACCTCATTACAGGGAGATTTCGCAATGTCGACGCCGGTTCCGCCTCCGCGATATGCGCCTTTTTCAACCGAATTCCAGTCTGAGTTCTACCGCATGTTGCAATCGCGAAGATCAATCCGGAAGTTTCAAAAGCGCGAAGTTGACGAAGTAATTTTAGAAAGAGTTCTTGAGGCAGGCCTTCAAGCCCCATCAGGAAAAAACCGTCAGAACTGGCGCTTCTTTGTACTGCAGGGAAAAAAGCGGGATGAATATCTCAAGCTTTCCCAGAAATCTTGGATCGGTATCAAGGGGATTCTTGAAAAGCGCCTGAAGCCTTCGCTTTATGAGTTCACAGAGCGATTCTTTTATACGCTTGGCGACGCACCTGTCGTGATCCTTTGTTACTCGCACAACGACGCGGAAGAAAGATATCACACGTCAATTGGAAGCGTGTATATGGCAGTGGAAAACATGAATCTTGCTTGCGTAGCTGAGGGACTTGGGTGCTGTACAATGGGTGCCCCACTCGAAATCAAAGAAGATGTCGACAAGTTTCTTGGGCTCGAAAAGCATCCAGAATATCAAGACGGGAAACTCGAACTTCTATGTGGGATTGTCATCGGCTGGCCGGATCATGACCCGCCCAAAGCGATGAGGCAGATCGACGGCCGCATCACCCACTTGAAGTAAAAGCCGCGCCAGAGAATTCTAAAGCCGCAGAATGAAACTATGGTTGCGACCAGCGTTTGCGCCGTCACGACGATAGGAGGCCCACTTCAAGTTTGTTTTGGTATCGGGAGCAGTGCCATCCTCTTCCAAAATGTCGATCGCCTCTTTGCAAAGCCCTTGGCCCGTCAGTTGTCCGACAGCGATTCGGTCGAGATGCACGAAAGATTTCTCATTGCCGACATCAGTTTTGTTGACGGGAAAAAGAACTTCATTGTCTAGACAACCAGCGCGTTGGGCGGCCGCGTGAAGTAGGGATCCAACTTTGAAGTCGACTTCAAAACTTTCCGCGCGAATGTGCGGACCGATGACAGCTTTCAAAGAGCGACTATCGACCCCTTCCGCTTTAAGTTTTTTAATCGTGTGCGAAAGTATTTCGGTTTCGATTCCTCGCCAGCCAGCGTGGACGGCAGCAATCACCCCATTGGGAAATCGATCCGTGGCCGGGCCATAGATAAGCGCCGGAAGGCAGTCGGCGGATTTAACCACCAGCGCCAATCCGCGATCGAATGAATAATGAGCATCAGCCTCGATGCCGCAATGTCGATTGAGATCCGAACGCACAACGACTTTCGAATGGATCTGGTTGAGGTTCGCCCATTGCAGCGGGGCTTCCTGAAATTTTTGAAACTTGTCAGCCAAATTTGCGACCGAGACCCCTTTTCGGCCAAAACCTAAAATGAGGTCGTCTAATTTAATCCAAACAGCGTCTAGATCGAAGTTCCAAAGGTTATTCGTCATCGGGTTCCTCGGAAGTTTCGTTAGGTTTTTCGGGCCTCAGCTTCGGCCAAGGATACTCGTCGTCTGGGCGTTTCGCAAAACGCTCGACCGCCACTTGCTGCTCGAACTTTGGAAATTCGAAATGCTCGATGAGTGGCATCAAGTCGCTCGGCCACGGTGCCTTTAGTTTCAAAAACTCTCCCGACCTCGGATGATAAAATCCAAGCTCGAAGGCATGTAAGGCAAAGCGAGGAAGCTCCGCTATCATTTTTCTTAGCAGGACCGACTTCAGGTTTTTGGTGCGGCTGTCTGCGCCGTAGACGGTGTCACCGACGATTGGTGACCCAGCTTCCTTCATGTGGACGCGAATCTGATGCGTGCGTCCCGTCTCTAATTTCAGTTCTAGGAGCTGAATGCCAGAGGCGTGTTCGGCAAGAGTGCGGTAATGGGTGATGGCGAATTTAGCGTTAGGCTCGGAGGCGACGACCGAAGCTGATCGCTTTCTGTCTTCAGGGTGCCGTTTTAAATAGGAAGTGATTGTACCCTTTGGCGGCCTCATACGACCGTAAACCAAGGCACGATAAATTCTATGAGTAATTTTCCGTTGAAACTGCAGAGCAATTTCGCGTTGAGCTTTTTCATTTTTTGCGATCACGATCAGGCCGCTGGTGTCTTTGTCGAGGCGATGCACGAGTCCCGGCCGAAGTTCATCAAAACCCTGTGAGAGATCTTTAGTGTGGTGAAGGAGTGCGTTGACGAGCGTATCTTGCGCGTGGCCGTACGCGGGATGAACCACCAAGCCGGCAGGCTTATTAACGACAATCAAATCTTGATCCTCATACGCAATTTCAAGAGGGAAATCGTAGGGAACAAGAGTTTGGGTGGGCACCGTTGGTATGCAGACGCGATAAATTTCGCCAGCCTTGGTCACGTGTGAGGGCTTAATTTTGAGGGCGCCGAGAAAAACTAATTCTCTAGCCAGAAGGCGCGACGCCTGCGAGCGGGTGCCAACAGCGGCGAGAGTTGCTAAAGCTTTGTCGATTCGTTGGCCAGAGAGCGACTCCGAGATCATCAGCGAATGCTCTTGAAGCGTCTCGCCTGGTCGCAGTTTCGAGGGCGAAGCGCTAGAATCGTTCGCGTCTTCAGACATACTTATTGGGGAGACCGGCTTTGGCGAGACCCATATAGGAGGCGACAACCTTGGCTTCATCGAGTCCTAGTTGTTTAGCAACTTGAACTAGGAAGCCTCGAAGGAAAACAGTAGCCGGAAGATTTTTGAAGTCGTTGGATTCAAGAGCGATCAGGTAGGTTTTGCCGATCCGAGACGAAACGCTTAATTTTTCTAGCGAGACTTGTTTATAAAGCCGCACCTTTTGAATGAAGAGACCGTCAAACTCTGTTCGCGTCGCAATTTCCTGTTCCATTGAAAGGTCGATCTTGTAAGTGCCAAGCGGACACTTGCCGGTGTCCGACGGTAGCGATGAATTGGTTTCTCGACGTCGGACAGTGAACTCAGAGTTCGTTACTAGAATTGATTCGCGAATACCAGTTGCGGAAGAGTGCAAAGGATCCATAACCGGTGGTGGCGGTTGCGAGTACGGATTTTGTATTGGATTTTGTATAGGAATTTGTATTGGATTATGTTTTGGAGTGGAAGGGACAGCCGTTAGCACGGGTGCTGAATGTGGTTTGGGTGCCATCGGCGGAGGTGCCATAGAATAATCTGGCGCGATATCAAACGATCCAGGAATCGAAGGGTCTGGAACAACGAAGTCGGGAAGCGCCTCATGTTCGGATTGGTTTTGATACATTGGCTCTTGCGGAGGCGCCCGCGAAATGGGTGGCGCCATCGATCGAAGGCCTGCTTTTAAAACGGTCTCATCATAATTGCGCCTCAGTCCGTGATTTCCGAGAACCGCGTAGGCTTCCTCAACAAGCTTCATGAGATCGCGCGCTTCTTCGCGGGAAAACATCGAATACAAAGCTGGGTTGTCTTGGGAGTAAGTTGCCTTTGCGCGCTGATAGGCGCGGTGAATTTCGTGCTGAGGAGCATCGTGTTGCACCTCAAGCACCTCGTAATAGTTCATTCCATCCTTAGAAAACATTATCTATATGACAGCGCGAAGCGCTTGAGGATTCAACAGGTTCTTTGTGATCCCAAGGAACTGTCCAACGATGCTCGAGTAGGGGTACTCGATGACCAAGGGTCGTCTCTTGCGAAGCGACTGCCACACGGCGTTATCATGATCAATGTAACCGAGGTAATTCGCATCAATGCCGAAGTATTTTCGACAAACACTTTTCATTGAATGTCCGAGCTCGATGTCTTGGCGTGTGCGAACTTGATTCAGAAGTAACTGCAGCTGGAAGTCAGCGATCCGCTCTTGAAAGCGCTGCCCCGCTTCGGGGTTCATTTGTTGTACGTATCGAATGAGATCAGCGGGACTGCGAATACCAATTTGATTTCGCGAATCCATGGCAGCTTCAATTAAACTTTGAATCCCAAGTTCAGATTCAGTTTGTCGAAGCTTGCGATAGAAACTGGATTTCATAAATCGGTAGGCATTTTCTATCGAAGTAGGCTCTGGGGTTACGGCCACGACCTTTTGATCTGCGGACAAAAAGAAGTCGAGAGTATTTTCACTCGTTCCTGCGCCGAGATCCAAAATGACATAGGAAGATTGAATTTGTCGGAAAGAGTGAATCAGTCGCTGTTTGCTGTCTTTATCGAGGTCCGCAATATTTAAAGCGTCATTGAATCCACTGACAAAGCTAAGACCTGGAATTTCAGTAGCTGCAGAGACCTGAGAAATCGATTGCGCGCGACCTGAAATAAAGTCCGATAAAGTTTGTGCTGGGATTTTTACACCTAAAACTGTATGCAAGTTTGCACTGCCAAGATCGAGATCGATCAGCGTGACTGATTTTCCCATTTTTGTCAGACAAATAGCGAGCGATGAGCTAATGAAGCTCTTTCCGATTCCGCCTTTGCCGCCACCAACAGCCCAAACATTTGTTGGAGCCGCTGCGGGACCTTTGGGATTCAATTTGAACGGGCTTGGTGTATTTTCATTCATCCCTTCTTCTCTTCGGCACCGCTTCCGCGGATATAAAGAGGCTGGGCCTGTTGCCATGTGAAGTTTCGGACCAAGGCCTCGGGGGCCTGGCCGAATATTTTTCGTGCAGCCATGCGGCCGACTGTAGCTGCGTGCGGAAAATCTAGACTTCGGTCGAGCTGGCGAAAGCGAATGTTTTTAGCCGCGAAAGATTCGCGAACCAAATCAACACCATCGCCAACCAGAAACAGATTGTTCTCGCTGCTACTTTGAAACTGTTTTGCGAAATCGTTTGGTGTCATTGCAACCGGCAATGAATATCCCAAGACACCCGACTTTTTTGTGGCTGCTGGCGAGGTGCTTGCTGTTTCGATCGCCGATGCGCCAGTTGTGGCAATAGCGCCAAAAATCATACCCATCTGTGCGTTGATGACGGCCCCGAAGCTGCACGGTGACCGTTCGCCCGCACCGCTTGAAACCGCTCCTTCAAGGAGCGCATCCGTCGTTCGAATAGGAACGAGAGGCAACTTGAGATTCCAGGCTGCCGCCCGTGCGGCATTCAGACCAACCCGGATTCCAGTAAAACTACCTGGCCCGATGCCAACTGCGACGGCATGGATTTCCTTGAAACCACCGACCATTTTGACGGCATCATCCATCGCGGGCGTCATGACTTCCGCGTGGCTGCGGCCGCGTGTCCATTCATTCAATGCCAGTACCTTGAGGTCACTACTTCGGACGACGGCTACCGATCCTGCAGCCGTACATGTTTCGATCGAAAGTATATTGAAGTTCTCATCGCTCATTTAGCGGAAAAATATCCTCGAAACATCGTTGAAGAGTGCAAAGACCATTAGTCCTACCAGCAGGGCCGCGCCGACCCGTTGAGCAATCTCCATTTTTTGCATCGACAGCGGAGCTCCGCGAATGGCTTCGATCGTGTAAAAGACTAAATGCCCGCCATCAAGCACAGGCACGGGCAAAAGGTTTAACACGAAAAGATTTATGGAAATCACGGCCATCGCCAAGAAAAACTCGGACATTCCCATGCCCCACGATCGTTTTGCCATTTGGCCGATCGATAAAAAGCCCCCGATGTTTTTTGAGGATACTTCGCCTTGGAAAAGGCGAACAAAGCCCATGACGACGGCGCCTGACATCTCGGCAGATCGAATCGCTCCGCGCTCCATCGCTTGTATTACGCCGCCTGCGACTTTTTCTACTGTTTGCGGAGCGTCGTCGATCATCATCGGGCGAATGCCAACTTCGAACCGCGATTCCTCTTGGCCCATATTGTTCATTCGCTTTTTTACGTTCGGAACAACTTCAATCGTGACGGGCTTGAGATCGCGAAGCACATCGAATTTCAACGGCTTTTCGCCGTTAAAGGTCCGAATGGTTGCAATAACTTGTTCAAAGTTAGTCATGACCGTGTCGCTAATCGACTGCAACTTGTCACCCGGCTTCAGCCCTGCCTTTTCAGCCGGTGAGCCTTTTTCCACTGAAGCGAGATAAAGCTCCGGATCATCAAAGCCCATCGCTCGCAATGCCTCGAGTCCCGCTTTGCCTTTCGCGCCTGCCGGAACAGCAAGCGTGAATTCCAAAGTTTGCGGCTGGAAATCCTCATCAAGAAAGCTTTCAAGAAGTCCACGTTGAATCGTGAATTTCAATTCTGGCTGATCGGCAAACGTTTCCGCTGACGAGAGAAGCTCTCTCCAGCGTCGGATAGGAGTTTCGCCAATCTTTGTAATTGTATCGCCAGTTCTTAAGCCCGCCTTAGCGGCTGCAGTTTCAGACGAAATGACAGCGATCGAGGAAGCGCGAGACATAAACGTGAGCCCGTCGATACCACCGACTTCGCGCTTCCAGCCTAGGACAAATGGATTCGGAACAAATTTCGGAGTCGCCTCCAAAACCGCGACCTCACCTGATGCACGTTGAACTTTGACACTGATGTTCTGTTCCGGAGAATCCTGGATGGGCTTTTCAAAGTCGTTCCAGGTCAGCGGCTTTACAGTGGTGCCGTCGGCTTTAGTAACTTCGAGCACAGTGTCACCGGATTGAAATCCAATCGTCGCGGCCATCGATTTACTGTCGATGTCGCCGAGGCCGGGGAAGATAGCTCGTTCACCCATCATTGCGATGGCAGTGTAAAGAACAAATGCAAAAAGCAAATTCATCAACGGACCAGCAAGGATGATCGCTATTCTTTGGCCGACAGGCTTGTGCAAAAACGAACCGCGGCGATCGGCCTCACTGACTTCCGCCGAAGGATCGTCACCGTACATTTTGACGTAACCGCCAAGAGGGAGAGCTGCAATACAGTATTCAGTCTCGCCGCGACGAAAGCTGAAAAGCTTTTTTCCGAAGCCGAGACTAAAAACCTCAACTCGCACTTTATAGTACTTCGCCACTAAAAAATGCCCGAGCTCGTGGACGAAAATCAAAAGCCCGAGAAGGATGATCATAGGGACTGCGTAAGAAAAAATACTCGACATCCCTCTATGATAGTCGTCCTAGGTATTTGTCTCCAGTTGTTTTAAGGAAATTAGCATTGCTTCAATTTGAGACTGCCGACGCACTGCCGATTTTCGCTGACTAATGTCAGGGAAGAGCAGGACCTACGTCGTTAGATTCCTGAACGAGAGACAAGAAAACTGACGAGGCTAAAGTACACAGGTGCGGCGAATAGGACACCATCTAGTCGGTCAAGCATCCCGCCGTGTCCGGGCATTATTGAGCCGGAGTCCTTTACGTCAGCCACCCTTTTTAAGAGCGATTCATTAAGATCGCCGATCTGTGCAAACGCGCCGGTGATGGTCGCTGCGGCGATCATCATCCATGACGAGGCTTCGGGTGGAAGAAACTGTGCAATGACGACTCCGGCCAAGGCAGAGCCCACCAAGCCTCCAATGGCACCTTCAACTGTTTTCTTGGGAGAAACGGATTCAAAAAGTTTGCGGCGACCGAAAAAGCGCCCGGTGATGTACGCCATTGTATCGCCAGCGAAAACGATGGCCAGCAGTCCAAAAAACCACACGTCTCCAACGGGAAACTTAAGTAGGCGCAAAGCCAACGCCGGAAAGAGCCCTACGTAGAGAAAGCCCATCAGGCCTGCGCCTTGAAGTTGAACCGAAATGCCAAGGTCGCGTCGACTAGTGACGTTGAAAAGCACGATCGTCAAAAAATAAATAGAAGCCTGGGCGATCGAGGCCACGGGCTTTTCGACAAAGACAGTGGTCAAAAACAACGATGCGCAAAGAATGACGAAGGACCATCGTAACGATCTAGGTGCGAGTTCCGGCCGAAAAGTAAGGCGGCCATATTCGTAAATCGAGGCAAAGATCACCACGATCCCGATAAAAAATAGTCCGTTGGTGCGAAAAAACCAGTAGATCGCAACGAATACAAGGACGGCGACGAGTGCAGAAATCGCCCGGATCTTCATAGCACCGTCAATTCGCGACTGGGATCATTCGTAGGCGAGGCGGCTTCCCCCAGGATCTGTGCGCCACTCGCAATCTGTGCAGACGTCCTGCCAAAGCGCCGTTCGCGGCTGCCATACCAATGCAGGGCTGCCTCTAGTTCTTCTTCGCCATAATCGGGCCAAAGGGTCTGGGTGAAATAAATTTCTGAATAAGCACACTGCCACAGAAAAAAGTTTGAAAGGCGTGTTTCCCCGCTGGTTCGAATCACTAGGTCAGGGTCGGTCATTCCTTTTGTCATAAGACCAGATTGAAACTTTTCTGCAAGCTGGTCATCTGTGATCTTCGACAGATCAAACTCGCCTTTTGCGGCTGCGGAAGCCAAATTTTTTGCCGCAGTCAGAATTTCTTGGCGGCCGCCATAACTAAGCGCGAAGGTGAGTTTCATACCTGTGCACTCGGCAGTGGCCCGGACGGTTTCGTCGACCTCGGCCCTTACGCTAGCGGGAAGTCGATCAAGTTCACCAATAGCTTGAAATCGAATTTTGTTTTTTATCAAAGTTGCACGTTCTCGCTTCAAGTGCCGCGATAGAAGTGCCATTAGAAATGAGACTTCCTCAAGGGGCCGAAGCCAATTTTCAGAGCTGAACGTGTATAGCGTAAGTTCTTTAAGTCCGCGCTGAGAGGCGGCTTCAATTATTTCACGCGCAATCCGTGCACCACGCAAATGTCCGAAGGTGCGGTTGCGCCTTCGGAGCTCGGCCCAGCGGCCGTTGCCATCCATGATGATCGCAACGTGTTTGGGCAAATTAAATTTCAGGTTTGCTTCGTCAGTACTCACGTTCACCAATTAGATCGTCATGATCTCTTTTTCTTTTTCTGCCGACATCTTGTCGACCTTCTCGATGTACTGATCGGTGGCTTTTTGAATTTCTGTTTCCGCTCGCTTGTTGTCGTCTTCGCTGATCGCTTTGTCCTTCAATGCCTTTTTAAGAGCTTCGTTGGCATCTCGTCGAGCCATGCGAACTGCGACTTTTGCATCTTCGACGACTTTTTTGGTGTTTTTCACCATCTCTTTACGGCGTTCTTCGTTTAAGTCCGGAACTTTTAAGCGAATGACTTTCCCGTCATTGATCGGACTCATTCCCAAGTCACTTTTGATGATTGCTTGTTCAATTTCTTTAAGCATCTGCGCTTCCCAGGGTGCGATCAGAAAGCTTTTTGCATCTGGCGTCGAAACCGCAGAAACCTGACTGAGGGGCGTAAGGTTGCCGTAGTAGTTTACCTTTACGTTGTCGAGCATCGAGATTTGCGCGCGCCCGGTGCGAACTTTTTTGAGTTCGTTTGCCAGTGAAGCGAGGGCCTTTTCCATAGAATCTTTTGCGGCTTTTTTCGCATTTTCGACCATTGCAGACTCCTTCGTTGTTATTGAATCAGCTGACGTGAGAGTAGCTATTGAATGAGTGTTCCAATACGGTCACCTTTGATCGCCTTCAGAATATTGGCCGGATCTTTCAGGTTGAAGCACAAAATCGGCATCTGATTGTCCATGCATAGACTGATAGCCGTTGAATCCATGACGTTCAGTCGACGATTGAGAACCTCGATGTATGTTAATTCATCAAACTTCACAGCATCTGAATGCTTCAGTGGATCTTTGTCATATACGCCGTCGACCCGCGTTGCTTTCATGATGACTTGAGCGTCGATTTCCATTGCGCGAAGGGCAGCGGCCGTGTCGGTGGTGAAGTAGGGATTGCCGGTGCCAGCACCAAAAATGACGACGCGTTTTTTCTCGAGGTGTCGCATGGCACGCCGGCGTATATAGGGTTCAGCGATTTCCGCCATTTCGATCGCGCTTTGAACGCGTGTATCAACATTGATTTTTTCGAGTGCGTCCTGAAGTGCGAGGGCGTTTATACAAGTTGCGAGCATGCCCATGTAGTCAGAGCTAGCCCGGTCCATGCCGTTGGCAGAGGCAGCAACACCGCGAAAGATGTTGCCGCCGCCAATGACGATTCCAATTTCGACGCCTGTTTCAACCGCTGCACCGACTCCCTTTGCGATCTCCTCGATGGTTTTTGCGTGAATGCCAAAGCCCTGGTCTCCGGCAAGTGCTTCCCCACTGAGTTTCAAAAGAATTCGTTTGTAGATCGGTCTCGCTGGCGTCGCCATCGTTGATTATACCTTTGCCTGTGCAGCAACTTCGGCAGCGAAGTCGTCTTTTTTCTTCTCGATACCTTCGCCAAGTTCGAAGCGAACAAAGCGACGAATGACGATGTTTTCACCAATCTTCGCGATTGTCTCTTTCAAGTAGTCCGAAATTTTGAGGTCCGGATTTTTGACAAAAGGCTGTTCGAGAAGCGCGACGTCCGACATCCATTTTTTGATTTGGCCATCGACGATCTTCGGGATCATTTCTTCTTTTTTGCCTTGTTCGCGCGCCTTCGCTGTCAAAACTTCTCGCTCGCGGGCGATTAGCGTTTGATCAACTTCATCGGTACTCACAGAAATCGGCGCTGTTGCCGCAATGTGCATCGCGATGTCGCGGGTGAAAGCCTTGAAGCCTTCGTTGCGAGCAACGAAGTCAGTTTCCGAATTCACTTCCAGAAGAACGCCAACGCGTCCTTCGCCGTGAATATAAGAAACAACCGCGCCTTCAGCAGCGACACGACCTGCTTTTTTGCCTGCCGCCGAGAGACCCTTTTGACGAAGCCAATCAACTGCTTTTTCGAAGTCACCCGAAGTAGCTTCAAGAGCTTTTTTGCAGTCCAACATGCCGGCGCTGGTTTTCGCGCGCAGTTCAGAAACCATTGATGCTGAGATACTCATTTTCATTTCCTCGTTTTAAGCGACTGAAAGTTTATTCTTCTGTTTCAGCAGTTTCTGGTTTTTCGCCCTCTTCAAGCTCTTGCTGAATTTCAACATCGTCAGCTGTACCAGCAGCAACGAGTTTGCGAGTCTTCGACGCTTTAACGATCGAAGGACCTGCTTTTTTGTCTTCAACTTTTGGCTCTGGACGGGCGCCACGACGACGTGGAGCATCTTCTTTCGGCATTGGCTTCGCCGCAGCTTCGTCTTTGTCGGGCGCATTGCCAGACTGACGAAGTTTTGCTTCATATTCCTTCGCACCTTCGTTGAACGAATCAGCAATCAAACCAGCAAAAAGTTTGATCGAACGGATCGCATCGTCGTTGCCTGGAATTGGGAAGTCAGCTGCTTCTGGGTCAACGTTTGTATCAGCGATGCCGATAACTTTGATGCCAAGGCGCTTAGCTTCTGCAACCGCGATGTTTTCCATGTTCAAGTCGACAACGAACATCGCTGTTGGCATGTCTTTCATGTCGCGAATACCGTCGAGATAATCGAGCAGTCTTGTGTATTCTTTTTCGATTCCAGCGCGCTCTTTCTTCGAGAAGAATTCGAGCTCGCCCTTTTCGCGCATTTGATCGATCTTTTTTAGACGATCAATCGACGCTTTGATGGTCGAGAAGTTGGTGAGCATTCCGCCCAACCAGCGCTTTGTGACGTAGAACTGACCACAAGAAGCAGCGGCTTCTTGGATTGGTTCAACCGCTTGTTTCTTCGTTCCGACGAAGATCAAACGTCCGCCTTCAGAGGCTGTCTGCTTTACGAATTCAGCAGCGCGTTTTGCGAAATCCACAGTCTTGTGGAGATCGATAATGTGAATGCCGCCACGATCTGTGAAGACATACGGTTTCATTTTTGGATTCCAGCGTTGAGTCTGGTGTCCGAAGTGCACGCCCGCGTCGAGCATGTCTTTCATAGTAACTTGCGCCATTGCGCTTCCTCCTGAAGAAAATCGCCAACCCTATTGGTGGGACTTCTATGTTATGCCTTCGGAGTTAGCAGACAGACGCTGGGTGGGCCTGTCGTCACAAGTTAGGCCAGCTGACTTCCGTCAACCAACTGAGTTGCGTGCGCTCCGAACGCGGTTCTGGTTATGCCTCCGTTCCAGCTTTGGAGTCTAAACCCCGTTGCACTTTGCTCGAGGCTTTTGAGAAGCCAAAAACTGATGCAATTACCAGCGGAGTCTGGAACGTGTGAATTTCCTCGATTGCTCGTGGAGCCAATGGGCTAACACGGGCAGGGAGGGGTGGCAAGCTGAGTCGAGACACTTAGGTCAAGCGATGGAGCTGGACTCCTCGCGCTAGGCATTTCAGGTCAAAGTGATTGAGGTCCGTTTCAGCCGCCGCTTAAATAATCAGCTGGATCGTTTTCGGCAGGACTTTCAGAAGAGAGTTAAAATAATGATTTTGCTAAATAAAGTGGAATTTGTCAGCGCCTTTTTTGCGCCTTGTGCTCGCCAACTATTTTGTTCATGAAGCTTTAGAGAGCGACGTCCAAGAAACCCATCTCGCTAAAATGGAACTCTCTAAAGACGGTAAAGACTTTTTGGTCGAAGACGAGCGGCAGGATGAGCCGTGCAAAGCCCTAAGAGAAGGACTTTATTCGTCTTGCTCCGGGTGCGACCTCGCTTCTGACGTGCAGGTTTTTGATTTAACAGGACGCAGCGCAGCCGATTCAAAAAAGCCTGCCCCAAAATGACTGGGAAAAGTTGTTAAGTCTTTTAGCGCGACGGTCAATCGTTTCTCGGTTGACCATGTTTCGTGCTGTAACCCCCCGGGTACAAGAGTTCAAAGTTTTTTGATTCTTTATCAATGGGGGTTTAAGTGTTAGGGTCAGTCTTTATCCGTCGAGCAGCGATGTTCGCGGTCGCGGTTGTTCAATTCGCGTCACTAAATGTATTTGGTGCGACGAAACAAACCGTTGTCACCATGCACACGAATTCCTTGAAAATAACGGAGCTCGAGAAGATTGCTCCGCCCTATGCAGCTTTCATGTGGGCACTGGCAAACGAAGCAGGCTATCAAAGCTTAAAGAATTCTAATCACCCAGATTTGTCTTACGGCGCGGCCTTCTCGCGAGTTCTTGCTCAAATCAAACCGTCGCAAACTCAAGTTGCAGAAGGTTGGCTTGATCTGAACAAACTATCTGCGTCTGAAAAACAAGCGGTGTTGGATGCACAGTCAATCGCGACCCGCATTTACAATGATTTCTCGCAGTCGTTGGCAGCGGCGGAAGCCCCAATGGGGTCCGAATGGCCCACAGCACCCGGCCGCGGTTTGTGGCGTCCAACGCCGCCAGCAATGGCGAAGCCGGCTCTTCCGAACTGGGGCAAAATGGGTCTCTTCTCTGGAGCGAAGGTTGAGGAACTAACAAAAGATCTTATTCCACCAGCGCTAGGTTCGACCGATTTCGTTGCGGAACTTGATGAGGTTCTGCGTCTTGGAGGCGTGAATTCGACAGAACGAACAGCTGACCAAACTGAAATCGCCAAGTTTTGGGTGGGCGGCGCCGGAACTGTGACGCCACCTGGATTGTGGATTCGAATCGGTCTTCAGCGTCTTCAAGAAGTACCAGTGAATTTCACCGAAGCAGTTTTGGCGATGCGCACTCTTTCCTATGCTTTGTGCGATGCTGGAATTGCTGCTTGGCAGGTAAAGTATCTTCACCAAACATGGCGTCCAATCACGGCGATTCACGAGGATCTTGCTGATACGACCTGGCAGCCACTGTTAACGACTCCGCCATTTCCCGGCTACGTTAGTGGTCACTCGACGTTCAGCAGCGCAGCAGCGACCGTACTTGGGTCAATTTTGCCGCTCACTGGGGAGCGATTGAAAGTCACTTCTCCTGACCTCCCAGGCGTTGTTCGAACTTTCGCTTCCTACGAAGAGGCAGCACTTGAAGCCGGAAAAAGTCGAATCTACGGCGGGATCCATGTAGAAGCCGACAATCGTGACGGAATTTTACTCGGCGAACGAGTGGGCTGCGCATTGATCGAAAAAATGTATGGGCATCGTTGCAACTAAACAGGCAACCGAATCAGCGAGCGATTGCGGAAACAATCGCCTCGCTTTTATTTGCAGGTTTCTTCGAAATTCGCTTCAACCTGAAGGCCCATGGCATGGGCACAGCGGTTGGCGAAGTTAAAGTAAGAAATCACCATGACGGCGTGCTGCCACTGGGCTGACGTAAAGCCGGCCCCCTTGAAATTCTCTTCTATATTCGCAGCCGCATAAGGCTTCAGCGTCAACGTCTTCGCCGCCTCGAGCAGGGCGTTTTTTTTTACTTCAGCGAGTTCAACGCCAGAATTCCCGTGAGCGTCTTTGTAGGCCTCTGTGTGGTGGGCAATGCAGTAGGGACAAGTGTTTGCCTGGCTGACTTCCATGGCCAAGTACTCGCGCTCGGTGCGTGCGAGCGGCAATGGCTCGTCCAGCATGATCTGTCTATAAAACTGGTAGTGGGCCCAAAGTCCTTGCGGAAAATCTTTGAAGGCAGAGTGGATATCGGCGACGCCTCCGCGTTCGGCCGAAATCAATTTTAGAATTTCGGAAAGTTCTGGCCGAGTCACGGTGCGCTTAGACTTCGGCAGTGCGCGGAATTTCTGAATCTTTGTGGAGGTCGGTGTCGTTAAAGTGTTCGCCGATTTCCTCGATTACTTTTCGCGCTTGAATCAACGTCCCCAACGTATTGCGTTCGTTCGAAAAAAACGAAGAGGTGAGCCAAAGATTTTCAATTTTTGGCAATCGCCCTGGAACGTCAAATGCTCCTAATAGCGACCCGTGCGATGCGGAGGACACTAAAATTCTTTCTTGGACTAGTCCTTCAAGGGCAGATTCATAGGCGCGCTTGAGTTGACGTTTAATTTGCTTCAGCGCTCCGGCAACGAGTTCTTCTTCGTCGATTTGATCGCGGGGGATCAAGGTAAACCACTGAGAAACCTGAAGGGTGCGGCCGTCTTCTGTCGTGCGAGGTTCGTGGAAGACACCTACCGTGGGCTCTTCGTTTGCGCCCTTTAAAACATGAACTGACTGCGTGTCGGTGATTGGGTGTGGGTGAACTAAATCAAGATTCACGCTTGTCCAAAAATCACCGCGCAAAAGCTTTTGTCGGATTCGCGGAGCAAGAGCTCCCTCTGGCAAAATAGGAACCAAGGTGTTAGGGGCGCATGCGAAAACAACTTCACGAGCAGAGATTCGCTTGGCTCCATTTATAATAGACTCGATAACGAAGCCATCCTCGATTGCCATTTTGGTGACTTGAGATTGAGTGAGGAGAGTACCGGAGAATATTTCGCTCAGTTTTATCACCCAATCTTTAGGGGTCGAGGAAATCTGCAGGCGACGAGTGACTGCTTGCGCTTCAATTTCGCTTGCGGTGGTGACGTTTGTGTCGCCAAAACCCACGTACGGTTTGAATTTACCATCGTCGTAATTTACCGGCGCCGCCTCGATGACCGAGCGTTCGATTTTTTCACCAATGACAGTCTCTAGCCATTCGAGCGCTTCATGGGCCGCGGCGCTATCTGGTATTAGCTTAAGTCCGTGATCGATGGGACCAGCCTGGGTCGAACCCATTCGGCTTGCTCCACCGATATGATCCGCGGCCTCGACAAGGACGACATTTCTGCCAGTGGCCTCTAGTGCATTGGCGACAATTAGGCCAGAAAGGCCGGCGCCGATGACGAGGGTATCAAACTCTTGTGCTTTGGGTGTTTTCAGTTGAGCCATGGCCTAGATCAGACCGTAGAGAAATGGATGAATCAAGCGCCGATCGCTTAGAAATCGCTCGCAAAGCGAGTTTCGCGACTTTTCTAAGCAAAAATCTAAGCCCGGCGCGTACAAATGGGGGGCTTCGATCTATGAAGCGCGCCAGTGGCGGCGACCATCGATAGTAAACGCGAGTGAAATAGCGGCCGGCGAGTGACTTTCGTAAAACGCGATCGCGAAAGAGCCGCAGCGCGGTGATGCTTGGATCTTCATAGCCCTCGAAGGCAGCGGAGGCGACGAAGCATCGCGGTCGATTTTTGTTCGAAGCCTTGACGAAGAATCGATACACCTCTGAATTTTTTCCGGTGCGAGCAAGCGACTCGGCCTTGCGCATGATGTGTGGATAAATCGGTGTGAATCTCGCAAACTCTGCCAACTTTTTTGCTGCAACCATTTGCCGTTCTTTGTATCGAGGAGACTGATCGTAAATACGCATGAGGTCCCAATACACTGACGCAACGACCGTCATTTCTTGTTGCCGCGATGTCGATGAGAAAAGGTCTGGCGTAAGCTCGCCTTGTTTCTTGTCGTACACGAGTTCAAGAATCCGCAGGTATTTTTCGTATTGAACGGCGGACTCGGCAAAGTTCTTTTGAATGAGAAGATCTTTCGCCTTCTTCACCAGCGAGACACGATTGCGCCAAAGTAGAAGTCGATTTTGTTCTTTGGCTTGCTGCTGCGCGCGAAGGGCCTGACCCTTAGAAACCATTTTGCTTAATATCGCATAGCAGCCGCCGCAAACATTGTCTGGGATCGCCGTCAGCTGAGCATTCTCTTGAAGAGCAATCTTCATTCCTGCTGCGACCTGAACAAGTGACGGTACATTGTCTCCGCAGTAGGGACAAATGATCGCCCCTTCACCCTCGGCACTAGGTGCTGGCGGCTTCTTTTTGCTGGGCTCTGCGTCGGCGTCGGAAGGGGTCATTACTGAGCGACTCCCTTTGGCTTGGTTCCTTTTGTCGGAATCAGATTTACGCCTGATTCGATGACAGTTGCGCGGCACTTGATGTCTTTGCAACAGGGCGCGAGCGCGCGAAGTATGCTGACCGGCTGGCTTACACTCGCGTGCCCTTCTGACCAAGCGAGGTCTTTGTTGGCGGCTTCGACCAACGCCTGAGCGATGACAATGTCTTCGCCTCTGAGGTCGTCACCGTTAAATAGCTGTACCCGTTCACATGCATCGTTCTTCGTCGGGCAAGAGTATCGAATTACGGCTTTCGATTGCGGAGAAGAGCGAGGCCGAAAGGCGAGAGCGTCTTTTACCGATTCTTCCTTGTTGCTGGGCGGAATTCGATAGCCGTAAACACTGTCCAGATCGGCCGGAAGCGTTTTTGAACAATCACGATTTTCGCAGGCAGAAATGGTGCCTGTTTGTTCTTTTACTATGATGGTCCCGGCAAGCTCTTCTATGCGCTCCTTTAGGGAAGGGCGATTTGCCTCAAGCCACTTTGCAGTTTCATTCACATACGCATTGGCAGCTAGTCTGGCGCGATTATTTAAATTCCATACTTCATCTTGATCGGGCCGGGCGACCTTCTTCCAAAGATTAGGTGTATTCAACCTTTGCTCTAGCGTTCTAACCTTTTGGCAAAACTCGCTCGTTCGTGAACTTGCAGGAGGCATTCCGCGCAGATCACAAAGTTTCTTTAGATTCTCAGTTCCGAGCTTCGCCGCTGCGCTCTGTGGCTTGGTTGCGTCTTCGTCGTCTTTCGTCGGCTTAACTTGAGATAGAACATTTCTAATCTCGTCAGCACGTGCTTCTAGGGTGTTCGAGTACGGAGTGAACTTAAGTGCTTGGTCGTTTCCCCTGGACTTTAAGATCACCGATAAATCGTCCTGCGCTAGGAATTCGACTTCAGATCCGGCGACCAAAGCGAAATCTTTTGCCCCCTCTGGGGTACATTGGACTTTGATGGGTGCCATCATCATAGCATCAAGTAAGGATTTCATTTTCTCGACGGTCGTCGTTTGCGGAAAATCCGCCCCTCGAAGAAGAACGTCAAAGACACCTTTTTCAGAGAGATAGTTAGTGGCGTCTCGATCCACCCACCCGAAAGGATTGCTTTGGGCCGAGACAAATACATAAGCGGCTATTTTGATTGCAGGGTTTGAGGCCTCATCGCCGAACGCTTTGGGGAAAAATAGATCCACATGAGCTGAACGACTTTTATTATCCCGAAACACGTCTCGATTGAGCGCATTTAAAACGGAACCTTTTGGTGGAATTTTCCATTCGCGTCCATTGATCGCAAAGCGGCCCGGTGTTTCGAAATCCATTTCCACTGTGAATACTGTGTCACCGCCGTTTCGCGTCGCGATTAACCGACCGAAGACGGCATCGAATTTTAGGTCATTTACGCGCTTGTATCGGGCAAGAAGTGATTTGATGGCGACCGTATCTTCTGGCCGAGCGTTTTCGACGAGCGCGGCTTTTAGTTCTTCGCTTATGTTTTGCTGATTGAGCTCGGTCGCAATACGAGCGGTGACCGCTGCATTTTTAAACTGTTCAAGGGGAGAGCTCGTGGCAGGTTGGGTCGCGGCAACGCATCCAACAGCGCTTAAAATATTTAAAATTGAACGAATATTTTTTGCGATCACTTTGCTGTCCTTTCGGAATCCGAGAATTTAACTGTCCCGCCCGTCATTGATTGAAGTTTTGTGCGACAAGTGGGGCTTGCGCAGCACTGGCCGAGGGGACGCAGGGCCGAAGCTTCATCAAGGAAGTCGGTCTTTTTGAACGCGCGCCCACGATTGCCTTGCGAAATTTTAGCCCGCGAATTTTCAAAATCTTTTTTCGGAAGTGAAAGAGCGGCGTCCGTGTTGGTGAGAACGGCGCAGGTTTCGTTTTGCACTTCACAAATGTATTTCACCAGTGCGGCCGAGCCAGTGGAGGCGTGGCGGTAGCCAAGAAGATCCTTTACTCTTGTCGGGACCTCTCCGGCCGAGGGCTGCACGACCTCGAATACCGTAGGAGAATACGTTTTGGTGCAAGCCGAGCCATCGAGGCATTGGTGTAATAACATTTTACGACCAATGATCTGCGAAGATGCGACCGACTTTCCAACGGCCGTGATTTCTGCAGATTCCGTCGAGAGAAAACGAAGTAAATCTTGTTCGAACACTTTCATGTGTCGGTCGGGAAGACGATCGCCACTGCCGCGAAGGCATCTGGTTTTATCTTCTCCGTCAACCCGACTGCATCGTCCTTCGATCGAAACTTTCCGCTGATACAGCTTTTCGCACAACGATGCTGCTCGTGGATTGGGCTTCATTAACTGTAGTCGCTGGCAAATAAGTCGGACGGGGCCATCGACGATTTGAAGCGCTGATTCAACCGAAGGATCAAGCTGGTGTTGGGAAATTAAATCAGTCAGCACTTTACTAGCCTGTCCCAAATCAACTCGCGAGGGCTTTAACAAAATAGCGGAGCCTTTTTCAAAGGGGGGAAGTATAACGACGTCGCCGTTTGACCGCGATTCAAAGCGGTGAAGGTCGCCTGCTAGCTTTACGATTCCGCTCGCGCTTGCGGCATTGCAGGTGACATTGCTTTTGGTTTCAGTAAAATAGCGTTTCGCGTACGCCATCAGGACATTGCTGCCATCGGGCATCAGGGTTTCTTGAAGCTGCTGAGCCGACTTGGCCGCCTCGTCTTCCGGCGTGTGCGACTCCGTCGGGGTCTCGCCAGCACTAGCGAATTCAACATAGAGATAGGTCGGCAGAGCCGCTGCAGTATCTGCACTGACGGCGTTGGCCTTCGGAAAAAATAAATCTCTGAAGCCGGCTTGGTCTGACCTAGCATGTTTTCTTATAGCGCCAAAGATCGAGCCCTTTGGTGGTCGCTGAAATGGCTTTTCGTTAATTATGATTTGCCCGTCGCTTACTTGCTGCGAGATTTCAATTAAGATTTGACCGCTCACGCTTGAAATGGTCAGTCCCCCGTTTTCGGTATCCAGCAGAAACTGTTCCGGCTTCCAGGTTGAAAGAAGACGTTTAAGTTCCACGCGGTCTTCAGGCCGCGAATTTTTAAGAAGGCTTTCTTTTTGTTTTTGTGGAAACGGTTTGGCCCGCAAGAATTCCAAAACCTTGTTTGCCGCTTCCTTCGAGGAAAATTGTCGGTAGATTTCGCGATCCGAAACCTGGTCGGCGGTGTACGCATCGGAACCATCGATGAAAGCGGTGCAAACTGCAGCGGCAACGATGGACGCGGCAATTATTACTGACCCGTAATTTAATGGCACGCGGGTTTCCTTTCGGCGCTATGGAGCAATTCGAAATCGACAGCTCTTATTGTAGAGGGTTGATCCGCCTAGGAGCCAGTCGAGTTCAATGATCAGAGCAAATGAAGCGCGTCGACGTCGACGGCGAACCTGACTTTGGGCGGGAGGATCGGGGACTTGGTTCGGGCTCGAGCTTCGATGTGCTCGCTTAAGGTCCTGCACAAAGCGCTAACGGGAGCCTTCGCATCCGATCCTTTGATAAGAATTTGGAACCGATAGAGATTTCGAAGTTTCGCCATTGGTGCAGGCGCAGGTCCAAGCACCGAAATTCCAGACGAAGGTGAGCGGGGATCAGCCACAATCGCTTTGTCGATTGTTCGCCGAGCGAGCTCGGCAATTCTTCGAGCAGCCTCTGCCGTTTCAGCCAAATCCGGCCCACCAAATTTTAGCGCGGAAAGGCGCCCTATGGGAGGATAGCCAAGCGCTTCGCGAAACTGTAAGTCGTGCGCTGCAAAGCCTTCGAAATCATGTGCCAAGGTGAACTGGATACTGGGATGATCGGGGTTGTAAGTCTGTAGAACGACATGCCCTTGACGGCCGTTGCGAAGATGGCGGCCGGCTCGGCCCGCAACCTGAGTGAGTAGCTGAAAAGCACGTTCGGAAGCGCGGAAGTCGGGAAGGTTAAATGCAACATCTGCCAACACAAGGCCCACGAGGGTGAGGCCCGGAAAATCGAGACCCTTTGCGATCATCTGTGTGCCAATCAAGATATCGGCCTCTCGATTTTCAATTTTAGCGATGGCTTCTTCTAAATCTTCGCGTGACTGAATTTCATCGCGATCCATGCGCACCAGCCGCGCATCGGGGAAAAGTCGGCGCAGATCGTTTTCAATTCGTTCAGTGCCAAGTCCAAGTGGTTTAGGTTCACCATTGTGACAGCTAGAGCAAACTTCTTTCATGGATTCGTGATAGTCACAGTAGTGGCAAACCAAATTCGATCGGCCGTGTAGCGTCAGTGCCACTTCACAGTTAGGACATTCAGATGAATGGCCGCAGGAAGGGCAGATAACTGTTTGAGCGATTCCGCGCCGGTTAAGGAAAAGCGCCGCCTGTTCGCCTCGCCCAAGTGTTTCCGAAAGCGCAGCTTGAAGCTCTTTTGAAAGCCAAAATGGCCGAGCGGTTCCAGGGTCGTCTTTCGCGCTGCGAAGGGCGCTACCGCCGGCTTGTCGATCGGAATCGCGCGCTTCTCGAAGGTCAATAACATCGATCTTCGGCATTTGAGTGCCGTGGATCCTTGATGGCAGCCGATGCAGTTTGTATTTTCCCGTTGTCGCATTTTGCCAGGTTTCGAGGCTTGGTGTGGCAGATCCAAGAACGATCGGAATTCTCAAAATCTTCGCCAGCATGACAGCTGTATCGCGAGCATGGTAACGAAGCGATTCGTCCTGTTTAAAGCTTGATTCATGTTCTTCATCAATCACAATCAAACCCAAATTCGGTTGCGGACAAAAGAGCGCTGATCGTGCACCGATCAAGACTGGTTTTTCAGCGGATTGTGCCGCCCACCAGTTATCTGTTTTTTCGCGAGGCGTGAGATGCGAGTGGATGACGGCTATTTTATCGCCAAAGCGCCTGGCGAAGCGTTCAATCAGTTGCGGCGTAAGCGAAATCTCCGGCACCAATACCAGTGCCGTCTCGCCGCGATCGACCGTGCGGCCAATGAGCTCCATGTACACTTCAGTTTTTCCTGATCCCGTCACTCCAAAAAGTAAATGCGCCTGAAATCCTTTTTCGTCCGCAATCGTGTTCACCACGTCTGTTTGGTTTTGCGTGAGCGAAACAGAGTGATCAGTTCCATGAATTTCACTGAGCTGTATCAGCGGGGCTTTGCGAGCTTTTTTTCGACCACCTGATTTAGCAAGCGGCGGAAACATGTGCTCGAGCGTTGATCCAAGCGGATAGGCGTAGTACCGGCTGATCCATTTCAGCCACTCAAGCCGAGCCGAATCGATCGGCGGCCTCTCGTCAGCAATTCCAAGCATGGACTTCAGTTTTACGCCTTCTGGAACGGCCGTTTGTGAATCGATCAACACGCCGTGCACTTTTCGTGAGCCGAGTGGCACGATGACGGAGGTTCCCGTCGAAAGACTTTCCGTCAGCAAGGATTCAGGAACCGTGTAGTGGAGCGGGCCCAGCGGTGCGTCGATGGCCACCGTCCAAGTCGCAGGCCCAATGGCGCTCACCGGAACCTCGAGTAAAACTCCCTAGCAACTGCCGTATCTGGTAGGCGAGCCGTTTTTAACTCGTTAGCAGAAATCGAAGTTGGAAGAAATTGCGGCGCCAAGGATTTTTCGGGAAGGTTTTTGACGGAAATGACCTTGATTGTTGCCGCGCGTGGCTCGACAACACTTGGATCGTTCGAGCGCCAAACAATTGTTCTTTCGCGCGCGAGCTTCATTCCGCCGCCGGCTGCGGCATGTTCTGAAAGCGACATTTCAGCCTGCGAGGCTAGGCGAATCTTCCTCAATAAAAAAGCGTCCTGTTCAATCCATGCACCGGGAAACGCTGTTTTGCCGTCGACTGGCGTTGGCTCTCCAAAAACCCAGGCCACGGTCCCTGCGGTTCTTCCCAGGCGAACACCAACTTCGGGTGTGGGCTTATAGGTGTTGATATTTGTAATTCGCGTGCGACCGCCGGCAGCAGATGGCGGAAGGATTTTCGATTTAATAAAGTACTCTAAATATTTCGCGCTACTTCGGAAATACAAGTAGGGTTCGAAAAAATCAGCTCCTACATTGAGGGTGCGGGGGCCTTTGCCGGGTTCCATTTTTGCTGGGTCCGTAGAAAATAAAAGTGCCGGAGTGGTCGATGTGCGCCGACCGTCTCTGTAGAGAGCGTCATAGCGAAATTCGCCCGACTTTTCTCCTTGAACCGTGAGGCGCATAGATTCGGCATTTTGTATTAACCACCGCTCTCGAAGTACGAGACCCTCGGGACCGGAGAAGCGAACTTCCTGGTCTACGACATACACGCCGCGACCAGAATTTTTAGCTAGTCGCGTGACAATTGTGCGACTGCTGGGAATTGAACCGAAGCCAGCCTCCGCGAAAAAGAAAGCGGTAAGAAATAATCCAAGCAATGGACCGAAGTTCATTTTCATAATCGCGCCACCAGTCCCTTGAGGTAGGTCCGTAAAGAAGTCGACAACTCGGGATGCTCGAGGCCCATTTCAATAGTCGCCATCAAATATCCTAACTTATCGCCCGCATCGAAGCGCCTTGCTTCAAAT
The DNA here is from genome assembly GCA_017302795.1 of Deltaproteobacteria bacterium. Taxonomy (GTDB): domain Bacteria; phylum Bdellovibrionota; class Bdellovibrionia; order Bdellovibrionales; family JAMPXM01. The sequence continues at coordinate 402,646 of JAFLCB010000001.1, read as the reverse complement.
GTGGTAGCGTGCAGGCCTTTTGACTTCGCGACTGCGATCATGGCGTCGGTGAGTTGAATTTCGCCGAGCTTTCCAGGTTTCGTATTTCGAATGTGTTCAAAGATCTCAGCATCAAACACATACCTTCCCGGCAGAGCAAATCGAGAAGTCGTTTGCCCGCGAGCGGGTTTTTCAATCACATTTCTCACGTTTACAATTGAATGGCCGCCTTCATTGGTGACGTCACCTTCGACGATTCCGTACTTTGAAGTTTCATCCAGCGGCACTTCCATCACGGCCACCGTTGAAATTCCGGAAGAATGAAAACGATGAACCAATTGTTCCGTGACGGTCTTTTGATCTGGCCGAGAAACCATGATTTCATCGCCTAGTAAAACTGCGAACGGTTCGCTACCGATAACTGGTGCCGCAGCGCCAACAGCGTGCCCCAGGCCGAGCGGCTGTTTTTGCCGAATCGAAATGATGTTCGCCATTGCTCTAATTTTTTTTAGACCTGTAAGCCATTCGTGTTTGCCGTCGCGCTCGAGCTTGTCTTCAAGTTCATAGCTGACATCGAAAAAGTCTTCGATCGCTGTTTTTCCGCGTCCAGCTACGATGACAATGTCTTCGATGCCGGCACGGACGGCTTCTTCAACCACGTAAAGCAGGATCGGCCGATCTACAATCGGTAGCATTTCCTTTGGAACTGTCTTTGTGGCTGGAAGAAATCGTGTCCCCAGACCAGCGGCCGGGATCACGGCTTTGCGAACTTTTGCCATGAGCAGCAGTCAATCAAAGCGAATGAAATCTGTCATGAGTTCCTTGGCGGAACTGCGGATTTGAGAGTATTTTCCCCAGGTTTTTGGCGCAGCGCCTCAGTTTGAGACGAAGGGCTGGCTTCTGGAGGGTCTGTCGCGAATTCGGACGATTCTTCATGATACGATATGAGCTTGGGGGCTAGTGCTATGTTCGACAAAAAATCTAGAGTTATTCGCCCGGCCGCTGCGATTTTTGCGGTCGGACTTTTGATTATTGGATTTCAAAACTGTTCCCAGCCTCCTCTTGTCGACTCCGAAAGCCAGTTGGAATCAGAAGCGAGCAAGGTCGACTTTGCGTATGATTCGACCATTGATCAAATTACCTACATGTCATGTGCTGTTTCCGAGGTTGGTACTTTTGATGCCGGCGCCTATTTTTCCTTTCGTGTCGGCGCCTATCGCACCGGTGGAATTAAGCTTACTGATAGCTTCCGCCAGCAAGAAGGAAAAAAACCGCCAGAGAAACAAGCGACTCTTTTGGGTGCAAGTCCCGCGAACTCGCAAACCAAAGTACAGTTTGCAATTCGCAAGCTCGATAATTTCCAGGTGATGTACACATCATCGGGAAGTTCGATTCATGGCCAAGATTACGTGAACGTTTTTGAGCCGCTTGGTACGATGGATCTTTCAGATCTTCTGGTTCGCACCGATTCAGCGACGCGCCTCAAGTACCTTCGCAACGGGACCGTTTTTGGTTCCCGCTTAGAGGGCAGTTTGTACTTTACGAAAAATCCGACGTTGGCAGGCTCTATTCGCACAGCATTGCGAAACGACGCATTTCTTGCCCAGACGTATGCTCATTCGGCGCCGTCGCAAACGGGCGGGCCAGGAACTGGCGACACACTTGCGCGCAGTCCGCGCGATGTGATCGAAGGATCTTCTGCGAACCCTTACACTCAAGTGTATGGGCGGGGCTACAATTTGAAATTCGCTCAGCCAACAGTTGGAACAACTCCGTCGAATGCAAATTTTCCGAATGTGATTTTGCGCGAAGTTTCTGAGCTTAATCTTGCTAGCACCAGCGATCGATCGGGGCTTTCGACATGGACATGCCCTGATAATCTGCGCTTCAGAATCGTGCGGCCCGCAGATTCAAAAAGTGGTGCGACGACTTGTGCGATGGCGCCGGATCCAGCAGTTCTAACAAACGATCTTTCAATTGTTCGCAATCAGATTCGTGTTGAGGACTGGTACGTGGATATGACCAATCGCTGTATCGTTCCGAAAAAGTCCATCACGACCTGCTATGGAGCCGGGGTGACCCAAGTGCGATACGACATAACGCAAACTTGCAGCGAGGGCGTTGACCCAGCGTGTGTTTCGTTTGCTTCAGTCTGCTACCGCCAGTAGTCTGGCGGCATGATTCTTAAAAAATCCTGTTTCGTTTTTGGCCTATCTTTGACGGCGCTCATTTTTGTTGTAACGCAAAACGCGGCATACGCCTCATCCGAGCAGCCGTACCGAATCGGACCAGGCGCATCGGCACTGGGCGGGTCCGGGCGCGCCGCGGTTGATGCTGCAGAGTCCGGTTGGTTAAACCCCGCGACCCTCGTTCACGTTCAATCGTATCACTTTGCAGTTTCGTCCCATCAATCACATCGCGACTCGGGTGACGGCTACACGGATTTTGGCGTTATGTTGGCCGACGGCGGAGAAGAAAAAATCGCGGCAGGCAGTTTTAGTTTCGTGCAGCGAAAAACATTGCGCGGTGGGAATGGTGCAATCGGCGCTGATCAGCGCGACTTTCAATTCTCGTTGGCCGGTTTTCTTCCTGAGAGAAGCCTGTCTATGGGGCTAACTTACCGAAGGCTTATTCACGAGCAAGCTGGCGGCTTTGATGTGACACAAGATAATTTCGCAATTGGCTTCCTGTATCCCGTGACAGAAAAATTCGGCATCGCGCTGACGGGACATGATTTGGCAGGAGCCTCTGACAGTGTTGCGCCGGAAGCGAGAATGATTCCCACCGTTGGCTTTGGCGTGCACTTTGTCCCCCACGAAATACTTCACATTCGAGCGGATCTGGTGCGGCCCTTGGAGTCCAACGATGACGGCCGAAACAATGTGCATTTAGGGTTTGAAAGCTGGTTTCGACAGGAGTTTGCGTTTCGCGTGGGCTCTGCGTGGCTGGAGACCCGAAATGAGAACTGGCTGACCACGGGAATTGGCTTTAAAGGTCCGCGGCTTAGTTTTGGCTATTCCTTTGAAAAGGAGATCCGATCGAACGACGGAAGCCGGCACACGTTTGACTTGTGGCTGCCCCTTTGATAGCCATTGCGTCTTCCAAATGAGGTACTAAATGGCGTCAAAAACGAAACGCACTGAAACGATCCGCGCAAACAAGCGTCAACAAAAGGGCAAAAAAGCGAAAGCTTCACGCCGCACAAAAGGGTCGACCAAGTCCGCGAAAGTTCTTTTTAAGGACTAATTTAGCCCGCTTGTTTGCTCAGCTAAGTGGCTGAATTCAAAGCCGAAAATTAATACAAGAGAGCGCCACTGGCGCGATCAAGAGCGCGAAGATGCCGGCGGCATTTTCGCGCTTTGCTTTTTAATTGGGCTGCAAAAATGCCCAGTTCTCACTGGCGTTTTAGCTGCTTGCCCAAGGCTGCTGGAACCTCTTTCGCGTCTCCGACCAGTCGAAACTGGAAGGGTTTACGAACCCAACCTTGTTGGCCAGGCTGAAAGCGCCAATTTCGGAAAGCTTTCGCCGACTCGGCGTCCATGCTGGGTGATCCAGATGACTTTTCTAGAACCACTTGGCCGATTCGGCCGTCGGGCATCACGCGTCCAAGAACGAAAGTCGTACCCTGTTTTCGATTAAAGCGATCCCGAGCTGGGTAAACCGGATTTGGGTTTCCAGGTAGTGCTTTAAGTTCGCTCGCGTCGCGGATCGGACCCGAGATGACAGTACCGCTGCCTGTGCCTTTGGATTCGTTCGTCGAACCGGTGCCGCTTTGATTGTTTCCCATTCCCGATGCGAACTCACTCGGCGGAGCCGCCGATGTTGCGCTTGCCGCTTCTTCAGCGTTTCGCGCACTTGTCTGTGAATTTGTCTGCGTATTTGCCTGCGCTACGGCGACCGGCGCAGGGGCCGGCTCGGGCTCTGGTTGTTGTTCAGCAACTGGTTCTGGCTGCGCAACAACTTGTGCGACGGGTTGTGGCTCGGCTTGTTTTTCCGCAACTGATTCTGGTTTCGCTTCTGGTTTCTCTTCTGGCGCAGCTTCCATGATCGGTGCCGCAGCCAAAACGGGCGTCGGCTCTTCGGCCGTTTCCTGGGTCGTCTCCTCAGGTTTGTCTTCCGGTGGATTTGCCAGGAGGACCGGTGCTTCGGCGACTTCTTCCGTCATCACGTTTGATTCAGCCTGGGTTTCGGGTGCGGGTGCCACTAACGGCTTTGCTTCAACTGGTTGAGTGGCTGGTTTATCTAATGGTTTATTCGCGGTCACTTTTGCGATCGGTTTAGGTGCAGGTTTTGTTGCTGGCTGTGCCACCGGTTGGGCAACTGTTTTCACAATCGGCTTTGTGACTGGTTCCGGAATAACTGGCGCGGTGACCGATGGTACATCGGCGGCCGTGATTGTACTGGCTTCGTCGGTGAGCATGGTCGATTGAGCTGCCGCTTGGTCCACGGAAGTGGCGGCGAGGGGTTCACCCGCATCGTTCACTTCAACAATCGAGATCTCGGTTCCGCCACCTGCTCCGGCCTCCAGACCGTCTCCGCCGCCAATTTCTTGAATCGGCTTTAGGCTTTGTGTTGAAAAAGCGAGTGCCGCAAGAAAAGCAGTGTGAGCGACAATTGAAAATCCCATGAAGCCAAGCTGGCGTCCCGTGCTGCGCTCGTAATCTAGGCGCACGGTCGGGCGACCGGACATGCGAGTGTATGCTTTGCGAGAATCCGACATGCGTGAATTGGACGATCGGGAATCGGAGGAATTTGTATCTCGATTCGACATATGGGCGGCTCCCGTTTGGCAGTTCTTCGGCAATCACAGGTTAAACGGAGCAGTTTTCGTGCTGGAAGAGAGAAGCCAAGGCGAAGAGATAGCGTCGGAAATGTGAGGGGAGGGGGCGCATGCTAGGAAAAACTGACAAACCGAGTGACTCAGAATTGTCACCGGCGGTTATCGAGCGCGCCGTCGCGAAAATGAACTTTGGCGTCGAGCTTTAATTGAATTTCAACATGGGTATTACTCGGTGTTTTATTAAGGATCTTGGCGTGCGGCGCATACCCCAGGTATTTATTTTTTCGCTTGACGGGACTTGGCATCGGCTTTTGTCAATGCTGCGGATTCGGCTAGACGCCAATTAGCTACGGCGTGAATTCCCTTTATCGAACGAAGCTTAGGTTTATCGCACGAATCCGCGGCCGGGCGTGAATCGAAAATCACCACTGCTTACGCGCGATCTGTGATCGAAAATTTCGTCTTTTAAAACATGAAGTAGAGTTCTTCGAACAAGAGAAGCGATTATCTTTCTTTCGGCGGAGGATATATGAACCTAAAGTCTTTATCTAATTCCGAACTGCTAAACGGTGTGCGTTGTTTGCGCGGCGACGAGCGAAAGCTCGATCGACAAATCGTCGAATACATTTGCGAAATCGAATCGCGCAGGCTTTATGCCGAACTCGGCTATGCCAATGTCTTTGACTGATTAGTGAAGGATCTCGGTTACAGCGAGTCTTCGGCCTATCGACGGATGATGGCGGCGCGCGCGATTCGTGCGGTGCCGGAAGCGGCAGAAAAAATTGAAGACGGAAGATTGAATTTGGTGACACTTGCGAAAGTTCAATCTGTTATTCGCAGTGAAGAGAAACGAACCGGCGAAAGAGTGTCGCTAGAGACTCGGTCGACCATGATCGCGCAAGCAGAAAACAAAACTTTGCGCGAAACTGTGCGCCTAGTTGCCGAGAATTTTCCAGAATCGGTGCAGCTTTCTGGCTCGCAGATTGCGTCGACGCAGATTATCATGACAGAGGAGCAGCTCGCACTGCTCGAGCGAGTGCGTGAGCTAAAATCGCATTCTAATTTCGGTGCGTCGTTGGGCGAGATCGTCGCTGCATTAGCCAGGGAATATCTCGACCGAAACGATCCACTTCGACGCGAAGTGAAACCTCGATCGATGGAAAAGGAGTCGCGCGACACGCCGAATGGAAAAACATCAGTCGGGGTAGCTGCTCATTCGAAGATAGAACCCTTAGGTGAACTGTCCAAAGGTTCGCCGCAAAGCAACACCACTGTGGTGTTTGGCGCTAGACGCGCGTCGATTGCGCCGTCGACTCGCAACTTTGTGAGACGACGAGCGGGCGATGCCTGTGAATATCTAGGCCCGAGGGTCATCGTTGCGGATCGCGGTTTCAAACGCAGATGGATCACGTGATTCCGGTGGCTTTGGGTGGAAGGAATGATGTCACGAACCTTCGAATATTGTGCAGATCTCATAATCTACTCATGGCCGAGAAACTTATCGGTCGGACGAAGATGTGTCGGTTTCGAAAACCATTGTAAAGCCGTTGCAATTCCGGAGAGGCAAGCTCACTTCGGTAAGCCGCGAATATATTGATCAAGTGGAATTGAACGGTTTTCCGTTGGCTCCCCGGATAAAGACGAAGGACTGAGCTCTCGAAGTAGAGGGCTGGGTCCACTATTCGGAAAGCGCTGAAGATATTCCGCTCCACTCAATTCGACAATTCGCGAGGTGGCTGCGCTGGGGGAATTGCGAAAGTACTCTGCGATTGGAATGCCTTTCACGGAAATGTCCTTCAAGCCGTAGCGATTGGACATTTTCAATGCGTCGAAAACTAAACCATCATGAACAACTACTGCGTGCGCGTTAAAACCTTCAAAATCGCTGATGTACAGAACGCGAACAAAGACTGGGCTTACTTCCTTTTTTGCTAAAGCTTCAACTACGAGTTGGGCAGTGTCATAGCAATGGCCGGCTCCGAGGTTACAGACAGAAACTTTCGAAGTATTCGGAATTACGATTCGGTCGAACGCTCGCTGGAAAACGTTTGGTGCTTTGGGGCTTCGAGTTTCAGTGTTTGCTGCCACTTCGGAAGATCGCCGAAATCCTTCGTATTCCGAAAGCGGCCTCCGCGAAACTCCTAAACTTGCATCAAGAGTTTCGTCGAACTTTTCACTTTTGAAGTGGGTTGGGCCCATTCTTCGATAGTTCTTTAGAAACGCTTCTGCAGGCACTTCAACAGCGATCGCAGATTCATCAGAAGGATGATCTTTCATATATGCGGCGACGGGTTTACCGGTTACCTTCACTGTTTTTCCGGGTGTATTCTTGATTTGTCCTGGGTCAAAAACTTGTCCGTCGTGAAGAACAAATGCGTAGGCATCGTAGCCTTTAAACCTTTGAGCAAAAACAACTTGAACAGATTCTGGCTTCGCGCCGGAAAGAACCAACTCCTCGGCGACGAAAAATGCGTTGTCATAGGTGGACCCGTAAGACCCGAGTTTGATTTTTACACTTTTGGTAGATTGAGATTGAGAGAAAATGTTGAAACGAAAAAGTTGAGAGTACCACTTAGCGCATTCATCAGGCGCAAAGCCACCTGCGCCAAACGCAGCTATTGGCGAAAAAGAAACTGTCGACATAACGAAAACCGCAGCAGCGAATAAACGCCACCGAAATATGCCCGCCTGCATTTTCACTTATCGGCATTATTCAGAGAGGATGAGAATTCCAATGGACTGGGCGGAAGTCGGGTAAAATTGGTTAGCCTTCAAGAAGACTTGCGGGCACTGCGCCAGCGCGAACCGCTTCGGCGAGGGCTTTGTGTGCCTCTGCGCCAATCAGCGCCTGTGAGTCTTCCCACTTCGGCACAAAGGTTTCGAGTTTCAAGTCGCGCTTGAGGCCGACCACCGCTGCGGCATTGTCAGCAACTGTTTTTTCCGGCAGCGCCCCGTCAGCGACCGCTTTTTCTATAGCATCAATGGCGGTTGGTGGTGAGTCAGGCTCGTTGCAATAAAGAAGAACATTTGTTCCGGCCTGCAGCGCACGAACTGCGATCTTGCCTTTCGAATGATGTTTCGTCAGCGCTTTCATGTCGAGATCATCACTGATGATGAGTCCCCGATACCGCAGATTTCCTCGAAGAATGTCTGTTAAAAATATTTTTGAAAGCGAGACGGGCCAATCGGGATCGATGTTTTTAAACAATATATGCGAGGTCATTAAAAAATCCAATCGCGCGCGAATCACGCGGCGAAAGGGTTCTAACTCACAGGCTTCTAGGTCCGCCAACGTTTTGGTTTCCATCGGAAGTTCTTCGTGGCTATCGATCAGAGTGTTGCCGTGGCCTGGGAAATGTTTAGCCACTGGAATCACACCGGCTTTTATAAAGCCGCGCACCATCGCTGAGCCAAGTTTGGCTACGTTTTCTGCGTTCGATGAAAGACTTCGGTCGCCGATCACGGTGTTGGATGGGTTTGTTAAAACGTCGACGGACGGAGCGAAATCCATGTTGATGCCAACAGCTGCAAGCTCGGTAGCGATGGTATTCGCAACTTTAAACGCGACGGTTGCTGAATCGATCGCTCCGACTTTTGCCATTGGTGGCCACTCGGTAAATGGCGATCGGAAGCGCGCCACTCGGCCGCCCTCCTGGTCGACCGAAATCAAAAATGGCGTCTTATCGGATTTCATCTTTGCTAACGAGCGCAGTTCGCTAGTGAGATCAAAAACCTGATTCGGGCTTTCAAAGTTCCTTTTAAACAAAATCACGCCGCCGATATTTTCTTTCACCAGGAATTTAATTTCGTCCGGTGTCAGTGTGGTGCCTTGAAGTCCAACGATCATCGCGGCGCCGATTTTTTGTCGCATTGTGAAGCCCTAAGCCTTTCGTGGATTCAGCCAATCTCGAAGAGAGTCGCCGACCAAATTGAAACCCAGTACCAAAATCAAAATCGCAACCCCTGGGAAGAGGCTTACATGTGGTGCCTCCGTCAATATTCTTCGACCAGAGTTTAAAAGTGATCCCCATGTGGGGATTGTCGGTGGCGCACCTAGTCCGAGAAAACTAAGCCCCGATTCGGTGATGATGGTGCCCGACATACCAAAGGTCATTTGCACGACGAGAATGCCAAAGAGGTTTGGCCAAATATGATGGACGAGAAGGCGCAGCGGCTTTGCACCTACGGCTACCGCACCGACAACATATTCCCGCTGTTTTAAATGGAGTATCTCACCGCGAACAAGTCGCGCATAGCCCGTCCATCCTGTGACACACATTGCGAAGATGAGATTTCTTATCGATGGCCCCAGAACCGCTACTAGTGACAGTGCGAGAAGAAATCCTGGGAAAGCGTAAAACATATCTAAAAAACGCATGACCAGTTGGTCGACCCAGCCGCCGAGGTAGCCGGCAAGACTGCCAACGAGAAGGCCGATGATCGCGCTAATGAAGACGACAGTGAAGGCAACTTGCAGACTTATTTGTGCACCGTAGAGCACTTGCGCAAAAACATCGGCTCCGTTCTGGTCCCGCCCGAACAAGTGATCAGCCGATGGCGGCGAATATCGCGCGGCGAGATCCATAGCTGTTGGATCATGGCCGGCGATCGCTGAGGCAAAAATAGCGCCAAGGGCCATTGAGAAAATCAAGGCTAGTCCGACATAAAACTTTATCGAACCAATTCCGCGACCTTTCACGAAAGCCTCACTTTTGGATTCGCCGCCGCGTAAGCCAAGTCGGTCAGCAAGTTTACCGCGACATAAGTGAACGCAATAAACAAAACGCATCCTTGAACAAGAGGATAGTTTCTTTGCTGAATGGACTGAAAGAGAAGCGTCCCGACTCCGGGCCAATCAAAAATAGTTTCGACGATCACGGTGCCTGTTAGTAGCGCACCAAATTGAAGACCGATTATGGTGATGATCGGCATCATCGCATTTGCCAATGCGTGTTTAAACCAAAGCCTGATGGGGCCCGAGCCTTTTGCGCGCGCGACGTTTACAAAGTCTTCGCGCACCACTTCGATCATCGAGGCGCGCGTAACTTGAGTTAAAATCGCAGACAAGCTTAATGCTAACGTCAACGCGGGCAGTATCACGTGCTGAAATCCGCCTCGTTCACTGACCGGCAGCCAATCTAGTTTGATGGCAAATAGCAAAATCAGCATCGGTCCTAGCCAAAACCCAGGCGTCGACATTCCGATCAATCCGTAAAGCATCGCGAACTTTTCAAAAACGCCGTGACGGTAAACAGCTGCTAGAACTCCCAATGGAATACCGATTCCAAGTGCGATCAACATCGCGACCAACGTAAGTTCAAAGGTCGCCGGAACCCGTTCTGCGATCTCGTCCCAGACGGGACGACGAGAGTGAAGAGATTTGCCGAGATCTAGCTGCACGAGTCCCGTAAAGTATCCGGTGAGCTGTGCTTTAAACGGTCGATCAAGCCCAAGCTCTCGGCGCAAAACATCTTTGTCAGCGGCTGTTGCCTGATCGCCTAGCATAATGTCGACCGGGTCGCCTGGAACAAAATGTAAAAGACTAAAGCTAAGCGCAGATACTCCAAAGAGCACCGGAAGAGCGACTAGAATTCGTCTTAGCACATAATTGAACATTTATTTCCCAGAAGTCGGTGGCGGTGTTGGAGTTGCGTTGGGCGGTGTCGCTGGTGGGCCAATCGGCGCAGAAGTATTTGTCGCGGGCGTGGAGGGCGTTGATGTCGTCGCAGCCGGTACTGTGGGCGAAGCCGCTGTTACAGGAATAGTGACACTGGGACTGGTCGGCGTTGTGCCCTTCGCCGCAGGGGGCATAATGCTTCTTCTGGAGACTTCGTTTTCTTTTCCTTTCGGTACAGAGCCGAAAAGCTGCGATACCGCGGCGGAATTTAAACCATGACCCGCCACCGCTTCTTCCATTGTGCTGACCAAAACTGTTTGCACGCCGGCACTTGGTGAAACGGTGCCGAGGACTTCTGCTTTATGAGTGGCCAGGCTAATGTACTTGCTTCCGCTGACAGTGTTGAGAATTCGAAACGCGGCAATACCAGAAACGGTTTCTTCATCGGCGATGTACGCTTCACCTTTTGCAACGATCGCCGCTTCTTCAAGGACACCTTGGTATTCGTACTTGATCCCTTTTTTCAGACCTTCTTTTCCTTGCAGCATCACGTAGCCAAGGAACGTCGAAAGAAACGCACCTTTTGGAAGTGTCACGTTGACGGTTTTCTTTTCTTTTCCTTCGGTCACGACAGCCGTCATTTTGTCGCCCTTAAAGCCAGCGTCGATAAGGATCGGCTTCCCATCCTTTAGTCCAGTGTATTGATAATTGATCGGCTTAAAGGTCGCGTCTGCGCGGGCCACCAAGCTGTCCGTCAGGCCTCCGGCATCAGCATTCATTTTCATATAGTGAATGGCGCGGAATTCTTTTTTCTTCTCGTCAAATTCGTAGCGCTGAACGATGTAGCCAACGTGCTGACCGGACAGCAAGACCTTGGACCAGCCCTCAAATAATGTCGCTCCATCAGATTTCAAAGGGCTTAAAACAACACACAAAAAAACCGCCGCAGCGACAAGAAGCGGTTGTACTAGGCGTTTGCGAAGATTTGATTCAGCCATGAGAGCACCTTTTTCGTCGGGTCGTCAGTCTTCGGAGAGACATCAGTTGATTCTAGAAATGGTACCAATCGCCTCATCTTGAGACAACAGTTCTAGCCCTCCGATCTAGTTTTGCGATCTCATTTTCTACGCTGACTCTTTTTGAGATACCATGCAGTAATGTCCGACCGTGGCCAGCCGAACTCTAAACGCCGCCTAACGAATAAATTTGGTGCGAATGAACTTGGCCAGATGTCCATTTTCCTTGCTCTGGTGTTTCAAGTTTTGTTCGTGTTTTTCGCGATGGTTATCAACATCGGACTTTTGGTCCACGACAAAATCAACTTGCAGAACTCTGTGGATCTTGGCGCCTATTACGCCGCACAAAAGCAGGCTGAAATTTTAAATGAGATCGCTCATCTCAATTACCAAATACGCCAAGACTACAAACTTCTCGCCTGGCGCTATTGGGTTCTTGGAACCATCGGTCGAAACGGTGGATCGGGTGTTCAGCAGCCGCCGCCTCACGTTTCTGCACCGGGAACAGATCCGGGAGAGGTAGTTAAGCGTTATTCGTCCGGCGGAGCGGCACCACAGGAAGAAGTTCCGGTGGCCTGTTTGGCAAATCCCTACTGGTGGGAATTTGCGAGGCTCACCCCAGGTTTGCCGCCCAATGAAAACTATTGTTGGCATCCCTACAATTGGGTTTCTACATCGATCGCGGCGCCTAACGTCCCGTCTACTCCGGCAACCGGAGGGTATAATGGCTTTGCGTTAGCACAGGCCCGAATGAGCCAAGGAAATTATACGTTAAGCTGCGCGGAGGCGTCGCCACTGAGCTGGGCATTTGTTGCTGCAATAATGACGAACTACAAATATTCGATCTCGTATAAAAAACGCGCGATAAAGAAACTCACAGAAAATTTGGTTTCGTCAGATCCACTAGATCGCGATGGAAACTCAATTCGCCAAGGTGTTTTGCTCACGATCGAAAAAAATCTGACGGAAAGTAATCGGGCGGGCTTTGATCCAAACAGTGTTCAGATTCTTAACAGCCATACCTTAGGCGGTTGCGACGGCGGATCGCGCCCAGGGGAAAACACGATTCCAGAAATTCTAACTGGGCCCGGGATGTATTTCGCGCTGCTAGGAATTTCGGGCACCTCTTGTAACTTCTCAATCAAGTTTCAATTGGAATTCGATTTGATCGGCACCCAGGCAGGTGGAAACATCAATATCTGGGATCCGCCGCCCCAAGCGACATTGCGTAGTATGGTGAGGGGAGAACCGTCCAATCGGAACGATGACTTTCATTCTTCTTTAGGCTTCGAAAAAAATCCGTGGTGCATGTCCTATGTCGGTGTCAAAGCGACGACCCGTTCACGAAAACCGTTTGCTCCTTTCGGCCAGCCCTCGACTTTGGAGGCGCGCGCCTTTGCGCAGCCGTTTGGCGGGCGCATTGGCCCCTGGTATGGGAAAAGATGGGATCGTGCGGCACAAACCTCTGTTTCGCCTGTTCCACCAGCAGCGGCGCCCGGTGCTGGGGACATGAACCCGCATCCGTCGCAAATGGCCGATCGCACGGACCCGATGACGTCGCCGCGACTTGTTCCCAGCGCTGGAGGCTACCAGTACTCCGCATTCACGATTCCGAACTTTTCGCGCTTTCCCGGTGACCGCTTGGGAATGAGATCCAGCAGGGCGCAAGCAGCGGCGAGAAACTATTTTCGTACAATAGTGCCGAATGTTGCTGCCGGTGGACCAGGAGACCCACGGCTTCGATTAAATTGGTTTTACAACTTTGGACAGTTTCCAAATTCCGGGGACTCGCTGGCTTTTGATGCCGTCGCGCAGGCCGCGGCTGGCGCAATGCCGGCACCACTGCAGCACTTCCGCAAAGTTGAGATGGCGGCCGTCGCACCGGATCTTTTTGATCTTACTTACTATTCGATAGATCCCGCTGCCGATGAAAACTATGTAACGCCCGCACGAAACAACCCGGCCCGCTATGGAAGCGGATCGCAAAGACCAGTTGGGGATCTCGGTGCGCGTGAAGACGTCGCCGATATGCGAGCCTCCGATATAGAAACGCAAATCGAAGCAGCGATGTCACCAAATGTAACTGACTCTGGCGTCGATCCGACTCTGCGTCCGGTCTTGTTTTGGCTGGTGCGAAGCTGGAAGCATTTGCTGAACGGCTGGGCCCCGCACCGAGTGACGACTTTTACTTTTCCCACCGATCGTTTCGGAAAATGCCAAGATGGCGGAGAAGCAGTTCCCGGAGTGATGATTCCTGGCAAATGCACGGTTGGCGGTCGAGTTGGGTATTCGGTGCGCTTGATTTCTCGCGATCATTTGAACGGCCCGTGGCAAATTGGCGGCGCCGGAGTTGGAGCGCAAACGATCAAAAATGCTCCTGGTGACGATAGCCAATTCTAGTTCGGCTGATGTCCGTATGTCTCACTACGAGACATCTTTCGAAATAATCACTCACTGTTTCTTCGACACCTGTCTAGCGGTCTGACACACGTGTTTTTGTTAGACGGGAAAAGCGTTCTAAATAGCCGTTTTTTTTACGAAAAATGGCACTTGCCTATTTAGAAGTGACGGATTTTGTCCGACAATATCTGTATGGGAGGGCATCACATGCCTCGACAAATTTTGGCGGTCTTTTTTTCGATCGCAGCATTGATTTCGTTTTCTGCCGATGCCTTTGCAAATTCAGCAGGCGATTGTATTGCGGCCTCTTGCTGGCAAAATCGATATCAAGGCACAGATCCAAATCAAGCGGTTGCCGATATGAACAATACCTCGCTTTCAAACTCGCAGCGATATGGTGCTTGTATGGCGTCGGGTGACACCCGCGGCTGTGGAGGGTTGCAACAAGCAGCCTCTGCCGATGAAGGTGGTCAAGCAGGTGGTGCAGCAGGTGCCGCAGCAGGCGGCGCAGCTGCCGGCGGAGCTGTTAGCGCTGCTCCAGATTCATTGGAAGCAATGTGCCCCTATACAAATACCGGAAGCCCCGCTCCACCGCAGGGACCGGAAGATGCTGAAGCAGCAAACTGTTCAGCAACGAAATCGACAACTTCAACTGCATGTTTAACACCTGGAACCGGCGGGATGAACGCCGGTGAAGCTGCAATGTTCACGATGATGGTGAATCAGATGGTTGGACTTGCGGGGCAAATTACATCTGCTGGAAAAAACATGGCCGAGCAATGTCGAAAGCAGGCCGATCTTTCCAAGGCAATGACCGCCATCAACGGGATCAAAGGCGCTGCCTGCGGTATCATGATCGGACAATGTACAAAACGGTGTGGAGCTTCGGCGGCACAGTTCTCTGCGGCAGCTGCGCAACTTCGTACCCAAGCAGCGGCTGCAACCGTCGGTGCCGCGGCCCTGGAGACTGCTGCAGAAAAGTGTCAGACGGCGGCAACAAAATCAAAAGCGGCCGCCGGACAGTGTAGCGGGTACTCGGGCCAAGTCATGGCGATGATGATGGGCGCTATGCAACATGGCGCCGGCATCGTGCAGAACAACCAGTGTGCGGCAGAAGCGTCTGCCTTTGCCAATCAACCAGTGCCAACATTCTCGCCGATCGCACTTCCAAATCCAACCGATTGTAGCGATCCGAACAACCAGTCGCTTACCTGTTTTTGCTCGCGAGAATCGAACGCAAAATCACCGATGTGCGCCGGCTTCAATCCCGGTGCGGTTGCAGGTGGCGGAGCGACAACCAACGGTCCCGGAAATGGAATTGGAAATAGCTCGGCGACTCCTTTCTTAGGAACTGGCGACGACGCAGGAACAGACGGCAACACTGTCGATCCATTTGCGTCGAAACAAAATGCGTCAAACGGCGACAGTGGCTTTAGCCCTGGAGGCGGCGGACCTCCGGGCGGTGGAGCGCTTGGATCGCTTGGTGGCGACGACGGCGGCGCTGGTGGTTTCGGAGATCCTCGCAGTGCGATCACTGGAACATCGGGCGGTCAGGGTGGTGGTCTTGGCAGTTCGGGTGGAGGCGGCGGTGGCGGTCTCGCACGAAACAATGGATCAGCCGGGCTTGGCGGACTCATGGACAAATTCAATCTGAGAAAGTTTTTGCCGGGCTCAAAATACAAAACGCGCGGCATTGCAGGCATGAGCGTGAAGTCTGTCGATGGAATAACGGGTCCCATGGGGCCTTCGATTTGGGAAAAAGCTACGCGCCAGTACCAAGAGCAGATTCAAAAGCAAAATGTGATCTTGGATAAGTGAGAGGAAGAGCAAAATGAGAAATATGAGTAAACAGATTTTGATCGCGCTTCCGGTAGCGGTTTTGTTTTTGGCGACACAAGCGTTTGCATTCACCGGGGCCACTCCCGCGCCGGCAAGGCAGGCGACATCTGCACAGCCGACGTCTTCGCAGCCCCAGTACATCACCCCTGGTGGTGGGGGAAATGCGGCGGAATCCGGCCGAAGCACAAGTAACACTCAGTTAATTGGTGCCGCCGTCAACATCGCCGCCGCCGGAATGTACATGGGCGTTTGTATGAAACCTTATTGCGCCGGCTGCTGGGCTTGTCCGCTGGTGGGCCTCGCAGGTGCCGCCGCCAGCCTTCTCGGAGGCGCCTCCGGTCAGTCGGGAGCTGCGGGCAAGCAAATGTCCAACTACGATCCCTACTACGATAACTCGAGCGGCAGCACGGGCGGAACAGACCAGTGGGGTAACCCGATCAATCCAGATGGAACGACTGGCACTGGCGGCGCCGGAACTGCTGGCACGGGCGGAGGGCTGCCTGCGGGAACAACGCCTCAGACAATCGCACGCGATGTTGCGAGGCTAAGAACAGAACTGGAAAAGTCAGGCGTGAAGCTATCGCCAGATGGAAAATCAATGACGACGCCTGACGGTCGAACATTTGATTTATCGAAATCAGGTAGCGGTTCTGAATCCGATATGTTGGCAATGGGAATGACGGCAGCAGAAGCTGCACAGGCCGCCAATATGGGAAAACAGTTTGCCGCAAAACAAGCTGAGAAATTTAAGCAAATGTCGCAGCTAGGTGGATCCGGCGGTGGCGGCGGCGGTCGCGGCCTTGCCAGCGATGGCGCGGGCGGCGGTGAGGGCGGTTACGGTGCGGGCATAGATCCTTGGGGGCGCGATCCACGAAACCGCAATCGAGCAAAGCCAAAAATTTCTGGCTTAACGAAGAAACTTGGAAGCGACACGATCGGCGTTTCAGGCGACGACATTTTTGAAATGGTCACTCGTCGCTACAAAGCGCGCGACCAAGAAAACCAATTCTTGAAAGACTGATGTCAGTAAGCGATTTCAGCTTCCAACGGTTCATTTACAAGACCGTTTGGAAGCACGACGCTGTTTGAAATAGAAAATCTAATCTTGGCGTTTGCACCGATCACGGCAAACGCCTTTTCTTTTTCCAGGTGGGCACAGATTTCTGATTCTTTCAGCGACCCATCAGCAATCGGGGATATCAACATTTGCGCGCCCGATAGAGACTGCCAGTATCTCGTTCCCAGGGGCGCATACTTGTAGACGATTTTTTTCGCTAAGACCGATGCGTCTGTGTGGACCAGAGGCGAAAGGAGCGAAAGTGCCGCTGAAGTGGCTTCAAGAAAATCATGTGCGTTGCCGGTTTCTTGCCAAAATAATTCCTCTTCGTGCGCCGTGACCTTTTCTCCTGCCTGAATGGCTGAAAGCAAACCGTCATACAAAAGATTGCTCTCTCCTGTTTTGGGTAGGTAGTTAAGAACTCTTTTGTTCAATAGAATGAGTCCAACATAGTGAAGTGCACCCTTTGCTTTCGGATAAAGAGCGCGATCGCGTCCAAAGCCAAATACCGATCCCGCACCGTCGTGCCAAACTCCTCCGAACTTTGTTCCCGCATCGGGATGCTTCATTGTCAGTAAAGTAGCGATGGCTCCGCCCCGTCTATGGTTTTCTAAAAGCCTTGCGGTAGCCATCTTATCAATCGGAAGAATAATTTCATCGGCATTTGCAACGATCAACTCTTCGTCAGTCAGTAGTCCACGGCTTCCTGCAAACGTCAGAGCTCCGCCGCTTCCTAGCGGTGCTTCGGCTTCTAGGGACCAAGAGGTTTTTAGATCTGCGACTGCTGGCGACGTCATCAGCTTTTGCACCGTTTGAGGAAGGTGATGGAGGTTGATCACGTAGGAGGACGGCTTGAACTGTTGAACTAATTCGAGTGACCAAAAGAGAAGTGGGACATTTAAAAAAGGAACCGCTGGTTTAGCATAGACGTCTGTGATCGGCCGAAGTCGCGTACCCAATCCTGCCGCCAGTAGAAATGCCTGCATAGAATGTCCTAATTTGCGTCAAATGACTGATCAAAGACGCCATTGCTTTCAAGGATTTTAAAAAATGCTGAGTACTGCGGAAACGAACCAAGACTGCGGCGTACAGTTTTCAGTGTTGGCGCAAGGTACTTCAAATACCTAGTGTCGTTGCGAAGCATTTTGAAACTCGCAAAACTGCCGCAGGCTTTAAAGCACCGTTGGACCGTCTGAACTTCAAAGACATGGTTAAACTGATCGCGCGAAATCGAGGGGAGTATACCAGGGTTCAGTCTCGACCTTTCATCGCGGCCGGCGAGATAATAGCTTAGAAGTTCTTGAATCGAATCATCATTGAGATCCACGTAAGAATCCCGCAAAAGGCTGACAAGATCGTATTGGATCGAGCCCATTCTAGCGTCTTGAAAGTCGATCACTCGCACTCGTCCGTGTTTCAGCATTACGTTGCGAGAATGAAAATCCCGATGAGCAATAAACTTCGGTTCGCGGTGCAAGGTTTCACAAATGGTCGTGAAAACAGTCTGAAGTTCCTTTTTCTCAACTTCCGAAAGCCTCACTTGGCAAAGGCCCTCAAGAAGGTGCTCTCGTCCATAATTCATTTCCCAAAGAAGCTTGGCGGTGTCGAATTCAACAGTAAACGCCACGCATGGAGATGACCGATCGAAGGATGCGTCGTAGTGCATTTTCAAAAGTTCGTCGATTGTCTGTCGATAGTACGGCATCGCTGATGCCTGGTTCTGATTTTCCCAGAATTTTCTTTCTAAGGTGAGATCGCCTAGGTCCTCAAGAAGAACCAAACCCTTTTCGGGACGCATACCGATGACCTTGGGTACCGCGACGCCATGTTTTTCGAAGTGAGCCCTGACACTTAAAAAAGGATAGCGACCGTCGTCGATGAACGGGTCCCAGAGCATCAAAACCCAAGACTCGTCGTGCGCTATGACGCGGAAGTACCGCCGAGCAGAAGCATCACCAGCTAGGGGATGGATTTCGAATTTTCCCGCTCCCATCAGCGAACCAAGAAATGACTGAATTTCGTGGTTGAGTTCAGGAGTAACGGGATTGCCGGCGGTGGTGGTGCTAGTTGTATTGATCACTTCAGAATCGTGCCACCGATTCAGCAATCAATCAATGGAACGTCGGGTTTGGACTATCGTCGTGTTGCCAGCGTCCGTTGAGGGGAATAATCGAGGCACCTTCAAAGCCCTCACGACTTGCGGGACGGCCGCGCAGAGTCGCTGTAATTTCACGCAGCAGGACACCAAATGTTCGGTGTCCAGCGATGGGTGCGCCGCTCGAAGTGCTGAGTGCAAGCGCTGCTGGCACATGGATCATCGCCATCGCGTCAAGAAGATGCGGCAGTACTGTTCCCCGTGCGATCAGGGCCTTCGGGTCTTCGTCGACAAAGGCAATGACCGACGGCGCGTCTAATTCGCCTTTTGTTGCGGCAAAAACCTCTGCAAGGCGAAGCTGCTTTTCAATTGAAACTTCCGCGAGATTCGAAATGAAAACTATCATTCGGCCAAGCTCACGAAAGGAATGAGCTGTCCGAAACGATTCGTCTGAGAGGTCGTTTAAGCCGACAAAAAACCAATGACCTGACTTATTGAAAATCTCGATCGCGATTTTTTCTTGCATCACCTTAATCAGGTTGGAGGACTTTCTTGCAAGATGATCATTGACTAGTAACAAAGGTTTTGTGATCTCGAGCGAGGCTTCCGACGCAGGCAAATTGAATGACGAAACGGTCTCCTGCGAATAATCGTGATCGGATTTGCGTAGTCCTAAATCACGTGGCCCCAAATCGCGAGGAAAGAGTCGCACCACTTTCTTACTTTCCCGCATTTCCTGTTCGAGAAGCAGTTGCTGCTCTCGTTGCTCGATATCCAACAGACGCTCGAAAGCATCAAGCCTCGATTCGACAGCCAAGTGCAGAAACTCGGCGATTTGTTTTAGGCGGGTATCGTCGCTTGCCGCGAGGCCTTCGATTGTTGCAACGCCAACCAAAGTCACATCTTTTGGGCCAGCACCTGCACGACGCACGCGAAGCGGAAACGCGAATTGGCCGGGGACAACGGCGCGAATCATTTCAGGTACTTCAAATAGAGTAGAATCTAAAAATACGAGATCTTGCTCGAGATAAGCGCTTCGGTTGAGTGGTTCGAGAAACGAATCAAGTGTTCGAAACTTTGCACGACAAGCAAACATCGCTTCCACAAGTGTGGTGATGCGTTCAATTGCTGCAGACCATTCTGGATTCCAAGTCGTACGGTTCATGAGCCGCAATAAAGGCAAGACCTGGGCCGTTAGTCGGACCACTTTTGGCACAGAAAAAGCTGAGTATTATTAATTACTTGATTGAATTACAGGGTGGGCCCGGTTTGGGCCCCTACGATCAATCCCAGTTCACTAGGGAATTTCTTTTAGAAAAACCCCAGCCTCCCCGGGCCTAAATTTTTGCCATTCGGCGCTTATCGAGACCGTATTTTTCAACTTTCATAATCAAACCGGCACGGCTAATTCCTAGCTCTTTTGCAAGTTTCGACTTGTTCCAGCCTGTTCGTCGAAGACCTTCTTTGATCATCTCGCGTTCGAGCTCTTCAAGTGCATCTTTCAATTTTCCGTGGACGCGTGCGCCCTGCACTTTCGCTTTTTCGCCAACTTCTAAGATCTTTGGCGAAAGCATGTCTGCAGTTAGTTTGTTTTCAGTTCCGGACAAAACCACAATTCGTTCGACTTCGTTTTGCAATTCGCGAACGTTACCTGGCCATGGGTAATCATAAAGTTTTTCTAGTGCACGCTTCGTCAAAACTTTTTTCGGCTGACCTTTTTCAGATTCTTTGCCAAGGAAATGTTCTGCCAAAAGAGGAATATCTTCTTTGCGCTCGCGAAGCGGCGGAACGCGAATATTGATAACATTCAATCGATAGTATAAATCTTCACGGAACTCACCTTTTTCTACCATCTCGCGAAGGTTTCGGTTTGTAGCCGCGATCACCCGAACGTCAACTTTTTTTGGCTCTGTCGAGCCAACCGGTGTGAAGGTTCCTTCCTGCAGAACACGCAGCAGACGAACCTGCATCTGCGGCCGCATTTCACCAATCTCGTCTAGGAAGAACGTCCCTTTGTCAGCAACTTCGAAAAGACCTTTCTTCGTCGCGATCGCGCCAGTGAAAGAACCCTTCATGTGCCCGAACAATTCGCTTTCAAGCAGACCTTCTGGAATTGCACCGCAGTTCGCGATAATGAAGGCTTTGTCTTTGCGCAAAGAATTGTAGTGGATCGCTTTGGCGATCAATTCTTTACCTGTACCGTTGTCACCCTGAACTAGCACTGTCGAATCGGCGCCTTGGATTTTATCCAAAAGCGAGTAAAGCGACTGCATTGGTTTCGATTTACCAATCATTGAATCGTATTTGTAGCGGCTACCAAGTTCTTTGTTCAGTTCGCGGATTCGATCTTCGCGCTGAGTGATTTCTAAATGCAGAGTCACGATTTCTTGCGATGTCAGTTCGACCAACGAAACAAGTTTCGACCGGTCGTCGTCGTCAAGAGTGCGTGTTTTTGCTAGCGTAAGTTCAATCGCTTCGTTCGAAGCGCCGAAAGCGGCCATGTGTTCGCGGATTTCCGCAGCTCGCTGTGGAGAATTGTCTTTTAGAAAGCCAAGTCCTATTACTGCGCCGACGAGATCGTTGTCTATCCAAATAGGAAAGATGCCGATGTCGAAACCAGCTAGATCCCAGCGGCGAAGCGAGTATCGATTTTCAGAAAGACGCAAATCTTCCAAGGTCTTGCTGACAACTTCTGCAAGGTTGTCCATGGCCGCGTCTTTTTGCATCAGCATCGCAACACCGGGATTCGCGTAAGTCATTTTAGCTTTGTCGAAGCCCTTCAGATATCCACGCTCGTCGGTGAAAATCGTGTCGACATTCCACCACGAAGCCAGAATCTGTTTTAGCTTTCGGATGACGTGTATATGCTCAAATTCATCCCAATTGATCATGATGATCGCTCCCCTTTTAAACTTGATGTGTCGACAAATCGATCACTACTGTCTAAACTCTCATCGTCAAAACTTTGGACGGCCTTGAGGGTGAGACTAAAACTGCTACAAGTCGGGACGGAAACTGGACTCTGGGCGAGTCGCGCGTTTCGGATTGAAACGAAAGCGAAGATCTGTAGCGCTGATCTGTGCGCACGCAAAAAAGCCCGGAGTGCCCGGGCTTCTGGATTACTAACTTGAATGTGAAATTTGAATGACTAATCAGAACACTGTGGAAACAGTTTTCCGCGTGAGCTCACTTAAAGTGGCGACACGCAGTTGTAAATCAAGGTCGTGCTTCCCAAAGGAAGGGGAGTAGCGAAGTTGATACGCATGCCGGTTATCGTAAATGCCGGTGCAGTCGATCCATTTGAAGTCACGATCTGCATCTCGGGCATTCCATCAGCATTGGTATCAACTGGCGCACAGGCCAGAGCGACGCTTCGAACCAAGTCTTGAGTCGCTTGGCCAATCGCTGTCAGTTGCGATCCATAATCGCTTGCGCAGACTGTGCCAGTAGATCCACCCGTTAGGCGCGACATTGCATCGTAAGAGTAGCCGTATCCTTCGTTACCGTTCTGCTTAACACACACAGAGTCACCCAGCGGAACGATGATTGAGTGATAACTGAATGGTTTTCCGGGGTAAACAGTCTTGATGTAATTCAAGACAAACTCCGGCTTATTTTGATTCTGAGTACCACTTCTGTTTGTCTCGTCCGCATCTGTGGTAACGAGCACCGCAAGTGCCGCGTCGGCTCGAAACAGTGCATAGTTGCGCGCGTCTGTTCCGCTATTGTTTTGCGCACGTTGAATAGCCCGATAAGTCATCGCAATACCTTGTTCGTCTCCCGATCCGTTCGTGGGCATTTGAATAGTCTTTGCAAACCATTCTTGTGCAGTTGCCTTGTTCATTCGCGAATCGATCATGTAGGTGGACGTGGCATTGCCATTTTTATCTAAAAACTCAACCAATTTTCCATCGCCTTTGACAACGTCGGTTTTTGCATCGGTTGTTACAATGCCGACGCGCCAATCAAGCCCGTTGAGTTGGTCCAAGAAAGTTCCAAAACGCGCTGCCATGTTCTCGTGTTCGGTTTTCATCGATCCCGAGTTATCAATGACAACGAGGACGTCAATTTTAGTAAGTCGGCGCACGTCAATCAACTGCCGCTGTTCGTAGAATTTATCGGAGACCTGCCATTCAACAGAATTTTTCGATTCGTTTCCGGCATTGTCCTTTGCGACCACAGAAAACTTGTAATTGCCGGGCTGGGTGAGATTATATTTTTTCGTGTTTTCTGCTGTGCAAGTCGCCAATACATCATTTAATCCGCACATGACTGAGGCCACGCCCGAAGCACTGGTTCCCGGATCTGTCACAGCATAGAATATTTCCGCGGACTCTCCTCGGTAGACGATGGAAAGTGGCTGTCGGCCAAAGTTAATGCTCGGAGGTGTTAAGTCGACACCCCACATATTCGTGGCTTCGTTTGAAATGTTGCCGGCTGCATCGACCGCGCGAAGAGTGAACAAGTAGGACCCCTCGTTCAGACCACTGTAGGCGGTGGGGCTTGTGCAAGCTGCAAAGGTTCCATCGTTGATTTTACATTGCAGCTGAAGTGCTGGAAGGCCAGTGGCAACGTTCACATCGGCACCCGTGAAGCTTAATGTTGCGGCCCGAATTTTTATCCATCGGTCAGGTCCGGTCGTGATCGTAGCCGTTGGTTTTGAAGTGTCGATTTTCCATGTATAAGCTGCGACAGCTGACGTATTTCCTGCACGGTCTTTTGCTCTGGCCCGGAAGCTGCGATCGCCATCGACGAGGTTGTTGTAGGTCGAAGTTGCGGTACATGGAGCGTAAGCGCCGTCATTCAGCTGACACTCGATGAGATCAATTCCGCCAGCATCTGCGGCTATAAGACTAAATGTAGCGGAAGTGGAATTTGTGATGGCGTCTGGCTTTGTTGCGATCGAGATGGTCGGAAGCGTTGTATCCACGGTCCAAGTATAAGAAGCGGGTGACGATCGATTTCCGGCGACATCGATCCCAACAACCGAGAAAGTGTGAGATCCCTCGGAAAGGTTTGTGACATTGTGTGGGGAAGTACACGCCACATAGGTCGCTGCATCCAGTTTGCACTCGTAAGAAGCGAGTGCTCCACCGTCGTCAGTTCCACTGAATTCAAACGCGGAATTGACTTGATTCGAATAGGACGACGGCATCTTCGTGATCATGACTGTCGGAGCGGTGAGATCGATCGTCCAATCGTACGAAGCGACAGCCGATGGATTGCCAGCTCGGTCGATCGCTTTTACTTCGAACTTCATAGCGCCGGCTGCAAGGTTTTCCACTATGATATCTGGACAAGCCACGAAGGGGAGGCTCGCGAAAGTCGCCGCAGCGCCCATTCGGCACTCGAATTTTTCAACTCCGGATCCTGCGTCAGATCCCGAGAATCGGAATTCACTTCGAACTTGGTTAGAGATTCGAGAAGGAGTCATGTTGAGAGTCACGGTCGGCGCCGTTCGGTCGACGACGAAGCTTACCATGCTGGGATCCGACACGTTGCCGGCGCGATCTCGAACTTCAATAGTATAAGAATGCGAACCCTCAGCAGGGCTGACGAGGCTCATGCCGGACGGCGTACATTCGTTGGCCGCTGCTCCTGTTCCGACTTCACAAATAGCTTGATCGACTCCCGATCCAGAATCCTGCGAAGCAAAAACCGCAGCAACACTGCCAGCATTCGTAAATGCTGGTGGTGCAGTCGTGACAGAAAGAGTTGGTGGAAGATCGTCATGTACAATCGCATCGCTGACGCATCCACTTGTTACGCCACCGTCGCCATCATTCGAAAATTTGACATGAACACTTGCGGACGAGTTTTTATTGGCGAGAGTCCAGGGAAGAGAAGCGGCAACGGATTGCCAACTGCCACCTGTTTCGCAAGTCGGGTCATTGGTCACGTACATTTGTTCAGCAGAAACGTGTGAAATAGAAAGTGTTACGGCGTCAGAGTTGGTAAAATCGTTTCCATTGTTAATAACGATGACGCCGGAAGAATTTAAACTGGCTAACTTGCTGTCATCGCTAGCTTCAAAACCAAACTTGGCCGAGCAATTTGTATAGGCGACCGGAAGGCTTAATGCCATCAGTGCGACGGCAGTCATCGCAAAGCCGTTATTTACCAGCTTGCGACTGTAATGTTTGAACGCTGTTTTGGCTGAATTTTCCAACATGCCAAATACCCCCCCAATAGTTCCCCTATTCCATTACACTACAAACCCCGGACCAAGTGTCGGAAATTCGTACTCCGCCTAAATGATTAGCCAGCTGAAGAATTTAAGTTCAGGTGTCGACAAACTGTTCAGGCGCTCAATACTTCGACAAGAAATCACAGCCGTAATTGTCGCCCAATACCGCCTCAGTTTGAGACACCTGCACCGATTTCAATTGTTGCGGAAGCGCTATTGTTCAGTCATCTGAAGAGCATGAAAGCGAGAATATTCGCCGCCCTTTGCAACAAGCTCTTCATGTGAACCTGTTTCGATGACTTCCCCATGACTCATCACCAAAATTCTGCTGGCCGCACGAACGGTCGAAAGACGGTGGGCAATCACGAAGACGGTGCGACCCTTCATCAATTCCGAAAGTCCTTTTTGCACTTCCAACTCGCTGACGGAATCGAGTGCGCTTGTTGCTTCATCTAAAATCAAGATCGGCGCATTTTTATAAAAGGCGCGCGCAATGGAGACTCGTTGCTTTTCGCCGCCCGAAAGTAGGCCACCGCGTTCGCCAACGCCCGTTTGATATTGTTCAGGAAGCTTTTGAATAAAGGGATCGGCATGCGCGTGTCTTGAAGCGCTTTGAATTGCCTGAAGAGCGTGAGGCTTCACCTGGACCGTGTCACCGACACGATCTATGTCCGATAACTCGCCACGGCCTGCGAGGATGTTCGTCGCAACAGAGTCACGAAACAAAAACACGTCCTGTGTGACAAGAGCAATTTTTGATCGCAAGTCTTTCAGATCAAATTCTTTCAGCGAAACACCATCGACAAGAATTTCGCCAGCAGTCGGATCATAAAATCTTTCAAGGAGATTTACTAAAGTCGATTTTCCAGAACCACTTGATCCCACGAGGGCAATCACTTCTCCGCGATTCACCGTAAAGGATACGCCCTTTAAGACGTCCTCTTCGCCGTAACGAAATCGGACGTTTCGGAACTCGATAGATTTCCATTCGATCGGAAACGGCTTTGGGTTCGCAGCGATCGGAACGCGATCGGTACTCTCGATTAAGCCAAAAAGACGATCTGTGACGACCACGGTCTGTTGGACCCGAACAAAAGTCTCTTGAAGCCGCTTGATTGGATTCTGCAGCTGTCCTGCAGCAAATAGAAACGCAAGAAATTCGCCGCCTGTCGCCTTTGACTCTAAAATCAGAGTCATCATGTAGAGGACGAGGCCCATAACCAAATTCGAAGCGAGGAACTCGTTGATCGGGCTTACCGCTTCTTCCCGGCTAACAATTTTGCGTCGAGTTTCGATGTAATGGTCCATCGACTTTTTTAGACGAGCACTCATTGTGTCTTCAAGGTTGAACGATTGAATCACCCGAATCCCGTCGAGATTTTCCTTAATATCTGCGGTTACAGCTTCCATCGCTTGCCGATTGATGTGGCCGTACTTCCGAAGGCTTCTAGAAACCTGCTTTGTCATTGCGACGAAAATCGGAAGGAATGCGAGCAGCGCCAGCGTCAGTTTCCAGTCGAGAAAAAGCATATAGCTGACAAGCGCGATTGCGATCATTGGTTCGCGAAGTACATCGCCGAAGAAAACTAGGCCGATGTGTAGAATCCCAGTGTCATTAAGTATTCGGCTCATGAGGCCTCCAGAGCCAGATTCAAATTTAGAATGAAAACTAAGATTCAAGCGCAGTGCCTGGTCGACAGTTTTAATTCGCACGTCTGCAATAACGCGCTCATTGATCATAATTAAAATCATGTAGTGAACGTACCGAGCGGCACCCCAAACAAGGTATAGCGCAGGAAACACGAAGGGCAGGTGCCAGGCGGAAATTTCGAAACCTAAAACCGGGATAATCGAACTTCGTTTTTCGAAAACCTCGCTGAATAGAGTTTTCACCAAAGCTGTCTGTGCGACATTGCAAAGACTGATGATCAAACCAAAGAAAAACACCGCTACAAGTTTTTTCTTGTACGGACGCACAAGGGGCCAAAGCCGCTTTAAACTCAACAGCACTTGATTCATGTTGCGGCCTCTTTGCGCGCGCTTGGCTTTTGTGGTTTTGACTGCGACTCATCTTCTAAGTATCGCTTCAGGTAGTGACCGGTCAGACTTTTCGGGTTCGCCATAATTTCTATCGGTGTTCCTGCGGCGACGATTTCTCCGCCGCCCTTTCCAGCGTCCGGCCCCATATCAATCACCCAGTCACTCGACCGAATGACATCAAGATTGTGTTCGATCAAAATCACGCTTCCGCCTGAATCTACCAGGCGGTGTAGGACGCGCATCAACATTTCGATCTCGCGAAAGTGCAGGCCGGTTGTAGGTTCATCTAGGATGTACAGAGTTCCCTTTTGCTGCGTGCCAATAAATTCTCGCGCGATCTTCAGTCGCTGCGATTCGCCGCCGCTTAAAGTTGCGGCACTTTGACCAAGCCTTACATAGCCAAGTCCAACTTCACGCAAAAAGGAAAGTGGTTTTCGAATCTTCGGATACGCGACAAAAAATTCCATTGCTTCATCCACGGTCATGTTCAAGATCTCATGAATGTTTTTGTCTTTGTACTTAACTTCTAGAAGTTCTCGACGATATTTTTTCCCGTCGCACGAATCGCAAACAAGTGCGACGTCGTCCATGAACATCATGTCGACGACTTCAACCCCTAAACCTTTGCAAACTGGGCAGCGACCGCCATCGACGTTTAAACTGAAAGTTCCCGGGGTATAGCCGCGAAGTTTTGACTCTGGCAAAGCCGACATTAAGTTTCGAACAGCATCAAAGATTTTCAAATAAGTAATGGGGCTGGATCGCGCCGTTTTGCCGATCGGCGATTGGTCGATAAACAAAACACCTTTTAGGTGATCAAGGCCGGTGATGTCGTCAAAGGGCTGGCCAATTCTATATTCGACTCGCAGATGTTGAGCGACGATCGGATACAAAGTTTGCGACACCAGTGTCGATTTACCTGAGCCGCTGACGCCTGTGACCGTAACCAGTCTATTTAACGGAAACTTGGCGTCGACGTTTTTCAAATTATTACCGTGGCAGCCTTTAAGTTCGATTGCGAAACGGTGCTCGGCAATGGAAGTTGAACGAGTGCGAAGATCGATTTTCTTTAGTGGACTATCAAGTCGCAAATACGGGGCCGTCGGCGAAATTTTGCTTGAATAGAAATCTTTGGTTGGTCCGCTGTAGACAATGTTGCCACCCAAGTGGCCAGACCCGGGGCCAACTTCAATCAAGTGATTTGAACTCGCGATTACGTCATGATCGTGCTCGACCACGACCAGAGTATTTCCAAGATCGTTTAGTTGTTTAAGGATTCCAATCAGACGATCGTTGTCGCGCGGATGAAGGCCTACCGTCGGTTCGTCTAAGACATAAAGAGTCTGCGAAAGACCCATTCCCAACTGTTTTGCAAGATTCAAGCGTTGGTACTCGCCTCCGGAAAGCGTTCGCGTAGGACGATCCATGGTTAGGTATTCAACACCGACGTCATTTAAAAACTTAAGCCTTGAACGCAATTGTCGAAATACTTCTCCCGCCATTTCGTCTTCAGTTGCCGAGAGGCTGATCGAATTAACAAATTTGAAAAGTTCGCCAACAGTCATCGTCGAAAGCTGGCTGACAGACTTTCCGCCGACCAAGAACAATTGCGTTTCAGGCTTCAGCCGAGTGCCCTTACAGACGCCGCATGGTTGGGGCGATTTGTAGCGCGACAAAAACACGCGCACGTGCATTTTATATTTCTTTGTTTCGAGATATTCAAAAAGTCCGGTCACTCCATAGAACTTGCCGTCGCCATTCCAGATTTTTTCGCGAGCCGATTGGGACAGACGGTTCCAGGGGAGCTTCATATTGATGCCGGCGGACTTACAGTAGCTGGCCAACTGTTTGCGGTCATAGGCAGCTGAAGGCATCGAAAACGGATGAAGGGCGCCTTCGCTGAGGCTTAGCGCGGGATTTGGGACAATTTTCGCTTCATCGAGAGAAAGTGTATTGCCGAATCCATTGCACGACGTGCAGGCCCCGATGGGAGAATTAAATGAAAAGAGTGCCGCGCTCGGAGTCGGAAACGTGAACCCACATTGGGCGCACGCTCGATCAGCGCTGAAAGATAAACGCTTTCCCTCGGTAGTAAGAACAGTGACCCGGCCCGCTTCAAGTCCAATGTTAAACTTCATCGCCGTCTGGTAGGCTTGCGAAATTGAATCGCCGATTCTGCCTTGATCGTCGGCCCGAAAGGCGACGCGATCTACGACGATATAGAAATCGCTCAAGGGTAAAACTGTTTCCGCATCCGTCGGCTGAATTTCGTAAACTGTTCCGATCTCAGGGCTCGCATCATATTCGCGACATTTCGGTAGTCCTACTGAAGCTGTGGCTTGCAGAACCGAAAGCGATTCGCCTTCTGCGGGAGGCGTGGCTGAATCATCACTAGAATCGTCCTCGCCCAAGACGGAGGACTTTTTCGATGTCTTTTTCCCTTTCGACATCGCTTCTTTGCTGGATCCGCGTCCGGTGCCGCGCGCGCCCTTGCCGGCTTTGGGCTCCGTCGCCGGCATAGTCGCCCCAGGCGGGATCAAGATTCTTTGATAGCCCTCTTGAATCAAAAGCTTCAAAAGTACGTCAGCGGGAAGTCGGCCCTTGGAAAAAGTAACCGGCGCCAGAATGTAGCCGCGTTTACCTTCAAGCTCCTGCACGACTTTTCTCGTTGCCTCAGTTGGCGCATCGTTGGTGATTCGGAAGCCATAAGTCGGGCAGGTGGGCGCGCCGATTTTTTCAAACAGCAAGCGCAGATAATCAATCACCTCAGTTGTCGTGCCGACTGTCGAGCGCGACGTTTTGACTGAGTTCTTTTGTTCGATCGCGATCGCCGGAGGAATATTTGAAATACCATCAAGTTCTGGCTTTGGCGCCTTTCCCAGAAACTGCCTCGCATAACTCGAAAGTGATTCGATGTAGCGACGCTGGCCTTCAGCATAAAGTGTCTGAAACGCGAGCGATGATTTTCCAGAACCGCTTGGCCCACAAACAACAGTGAACGATCCAAGCGGAATTTCCACTTCGATGTTCTTCAGATTATTCTGACGGACCCCCCACAGGTGGATCGACTTCATTCGGCCATGTCCTCTTTGTAGAAATCAGAATCGTCTCGCGTCGCAGGTGCACCGCTAAGCTCACGAGGTTCAGTACCTCGAACGAACGCCTGATTCACTACAGATCGACTAGAAGAAGACGCCAATTTACCCGTTTGTGAATCGATATTCGCGAAAACGATTCCAGGTGGGACCGCGAACGGTTGAGGTTGATCCTCGCCGTGCGCGAGCCTCATATATTCGATCCAAATAGGCAGGGCGGTGCGTCCGCCCACTTCGCCTGCACCCATGGATCGCTCTTCGTCAAAGCCGACCCAAACTCCGGTGGCGTACTGTGCAGTATAGCCGACAAACCAACCATCAAAATACCCATTGGTTGTACCAGTTTTTCCTGCAGTTGGTCGCCCCAGCGAGCGAGCTCTGCCAGCTGTTCCGCCTTCATCGGTCACAGTGGCCGCCAGCAAAGACGTCATGACGAACGCCGTCTGTGGCTGCATCAATTGATTGGGATCTTCGAAATAAATCAGCGGAATTTTTCTCTTCGAAGGGTCTTCGGCTACGACTTCGCCTTCGGCCGGAGGCGAACCGTCTTGAACCGACGGAGTGGCGGTTGGCGCGGCAGCGCCTTCACCGGATTTCAGCGACTGCATGTAGCTGACGCGCTTCTCCTCGTACTCGGCTTCAATCGGCGCGAGATCTTTTTCGAAGAACATATCGAGCGTGATGTTCTCTATCAAAACATTGCCTTCGCGGTCCGTAACTTTGTGAACGATCAAAGGCTTTAAGCGTTTTCCTAGCTTTGCGAATTGACCGAATGTTCGAGTCATTTCGTAAAGAGTCATCGAGCTCGAACCCAAGCCCAACGAGAGATCGGCATTGAGCGGAGAGAAAATACCGAACCTGCGAGCGTAATCAATCACCCACGAAACGCCGACGGATTCTAGGATTTTAACAGTAGGAATATTCAGCGACCGAACAAGTGCGTTGCGGAACAGGATGTCACCGGCGAATTTTTCTCCGTGATTGTGGGGCTTCCACTTTTTAATATCAGTGTCTTGGCCCTCAACAGTGGACGCATCTCCTTCGTAAACAATTGGGGCATCTTGAACGGGAGTCGCGGGGTTGAAGCCTTTATCCAGAGCAGCAGCATAGACGATCGACTTAAAGCTCGAACCCGTTTGACGTTTGGCTTGGATCGCCCGATTGAACTCCGACTGACCTGCGGATTTACCAAACTCATATCCGCCAACAAGGGCAACTGTTTCGCCGGACTTCAGGTCAAACGAGATTAGTGAACCCTGAACGATCGGCTCTTGTTCAAGCGCTACACGCGCATAAAGATTGAAGTCTGGAGCAATGTAACGGGCATTGGTTTTTTTGATGCTGGCGATTTTCGCAGTCAGTTCTTTTTCTCGCGGTGAAACAAAGCGATCTCCAAGAATTTTCGCTAGCACAACATCGCCCGATTTCAACACCGCCGACGGCTTCGTGACTTTCGGCGCTCGCTCGGCATTGATTTGGGGATCAGGCTTTCGCGCCCACTCGAGATCTGCGATGTCCATCAGTGCTTCGCTTTCTGCGAGACGCACATACACAAGGCCCAAATCATCGTCGACCCGCGTGACGACAACTTCGACCGCGCGATCGAGCAGAGCATAGGGCGGAAGATTTCCGACGACCTGTCCTTTTGCATCGAGCTTTCGGTACGGTTTTTTGAAATCTGCGGGTGTTTCTTCCTTCACGGCACCTTCAGGCGTCACCACGCGAACGGGAGAAAGTTCTTCCATCAGCTTCGCTCGGACTTCACCTAAAAGTTTTTCCACCTCTTCCGGAGTTTTCAAGTTTTTCAGAGGCCCGCGATACCCTTGTCGTTTATCGACCTCTCGAAGTCCCGCGCGCACTTGTTCCTGAGCCGCCTTTTGCTGATTAAAATCAATGGTCGTGTAAACCTGAATACCTTCATTGATAACTTTGTTCTCACCGATTTTTTCGACAAGAATCTGGCGGATTGTTTCGACCGCAAACGGCGCGATCGAATTATATTCCTTTTCGAGGTAAACAGTCAGCGGCTCATTAAAAGCTTTATCAGCTTCTGCTTGTGTGATTTTTCCGAAGGCAACCATCGCGTTCAAAACTTCGCGCTGTCGACCTTTTGCAAGTTTCGGATTTCGAATAGGCGAATAAGCACTTGGTCGCTGTGGAAGCCCGGCGATCACTGCGATTTCCGCAAGCGTCAACTTGTCTAAAGTTTTTCTAAAATAAATATCCGCCGCTGCAGCGACACCGTTTGCGCCCGAACCAAAGAAGATTTGGTTCAGGTACAAATAAAGAATCTCGTCTTTCGATAAATTCTCTTCCAACTTTTTCGCGAGCAATGCTTCTTTGATTTTTCTGGTGTAGGTTCGCTCGGGCGAAAGAAATAACTGCTTCGCCAGCTGTTGCGTGATCGTCGATGCACCTTGGGTTCGGCTGGAAGTCAGGTTAGTCAACATCGCTCGTGCAATAGCGAGGTAGTTAATTCCTGTGTGTTCGTAGAACTGACGATCTTCGATCGCCAAGAAGGCGTCGATCATTTGTTTCGGTACTTTGTCGATCGTCACAAGTTTTCGAACTTCGTATTTGTATTCACCAATACGTTCACCGCCCCGGGCAAAGACATCGCTGACAAGACGAGGTTTGTAATCGCTGACGGCCATGATTTGCGGAAGCGAACTTGATGCCGCAACGAAGACCGCAGACACGGCGACAACGCCAATCAGTACCGCGGCTAATACGAGGGCAATCAGCTTTTTGATCGAAAAGAATTTCAGGAATTTCATAGAGCAAAAGAGTAGCTCATCGCAGGCGGATGGCTCAACTTAGTAAAACAAAGCGCGCCGCATCACGGCGCGCTCGCATAACGAAAAGGCAGCGCTGGCCGAGCTCTTAGTCTTCTACTTACTTGTCAGTCTAAATGTCGGTGCCAGGAGCTGAGTAGCGTGGCCGATTTTTCTTCTTGTCAGTTCGTTTAATATCGACATCGCGGGACAGCACACAAGGTTGAGGCAAAGAAAATTTGAAGCCGTCTGCTGCCGTGGGTATTGGCGCAGAAGCGACCGCGCGGACGGCACCATCGTCCGTAGACGAGACAGCATCAACAGGGCAGTTTGACTCGAACTGCCTGCACATCGAATGAACGCCACCAATCAATTCGACCGCTTCCCCAAATGCTTCGCCCATTCGCTCTGAAGTTCGCTCTGATCTTCGCGCGGCGCCACCTGAACAGGCAACTCGGCGTTGTGCCGCCGTGCTTTCAGATTGATGGCGCATGAACTGTTGGTTTTCGGTCTGAATTCGGGAATCGATATCACCCATTAACAACTGTTGTTCTTGTTGGAATTCCTGTAGGCGCATTTGGTTCTTTTGCGCGATTCGCTGCTGTTCTTCGTACAGCTGCTGGGTTCGCTCGTTCGTGCTCTTTACGATTTCTTCATTCTGACCATTCACTACGCCTTCCATTTCGCCAAGCTTCTTCAGCATCGTCTGGCGCTGCTGTTCGATCAGCGTCGCTTGTTCAGCAAGGAACTGGTCGTTCGCAGCTTTTTCGCGTTCTGCCGCGCGAACGGAATTCGATAAAGATTTTCCAACGCCAGTTTGGGCATTCAAGCATTCGTTTAAGTAAGCAGAGTAATCGAAGTTTCGTGTTCGCGTTGCGTTCGCCGCGTTTCTTCGCGATGTTCCGGCTAGGCGTGACGCAGACCCCGCATTCTTTTTGGTCGCGGTTTTCTTCGCCGCTAAACGTGCGGCCTCTGCAGTTCTGAATTGCGATTCTGCTTGCGCAATACACTTACCGTGAAATTCGTCTTTTGCTTGATCTACTTTCAAGGCCATATTGCGCGACTCTTGGCGCATTTTTATGTAGGCGGCATCCATTTCCTGATAAGTTTTCTGCGCATCCTCAAAGGCTTTCTTCTGGCCCTCTTGAACTTCCTTAAACTGATCGGCCATGTCTTTCGCAATTTCTCGTTCCATCTTGCGAACTTCATAGGCGGCGTCTTGCTGCGACTCTTGCATCTCGCGTTGCTTTTTCAAGAGGTCGCGCTGGGCTTCTTTTCGTTCTTTGTTGAGATCATCAAGCGCTCGCTTTGACTCTAGACGATCGCGCTCTGCTTCCTTTTCTTCTTCACGGAAGTTTCTGCTTTCTGCATAGCGAGGAAGGCCGCCGCACTTGTTGGCCAGGGAGGCGTCACAGAACGAATCCTCAGACGTTTCTTCATCTTCGGCCATTGTGAGAATTTCATCTTCTGCGTCCCGACACCACGAAATTTGGCTGAAGCAGCGGCTAAAGTTGCTGCCGCCAAGATTGGCTCCGCTACATGCTTTTGCGGCTTTTTCGCCGGCCTTACTAATCTCTTCGCTAAGACGTTCGCAGGATCTTGTCCTAATTGCGACCGATGGATCCGGTCGATCTTGAAATAAGGATTTGCAAATCGGTTTGTCCATCTTGTCGGCACAATACAGTACGGTCTGATAGTGCGACATCGCGGATGAGTCTCCACCCGGTGTCGTAATCGCCGGGCTTGCTGCCGCAATTCCGCCGCTGCCCAAAGTGAAACCCAGAGTTAAGGCCGTTGTGATTTTCGAAGCTGATCCGAAGATCAAATTGACGGTCTCTCTCACACCTGTCTGACAGTTCGACAGAGAAAGTTTCGATGAGAAGCGTTTCATTCGTCCTGGCCCCTTGTTGACGTTGATCTACACAGTCTAACAGCAAGTGCGGTGCCGTTTAACGTCCTGTTGCTTAGAGGTTCGACGTAGGTACTGCCGATCGCCTTTGAAAGCGAGATGTGGAAAACCGAGTGGAGAAGTAGGACTAGATGTTGGTCGCGATTGATAGAGGTTTGGTGTCTCAGATTGAGACGCTATCAGTTTTGCCGAAGGCAAACAAAACGGTCTATTGCCTAAGGCAAAAAAAAAGGGCTGCTGGCGCTCAACAGACAGAGAGACCCGTGGTGTTTAAGGTGGGCGACCATTTAGCGACTTCAGGCTTCTCGGATCCCCAAAGGGCCAAGCTTGCACACCATCACCAGGGACAGTCCCCTAAATTAAAACTTGTAGGGTCTCTTTTGTCTGGAGGCTATTGCCAACAAACCCACGGCCAGAATACCAGAGCTCGCGCCGAAGCGTAGCTACAAATTGCGATTCTTAATAACTTCTCACATTTTTATTGGACCTTTGGCGCATCGAGAGACGGAAAAAAAAATCCGATGGATTTCTATGACACCTCATGCCTTTCACGAAACCCTCGATAAAATCGTACCTTGGCTGGCATTTGCCTATGGGGCGGTCATGATTTTGGTATTGAGCCAACCGAAGCTGATTCAGCTTGCAAATGAAAGATTGCCAGAGCCACATCGTTCGCGATTTCTTGCTCACGGGCCGTTGGCGTGGATTTGCCTATTCGTTGGTGCCACTTGGATCCTGCAGGGGCTCTGGGGTTTTTAATTCTGACTTGCAGGATTCGCTTATCGGATTCGCGATTCTCCGGGTCGCTTCTACTGACTTCACCTTTGACTTCGTGCACCTCGGCTTTCTAGTATCCCGCGCATGGCAGGGAAATCAGGAAAATCTAAATCGACGCCAAAGGCGGGAGCACCGCCCGTCGCAACCGAGCAACTCAGTTGGAGTGATTGGTCGAAGTTGGATTTTCCGAAACCAAAAATGCCAGCTGCACAACTAACTACACAGCCAACTACACAACCAACTACAACGTCACCTACAACGCCACCTACAAAATCTTCGCCAGTCGAGAGTCCACCGCCGAGCGCGGGTCAGACCTTACATTCCGGGCCTCCCAATGGGCCTCCCGCTGCGCCAACTCCTGCCGCGTCCGTCAATTTAGAGCCGAAAATTCTTACCGTCGGTGCGTTGAACAAATTGATTCGTAGACGGTTAGAGGACGAGTTTTCAACGCTGTGGCTGCGTGGGGAAATTTCAAACTTCAAGGCACATCCGTCGGGCCACTTTTATTTTAGCCTCAAAGACAAAGAGGCGCAGATCAGCGCAGTGATGTTCCGCGGGTTCAATTCCCAACTGAGGTTTAAGCCCGAAGATGGAATGGAAGTCGTGGTTCGCGGTAAAATTACCGTTTACGAGCCGCGAGGTAACTATCAAATATTTTGCGAAACCATGGAACCCGTTGGCGCGGGTGCACTTCAAAAAGCGTTTGAACAACTAAAGCGAAAGCTGCAAGCCGAAGGCTTATTCGATTCAAGTCGCAAGCGCGCAATTCCCACCGCGCCCCGACACATCGCAATTGTCACATCTCCGTCAGGCGCAGCGATTCGCGATATGTTGAACGTACTTGGACGCCGCTACAAAGCTGCAAAAATCACTATCGTCCCATGTGCGGTTCAGGGCGTAAAAGCTACCGCAGAAATTGTTCGCGGGCTTGAGCTCGCAAATCGCCTGACGGATGCCGACGTCATCATTGTCGGCCGAGGTGGCGGCTCGGTGGAAGACATGTGGTCCTTCAACGAAGAAGCGGTGGCGCGAGCGATTGCCGCCAGTCGTCTTCCCGTGATTTCAGCAGTAGGTCACGAAGTCGATTTTACGATAGCAGATTTCGTAGCAGATTTGCGCGCGCCGACACCTTCTGCTGCGGCAGAACTCGTCGCGAAAAACGCAGACGAACTTTCGGCATCAATCCGCCGTTTTGAGCGCAGTTTAGTTGCAAGCTACCTCGGGCACATCAATCGACTGGTAGAGCGTGTTCGCACGTCGCAAAGACTGTTGATGGATCCTAGACGTAAAATTGCAGACGCCATCATCCGTTGTGATGATCTGATCGACCGGCTTGAGCGTATGATTTACGAATCCATTGACCGCACGCGCTTGGAACTCGATATGAATACCGACCGAATGAAATCTCGGTTTCAGCGGCGATTGGACTTTGCGCGGTCGCGATTTACAAAATCAGCGGCGATGCTCGACGGACTTAGTCCGCTTAAAGTTTTAGATAGAGGGTATGCGATTGCGACCAGGGCGGGGCGGGCGATTACCAATGCGGACGCTCTTTCAAAGGGCGATCTGGTTGAGGTTCGCTTGGCCAAGGGAAAGTTTGAAGCTGAAATAACGAGGAGTAAATTCGATGGAGTTTGAAAAGAAACTGAAACGATTGGAAGACATCGTCGAGAAAATGGAATCGGGCGATCTCTCGTTGGATGATTCGATGAAGCTCTTTGAAGAGGGCGTGAAAATGTCTCGCGAATGTCAGTCGCAACTGACTGTTGCCGAAGAAAAAGTGAAGCTCCTGCTTTCTATCGACGCCGATGGCAAAGCGGTTACGCGCGATTTTGATCCCGATGACGATTCTGGAGAAGCATGATTACCAATAATCCGACGCTTGAAAGTAAAATGGAATCAGCGGCTGCCGAAGTTGCATCACTTCTCGATCGCGTTTTTCAACCCGATGTCGAACGTGCTGATGGTTGGCGCAAGCTGAACGAATCGATGCGCTACTCGCTCTTACAGGAAGGCGCAAAAAGATTTCGTCCAGCATTGGCGCTTCTGACGGCGGATGCTCTGGGCGTGGATCGCTCGATCGCCTTGCCGTTTGCAGCTGCTGTTGAATGCATTCACACCTATTCGTTGATTCACGATGATCTTCCGTCGATGGACAATGACGACTTCCGGCGGGGCAAGCCGACAAACCATAGAGAGTTTGATGAAGCGACTGCGATTCTTGCTGGTGACGCCCTTCTTACTGACGCTTTTGGCATTGTGGCAGATGCCTACGTCGAAACTCCAGAGGCGGCGGTGCGCGCGATCGCTGAGCTTTCAAAAGCAGCTGGATCCCAAGGGATGGTCGGCGGACAGGCGATCGACATGGCGGCCAAGAAGGCAGCGTTTGATATCGAAGACCTGCGTCTTCTACATCTTTTAAAAACCGGCGCCTTGATTCGAGTGGCTGCCGTCGGTGCTGCGATTGTTTCGGGCGCCGATGAAGATCAGATTGAAGATCTTTCTGATTACTCTTCATCACTGGGTCTTGCATTCCAAGTGGCTGACGACATCTTGGACTATTCCCAGGAGCGACCAGAGACTGGAAGCTACTGTGCGCTTCTTGGGCCAGAGAAAACGAAGGAATTGCTCGCTGAGCTGACAGAAGAAGCGCTTGAAGCGATCATCGATTGGGACGAACGCGCGGACTCTCTGCGCGAACTCGCTGAATTCAACCTTCGCCGCAGCCACTAATCGAGGAATTCGTGCGGATCGATGTCTGGCTCGTAGAAAACGGAAAAGTGAGCTCTCGGCAAAAAGCTCAAGAGCTGATTGGCGAAGGGCGAGTTCATTTGATTGACGCTCGCGGACGCCGTCAGCTCGTGAAAAAATCTAGTCTCACCGTTCCTGAAGCTGAGTTTCAAATAGAAGTCGCCGAAACTGATGGCCCCGAGTTTGTTTCTCGCGGGGGCCTTAAGCTTTCCGGTGCGCTTCAACGACTGCCTGATTTCGATGTTCGCGGCCATACAGTTTTAGATTTGGGAATTTCAACCGGCGGATTTACGGACTGTCTTCTTCAGGCAGGCGCATTAGGCGTGGTCGGCGTCGACGTCGGACATGGCCAGCTAGCAGAAAAGTTGCGCACCGACTCGCGCGTCACTCTATTAGAGGGAATAAATGCTCGCGATGCCGCAGCCGAAAACTCGACGGCACGCGCGCTGATTCTGAAAGCAAACCGCGACCGAAAATTTTCGCGAGTGGTGATCGATGTTTCTTTTATTTCTTTGAAATTGGTTTTACCTGCTGCCGCCGCGCTCCTGGCTGACTCCGCCGCAGCCTCCGATGGAGGTTCGGGAAAAATATTGGCACTTGTAAAGCCCCAATTTGAGGTTGGGCGCGAGGGCCTGGGAAAAAACGGAATCGTGAAAGATGCGAAACTTTATCCGCAAGTCGAAACGTCCATTCGGGATACTTGTGTTGCGTTGGGGCTAAAGGTTGAAGATTTCTTCGAAAGCCCTATTCTGGGGTCTGATGGCAACAAGGAGTACTTCATCTATGCAACAAATCCTCAAGTGGGTCTCTTTTAGTGTAGTGACCACGATTCTTGTTTCGGGCTGTCAAGGCTTAAAGACCCGCAAAGATATCGAGCAAGATCCACGATCTGGAACCCGCAGCGACTCCCGGCCGAACGTGAATCCGACGCCACCGCCGCTTGTCACAAGTCAACCCACTCCAGAAGATTCGGGCGCTGATGCGCTTCCCCCGCAGCCGACACCGGCACCCGTCGCAACGCCTCCGCCAGTTGCGCCAGCCGATACATTTCTCAACCGCGAACTTCCAAAAATCGGAATTATCCTCGGCCCTGGAGGGCTCAAAGCTTATGCACACGTCGGAGTTCTTCGCGAGTTTAGTCGCGCGCGAATCCCGATTCACGCTGTGGCCGGCCTTGAGTGGGGTGCGATGATGGCCGCGATTTATTCTGAAAAAGCGCAGGCCAACGATGTCGACTGGAAGGCGTTTCGTTTACGAGAAGGCGATTTGCCATCCGCAGGTGTGCTTCGCGGCCACCGTCCGAAAAGTGTTTCTGATTTCGATTCTTTCTTGCAGACGATTTTCCCAGGAGGAAGTGCCGAAAAAGGAAAAATTCCTTTTGGCTGTCCCGCTGTTTGGAAGCGCGACCGATTTCAGTGGCAAGCAAAAGGCTATATCAAGGAAGTGGTTGCGCGCTGTCTTCCCTATCCGCCGTTGATTAGCGGAACAAAAGATTTCACTGCTGCAGCAGATGCAGTCGAAGAATCTGCACAGTGGCTTAGGTCACAGGGTGCAAACTTGATCATTCTCGTAAATGTATTGGGATCCGGCGAAACTTTGGACGACAAGCTCGCAGAGGATCAGTACGGGACAAGCGTTCTTTGGACAGAGATTCGTCGTAAAATCTTGCGGTCTCGCGCCCCGATCGTGAACTGGGTCGTCAGCGTCAACACAACCAACCAGAAAATTGATGAGTTTGACGGTCGCCGCGCAAGTGTCGAGTTGGGCGCGAAGGCCGCCGCCGACCTGACAACCAAGCTGACTAAGCAGTACGGCTTCTAAAAAAGGTACCGCCTACATTTTGGTAGCGCACCTGCGCTACCAAAATGTAGGCGGTACCGCCGGGCTACCGGCTGAGGCGAACGATTAGACCGAGAGCGACCGACAGATCAAGCGAACCGAAGAAGCCTGGTTCGGAATTGCATTCGATCGTGGTTGGCCGAGCACCCGCAATGGCGGGAACTGTTTTTAAAACCGCGCGCTCAGAACCATCGGCTAACGCTGAGAATCGTACTTCGATCGTGCCTTCGGACTCGTCAAAGAACGACTGAAGGGCCCGGCAGTAGGGGCGATTTCGATTGCGCGAAATTTCTACGACCAACTGCCCATCTTGAATGACATAGGCAGCACCACCTGAAATTGAAAGCCGCCGGCTGTCGAGGATTTCGTAACTTCCAAGAAAGTCGGAGGGCAGCGCGTAAGCGGACGGCGTCGATAGGAGTCCCGTCATCAACGCGCAGCATGCGCAAACCAGTAGTTTTAAATAGATCTCCGTGAACTTTGCCGCACCCATGCTGACAAGTCTGAAGTGTTTCAATGTTTTTGACCAACAGAACACAGGATCAAAGTCTTGCCGATACCCTTTTTTTTCGCATTCTGGTAACCTGTTACGCATGAGAAAACCTACTGATAACATGGACACATTTGCTCGACGACGCAGGCTCCTTGCTGAAAAAGCAAAAGGCGCAGCCATCATTCTTCCTTCGCATCCCGAAAAAGTTAGAAACAATGACGTGCACCACCCGTATCGTCAGGACACGAACCTGTACTACCTCACTGGCTGGGAAGAATCGGATTCTGTTTTTGTTTTTCGTCCAGGCCAGACGCCCGAAACTGTCATGTTTGTGCGCCCGAAAGACGTCGAACGCGAAACGTGGGACGGTTTTCGGTATGGTCCTGCAGGCTGCGCACAAGAGTTCCGGATCGAGAAAACATATTTGATTTCCGAATTCGACAAACAAATCGTCGAACTCCTTAAGCCCGTTGACCGAGTCTTCTATCACTTCAACGTCGATAAAGAATTTGACCAAAATCTTTTGATGTTGCTCGGAGACGTCAAGCGAAGCCACGGTCGCACCGGCCGGGGACACCTTCCTTTGCTAGACTCATGGGAACTGATCGGCGAAATGCGAGTTTTGAAAACCGCTGATGATGTTGAGGCCATGCGAAAAGCGTGTGTCGTCACTGCGCGAGCGCACGTGGACGTCATCAAGGCTGCGAAACCCGGAATGACTGAGAGGCAGCTGCTAGGTGTTTTCTTGGGTTCTATCTATCGGCAGAACGCGGATCGCGAAGGGTATGGTTCGATAGTCGCCTCAGGCGCCAACGCTTGCACGCTTCACTATGTGTTTAACGATCAAACTTGTCGCGACGGCGATTTGTTGTTGATCGACGCAGGAGCAGAAGTTCGCCATTACACCGGTGATATCACGCGAACTTTTCCGTTGAATGGGAAGTTCACAGCACCTCAGCGCAAGGTTTACGATCGAGTTCTAGAAGTTCAAAAGCACCTGTTCACGCTTGCAAAGCCGGGTACAGCGTTCAAGTCGCTTCAAGAGACGACCGTCGAGCTACTGACCGATGCGATGATCGATCTTGGTCTCATCAAGACGAAACGAAAAGAAGCCATTGATCTTCAACTTTACAAAAAGTATTACCCCCATGGCGTCAGTCATTATTTGGGGATGGATGTTCACGACACCGGTCTTTATCAAACAATTGGCGACAGTTCTGTCTCGCGCGTGCTCGAGCCGGGGGTGGCGTTCACCATCGAACCCGGACTTTATGTACCAGCTACCGATATGGATGCTCCGGAAGAATTTCGTGGAATTGGCGTTCGAATCGAAGACGATGTCGTCGTAACTGCAACCGGTTGTGAAAACTTGACGGCTGAAGCGCCGAAAGAAGTTGCTGATCTAGAGGCAATGATCGGTCGTTAAGCTCGGCGTTCAACACACGGGCCCTGTTTTTTGAGGCCTTGCTTTCAATTTAAGCAATCCGGGCAGGTCTTCGCTTGTCTCGAGGCGCTGATTGGGCTTATATCGTGTCCTTTCCTGGTATGTGCACTCATAGCTCAACTGGATAGAGTATGTGACTTCGAATCACAGGGTTCCAGGTTCAAGTCCTGGTGAGTGCACCAATTTTTTTCCTTAGTAAAATCAAGAATTTAAAGACCATAGTGAACTCGAACACTAGCTGCAAGTGGCAAAACGGACTTGAACCGCGCGCCAGTTGAAAATTAGCGGGAGACCGCAGGCTTAGGGGACTGGAACTTTTCAAGTCCCCGAGGGTGCGAAGGCCGAGCGGACTTGGGTTCGGTTCTACGACTTCGAAAATAATTTGAGTGCTTCGATGTCGCGAGTGAGTTCGAATTTCCTACGAACAATCAATTGCTCCGCTCGTAACTTTAACAGCGAAACCAAGCGTGGATTCTCGGCACGAAGATTTCGTTGATTCAAATGCCAGCGGAAACAATCCACAAGAACTTCGATATCTTCGTCGGTGAAACCGAGTTCATAAAGTCTGCGTTCGGGATAAAAAATCGATTCGTCGAAAACCGGCATTTCTTCGCGGTCAGGCGCAGGCGGCAGATGTCCAGTAAGGTTCATTGAATGAACTGAACGTGCCGCTCGCACGAAGTTATTGGGACGCGAGTCATGATTTTTGTGCGAAATCCTCGTGTGGAGCACTGTGGATACCAGTCGGAAAGTAGCCGAGCTATATTTTCGCGTTTTAGGAGATAGAAATGAAAATCTTGATTTCTACGTTCACTTCGACACTCATACTCATCGTAAATATTTCGACCGCACATACCGCCTCTAGCCATACATGCGGCAAAGATATTGCCGGCGGTGTGGAGTATCGCTGGTGTATTGATCGTCCGCTAGTTGGAAATAATGATGTTCTTTATTACCTTCATGGTGGCGGTGGTAACGAAACATCGTGGACGACCGCAACCGATAATCTAGAAATTCAGAAAGAATGGGATTTTAGTCATTCGAAATCACCGACCGTTATCACAGTTTCCTTCGGAGCAAGCTGGCTTCTCACAGAAGTTGCGAAGCCGGATAATCCGGCGCTCTTCCCGATATTCACTGACGACATCATGTCTCACCTCGAATCAAAACTTGGAACTCCAGTCGGGAAGCGCCTATTAAAAGGTGAATCGATGGGAGGATTCAATGCGAGTCAGTTGTGGCTGAAAAAACCCAATTCGTTTTCTCGTGTTGCTCTGGTTTGCCCTGGCATTTCAACGATCGGACCTTACTCATCAAAGATGGCTATCGCCGAATTTCTCGACCGGAACAAACTTTACATTGATCTGGCGCGCGTTAATGAATTGCTTGAATGGACAAAGTGGGAATTTCCAACAGTCCAAAGCTGGGTCGATCACGATCCTCTAGCTCTCATCCAAAACGGCGCTAAGCGCTCGGCTGAACTTTACGTATCCTGCGGAGAGCAGGACGAATACGGTTTTTTTGAGGGAGCCGGAAAGTTTTCGGATCTGGCCAGCGTCACTGGTGCAAACGTCAAGTGGGACCCGATGGCAGGGGGCCATTGCGTTTCGAACGCGAAAGCTATCGCCGATTTTCTTTCAAGATGAATGCGATGAACCGACCAGATTCACGAAACATCAAATTGCTCTATGGCTACGTCGTATTGCTCGCGATTGCTGGTGTAGTCATTCACGTGCTTGGATTCCTCCAGCTCGGCATCGGCGACGCGCCGGTTGTAAGCCATGTCGTAATGACCGTTTTGGATTCGGTTTTACTTTTCGCCGTTCTCTTTCGCGGAAAACCTAGTTTCTATTTTATCGTAGTATTTCTCGGGTACGGAGTGATCTCGCAAATCTATTGGACGATCGAAGCCATCTTAAAAAAGTATGACCAACCTTTACTTCAAGCACTCATGGCATCGTTAATAACGATCGCATTCTACATCGTGATCTCTCAGCGTCGGTTTTTCTTGCGTGAGTCGCGAATTTTTGAATCACGCGCAAATTCGAATAAAGCGCTAATATTTTAGCCAGCTTTAACTTTCATCGCATTTTCAAGTTTCTCGAGCCTCTTCTCGAGCGAGTTTTGCAAACCCTCTTTCAACTTAATCTGCATGAGCGTTTGATACCCAATGCCTAGCTTCTCCGCCTCAGCCCGGTAAGCATTAAGAAGCTCACCTGAAACGCGAATCGTAATATTGGCTTTAATATTTTCTGGCTTCATGTCTTCGTCAGTCAGAAGACTTTTTGGTTCTTTATTCTTCTTCATGGTAATGCCTCCACTCATTCATCAAGACATCTTTGTTTTCCGCGACGATGACTTGCAGTCGTTTTATATCTTTCTGAGAAACGCCTTTATTGCGAGTCACTTCCTGGGTCGCAATTTCAATAATCACAAATATTCCTGGTCCCACACAGTGCACATGGGCTGGCCTATGATCTTTGGTGTTGATGATGATTCTAAATGGGCCAATAACAAAGATCGTCGGCATAATTGCATTATACATATATTGCACATATAAGTCAAATTTGAGATCTGGAGAACACTTAGTAACCGTTCTCCAGCGTGGAGAACATATACTTGCGAAAAGTAATTGTTCTCCACGAATTTCAAAATCGACAAGAAAATCAGACACTTAATTTTTCGAGATCATCAGAAAGAGCGGTTCGAAGATCGTCCACTAGGGGGCACCATTTTTACTTTTGTTCTCACTGTTTGTTCAAAACTGACTGATGTGGCAAACCATGAATAAATCCATATGAATATGAATCAGACACTCATTTTTTTCATAGCGACA
Organism: Deltaproteobacteria bacterium; assembly: GCA_017302795.1. Taxonomy (GTDB): domain Bacteria; phylum Bdellovibrionota; class Bdellovibrionia; order Bdellovibrionales; family JAMPXM01. The sequence goes on along the minus strand of JAFLCB010000001.1, from coordinate 357,718 downwards.
GCGGCGGTAAATCTCTTCACCTTTTCGGCGTCAGCCCAGGAAGTTCTATTCGAGCGGAATGCCCTAAATTTTGTTACCCAAACCAATAGATGTTCGGAAGTGGTCGCCCAGGGATCTCAGCCGCCAAGATTTATAGTCGATGAAAATGGGTATTTGACCTATTCGGGAGACGGGGATTTTGGATTGGTTTTCATTGATCAACAGTACAGAAATTTTCAACTCGACCTCGAGGTTTCTGTCCCTTCAGGTCATTTCGAATATGCTAATTCGGGCATCTTCTTTCGCTCCAAAGATCCAAGACGGCTCGATCACCCCGGTCTACCAGAAGAAATCATACAATTAGCAAAGAACAGAACCCCTGGGTTCGTATCCAATTGGTCAAGCTACGAAGTTCAGCTTCTTGCGGGTACTAACCTTGGGGGACCTTCTGCCAATAAAACAAACGGTGCATTTTACGGGGTTCCGGAAGGGGCCTCGCAGGGGCAGCAAACTCGTAGCGAATATAAATTTGATCCGGGAGAAACCTACCAGGTTCGCTTGGTTGTTATCGAACAAGATTTCAAAGTTTATATGAAGTGGGCGAAGAGTGCCGACTTTGTTCTAGTGGCGGCGATGACAAACAGCGATCCAACGCGAAGTTTCGAGCCTGGCTATGTCGGACTTCAGTCCTATTACTCGAATGGCGGAAGTGTGCGAGCTCTGCGATTTAGCAAAGTGACTATTCATGAGCTTCGCTAGGGTCATGAGCTCCGCTAGGGTCAGGAGTTTCTCAAGCGCCCTACAAAGTCGGCAAAAAAGCTGAGGGAATCTGTCCCGTGTGCTTTCGGAAGGTCGAGATAAATTGCGAGACCGAGCTATAACCAACTTCGAAGGCGGTGTCGGTGACCGTCATGCGGCCTTTAGAAAGCAACTTCTTCGCTTCTTGAATTCTGTGAGAAGTGAGAACTTGTTTCGGAGTCATACCGAGCTCCTTTAGGAAAAGGCGATTGAGGTTGCGAACACTTAATCCCGCTTTTTGAGAAATGGAATTCGCCGCAAGATTTTTATCGAACTCATCGGCGATATATTGTAGCGCCTTTTTCATTCGTTCGTCGCTGGTTTTTGCCAGGAAGAAGGCAATGTCGCCTTCCGAACTATCGTTTGCCGCCTCAAGCATCTCTGCCAAAGTTTGAATTAAAGTTTGAATGAGAGCACTTCCGGCTTTTGTCTTGGGATAAATCAAAAGTTGAAAAACGATTTCTTTGCATAGCTGGCTCGCAGCAAGCACTCGCGCCTCAACACTTGGTCCATCAAATTTCTGCCAAAGCTTATGATCGATGATTAGAATAACTCGTTCGCCTTGCGAGGCAGAGTCAGATTTAAATGAGTGAGTCGTATTCGGGGGTAGGTAAATGAGTTTACCCGCACCAGCCTTCAGGGTTTTTTGTTGTACAGAAATTTGAATCTCGCCCTGGAGCGGAAAAAAGAACTCATGCTCGTTGTGGGTATGATGACCTACCTCATTCCCCCTGATCTTTTGGTGAATGATCGTAACTCCATTGAGTTGAATGGACGCATCCCGATCCTGCCGCATTTGATATTTACCCTTGATTGGCCGACTTTCGCACTATCTTAGGCCGAATCAAGAAAGCCAGCAATAGCGGAAACCGTTAATTTGGTTTCATCGATCGCGACAAATATCGCGAGAAAAATATCGAAATATCGCGAAATATCGATAGAAACAATCTTAAACGGAGGCCCAAATGAACTATAAGAAATCCCTACTCAGGTCCGCGATTTTGCCTGCGCTATTCTTAGCTGGCAGCGCAGCTGTTAGCATAATTGGTTGCTCAACAGCGCCCGTAAAAAAGGACGGCAATTTAAACGATACAAGTGCAAGCCCTCAAATTTACACGTTCGAGTCAGACGCCAACGGCTTTAACACGAAAAATTTCTTTTATGACAACGGACAAGAAGTCGTGGTTTTCGACACTCAATTTACCGCGGAGACCGCGAAAAAATCGTTAGAATTCTTGCGCACTAAAACTCAGAATCCGATCACATTTGTCGTCGTCACTCATCCGAATCCCGACAAATTCAACGGTATGAGTGTTTTTCAAGAGCAAGGAGCAAAAGTAGTCGCCTCAAGAGCGACGTCCGACAGCATGAAGGGGGTCCACGACTACAAAAAATATTATTTTGTACAAATCGCGAAAATGTTTACTGAAGAAACCTACCCCAAGCTTTCGCAAGTGGATGTGGTTTTTGATCAAAGCTATGAAATCAAGCTTCGCAATGGCGAGACAGTTGAGCTTTCGGAACTTTCCTCTTCCGGTGTTAGCAGCAATCAAACCGTCGCTTACCTCTCTGGTCCGAATGCATTGTTCGTCGGCGACTTAGTTCATCATAACGCCCATGCATGGCTCGAGGGTGGGATTGTAAATGCGAAACCGGTCCCGGCCATAAAAGGTTGGATCGCCGGCCTTAACGAACTTTCAAAGAGATTTGGTTCGAAGAATCCGAAGGTGTATGGCGGTCGCGGCGAAGCGGCCGAGCTGAATGTTGCGGCGTCTGCCCAGATTGCCTACTTGAAGAAGGCAGATTCGATCGTAACGAAATATGTCTCGGCTCTGGGTGCGCAAAAAACCGAGCTTCAGACAGAAAAAGCCGGCCAGCACTATTTGGCTCTTCAGAGTGTTTTTGAAAGCGCATTTCCCGAATACACTTTGGGCTACATGATTCAGTACGGTGTTTACGGATTAGCTAATACAAAATAACAGTCCTGATTGCAGCGGTCGGTCTTCGTAAAATTCAAGTATTCTACGGAGTATTTGACCGCTGATTCCAAAGCTCATCGATCACCTACCATTAAAAATATGGGCTAAGATACAACGGCACCAAGTACGACGCCGGCGGCAATGTCTAAAGATGGCCTATTTGACTTTCGTATTCTGCTGAACTCAAGTTTAAGCATGATTAAGAAAACCGTGCTCGGTGTTTTTGTTCTCGTTCTTGTTTTGGCGCTGTTGCCCGCGGCGCTTAGCTCCAAGGCTGAACTTGTGCGATCCATAGAAATTAATTCCGACGTCGAAAAAACTCATCGCTACTTAGTCGACCTAAAAAACTTTGCATCTTGGAGCCCCTTCGCTGCTGAAGATCCAACGTCCACGGCAGAGGTATTCAACGAAGGAGTCGGTTCGACATTTTCATGGGTTGGTGAAAAAACTGGTTCGGGGCGAATGACGATCGCAGAAATTGTTCCCAATCAAACTATCAAGCTAGGTCTTGAATTCACGGCTCCTATGGAAGGTACGGCGAAAAGTGAATGGCACACCGAGAAAATCAGCGATACGGTCACCAAAGTTACCTGGACCTTTCAACAAGAGTTTCCATATCTAAAACGGTATTTTGGCTTGTTAATTGCGCCTATGATGGGCGGGACCTTCGACAAAGGGCTTCAAAGTTTAAAGTTCAACGTCGAAGCCCTGAAATAGAAAAATTAGCGAATAACAAGCACTGGGATCTTTGCGGCGCGCACCACGTGGCGCGCCACGCTTCCCAGAAGCATGCGGCGAAGTAGTCCGGCCTTCGATTGAACCGCTAATATTTCGGCCTTTGAGGCCTTTGCCTCTTTGAGTATGAGATCCGTATTGGAGATCAGTTCATCGCGAATAACCGCTTCGCATGAAGCGCCCTCCGCTTCAGCGACGGCGACAAGTTCTTGAATACGGTCATCCACTTGCTTTCGATATTTCACAACGTCGGCGTCTTGCCCTTCAATTGTTGCGGAATAGGCAGGAAGCACCATGTGGAGTAGACGAAGCGTCGCTCCGGCCTTCTTTGCAAACTGTGCCGCTTTTTTTACGCCAGCATCAGCCGACTTTTCGATGTCTGTGGCGTAAAGAATGCGCTTCGCCTTCTTGCCCACTTTTGAATCTGGATTCAGAATGAGAAGCGAAATCGGCGAAAGAAGCATCATCGTTTCAGCAAAGCTTCCTAACACCAAGCGTTTGAAACCCTTGTGAGAGTGAGTTTGAAGGGCGATCAGATCGGCGCCATCTTTTTTCGCGAAACCAATAACTCTTTCCGCTCCTGCGCTCATGGACGTCGAGCCTTCGGTGATTACTTGGAGCTTTACCTTTAATGACCGTGTATCAAGTTTAGATGCGTGCTTTTTCAAAAGCTTTTCGGGGTAAATTGAAAATCGTTGGTCTTTCGGAATGTCGTAAGCAAGGAAAAGGTTTTGTTCGCCCTGATGGGCAAGGTAAGTGATCGTCGTAGCATCCGACTTGTTCCAGCCAAGCAGACGAAGCGCCTGGCCTGGCAATGAAGCTGAACGTGGCGAAGAACGAAGTGCGGGGTCGAAAATGTCGGTAAGCCAAAGCGCGCGCATATTAAACTCCTCGGGGTGTTTTGGGTCAGCGGCCGCTACAAGCTTATGAGCTAACGCAAATAAGCACAAATGGAACTGATCGTAGACGCAGGAAGTGGGCCTGAAAGATATCAGTTACCGCAGTTCCTCGATGAGCTGAGCGCAGACCGAGGGGTCACCGTGTACGTCGCGCCAGGCCCGGGCATAGTCAGCGCCATGAAGTGCTTCAACTTTTCCAATCGAATCCAAAAGATTGCCGAGCTTTAGATCCTCGAAAACTTTTTTCTGAAGCGCAAACAGATGAAGATGGGCTTTGTAGAGCTCAGATTCTCGTTTGTGAGCGAGCAAAATGCGAGACGGGCGCTTTTCGAGAATTCCCTGGATGTATTTGTGAAGAATTTCATGAAACGCCGTTGAAACAAAAAAGAAAACCGGCAGTGTCTGCCCTCCCATCTCAGGGATCAAAGAAGCTGCACTTTGCAGATAGGCGACCGAATTCAATGCGAGTGGTGTTCCCATCGATGGGAAACGGGGGCAGGCAAAGACGGCGGCCTGCAGTTCCATCGCCGGAAAGGGAGTACCGATCGCAGCGACGGTAGCCTTTAAAAGATGAGGTCCCTGCGCGTTCCACTCTTGTTGCAGCTCTGGAAGTCGGGCCAAAAGTTCGTCCTGCATGGTCGGAGCGACTGGCTCTGGACAAACAAAGTCCAAGGCATACGAATAGTCAAAAGTGACTTTCGGTGTCGCCGTCACTTCTGCACTGATTCCAAAGATTAAGCTAAACAATGAAAATCTGAGTATTCGATGCACCGAAGACCTCCGCATTTTCAGACTGTGCTGAGGCGGCGCCTGCCGCAAGCGCAAATCCAAAAAATGTAAATTCAATTGTGACAGCGTGGATTGAATTGGCTAAAAAGACGACGGTAAAGAACGTTTACTGAGGGACTTGTTTGATTTTCGATTCTGGGATTCCGCTGCCGTTGATCGAAGTCGAAAACGTCGACTATGAATCGGTGAAAGCGCACGCCGAGCAAATGGACACTTGGCTTGGCTATCGACTTGAAGAGGTCGAGGCCGTGGTTCGATCCGGATCCGCCGTGGTTCCCGACCGGGAATTCTGGATCAGTAAACCGGTCCAAACATTTTCGACACCTTACTTAGATATTTTCCATGCACTTCGAGAAGCCGGCACTTCTAGCGCTGACGTAGTTGTAGACCTCGGGTGCGGCTATGGCCGGATGGGTGCCGTCTTAGCCCTTCAGTTTCCAGGCACTGGATTCATAGGAATTGAAGTAGTCAAGGAACGATTGGACGAAGCGGAACGGGTGCTAAAGCAGTTTTCCAACTTACCCTTCAAACTCTATAGTGGAGACCTTCGTACTTTCGAATTAGCGGATGCCAAGGTCGATGGGCGAGAAGCCTCGCAGTTTTTTATATATGATTTTGGCTCTCGAGAAGACTTTGAGTTTGTCTTTAGGTCCTTGAGGAAAATTGCCGCCACTAAACCAATTACTGTCATCGCCCGTGGTGGACGGTCCCGCGATCTCATTCAAAAAACTGAGAAGTGGTTGTGCGACGTGAATCCCCCGCGCCATTTCAAGAGATTTTCTATCTACCGAAGCTAAAAGGTACCGCCTACATTTTGGTAGCGCACCTGCGCTACCAAAATGTAGGCGGTACCTTAGGAGCGGAAAGCGTGGAGGCGCCAGCCCAGTGGGCGGCCGTGATCGCGCAATTTTTTTTCCGATAGAGCGAGCTCGGGTTCATTCGATGCCAGGGGGGATTGGGACTGGATCATCAGCTTTAAATCGGTCGCGGACTCAAGGAGAGCGATATCTCCGATCGTATTGCCTGCGGCAAAGACTGGCTTACGGCCGCCGGTCGCTCGAAGTAAAGCGTCAGCTTTTCCTTGGCGATAGGTGATCGGAGATTTGACTTGTTCGGTAACAATTAACGGGCCGCCGGCCGGCGCGGCTACGGATTCTGTTTCAATTCCCAAAACGTGATCATGCGGGACACCAAGTAAATGTAGTGCTCCAGGTTCAACCGCCCATTTTACGGAGGCGGTAACAACGTAGATTTCAAAATCGGCAGCTTTCAATTTTTCAAACAAAGTTCCGATGCTGCGGAACAAGGGCCACGGTTGATGTTTTTCGAAACAATGCTGCGCCCATTCGCGGACTGTCTCGAGCGACGTCCCTGCGGAAATCTGTGCTAGCCATCCGTAGGCGCCGTGGGGATCACGCTTTTTCCAGTTTCGATAGTGGGCCCAGGGATCCTCTGGAAGCCCTTGAAGCTGGCAATTATCTAACTGCCACTGGAAAAACGCTTCGCCTGCGTCACAGTCCCATAGGGTTCCATCGGCATCAAACGCGGCAACAGGCCGAGTATTATTTGAACTGCGCCGTTGAATTGCGCCTGCGATCGAAGTATCGACATCACTCCACAGGGCCGAGCTGAATTCATTGAACATGAGGAAGATTGAAACATGACTGAATCGCAAGCGCCACAGTTTCCCGAATTTCGTATCCTTTCGGCGAATGAGGCGGAAGAAGTTTATCTTTTTTCCAGGTCTCGAGCTCCGGCAGCGGACCCATTTCTCGAGTGGTCCGCGCCGTGGCGGAAAGAATCGCTTGAACATTACCTCAGGCTCGGTTGGTCGATGGCCCGTCGCGATCCGCATACGGGTAAACTTATTGGTTACGCATTGGCCCAACCATTTTTGTTCTTTCGCCGCCAAACGCAGACAGTATGGATAGAGCACGTAGAAGCAGAAACTCCGGCCATCGCCGCGGATCTCATCGATACCCTTGTTCGCATTGGGCGCGAAAAACACATGCAGCGGGTTCTTATGGACTACAGCCCGACTCGCTTGGACTTAGGGCTGGGTGACGTGGTTCGTGCAAGAAACGGTAGGATGATTGAAGATGACATCTTAGAATTTCCTACAACAAAGAGTTGAGGACTATGCCGCCAAATGAACTGCGTCTTTCTGTTCACGATCGCCCGGTGATGCTTAATCTGATGAAGCGCGAAGAGTATGACCTCGTGATTATTGGCGGGGGAATTAATGGCGCAGGCGTTGCCCGTGATGCCGCCTCCCGCGGAATGAAAGTTGCCGTCATCGAGGCGGAAGATTTCGCGGTCGGCACGAGCTCGCGGTCTTCGAAACTGATTCATGGTGGAATCCGCTACCTCGAAAACTATGAATTCCATTTAGTCTTCGAAGCGCTTAGTGAGCGAGCACTGCTTTTTGATATAGCACCGAACTTGGTCCACCCCCTGCGCTTTGTTCTGCCGCTTTATAAAGGAAACCGAGTCGGCATGTTTCTAATGGGCCTAGGAATGTGGGCCTACGATGCGCTATCGCTTTTTGAAGCACCAGAACCGCATGAGCGCTTAAGTGCAGAGGAATCTTGCCGTCGTCTTCCTTTGCTTCAGCCCAAAGGCCTCCAAGGAAGTTATGTTTACAGCGATGCGTACATGGACGACGATCGGCTCGTGCACGAAACGCTTCGCTCGGCCGTGGCTCTTGGCGCCCGAGTGGTCAATCGTGCTCGGGCTAAAGACGTAGTCATGAAGGACGGAAAAATCACCGCGGTCATCGCGCACGACTCAAAGTCAGGAAAAGATTTTGAGATTCGTGGCAAGCACTTCGTCAGTACTGTCGGCCCGTGGACAGATCGCGTGGCCACGGACCTTTTAAAGGACTGGAAGAAAATATTGCGGCCCTCAAAGGGCGTTCACTTAACTTTTAAGCGGTCGCGCTTCGACGTTAAAGACGCCATTGTTATGGCGGCAGATGACGAGAAGCGAATCGTCTTCGGAATTCCGCGGCATGAAATGTACATCATCGGAACCACAGATACAGATTTTTCGGGCGATCCCAAGGATGTCTCAGTAACCCCAGAAGACGTGAAATATCTTTTAGAAGTTGCAAGCCACTATTTCCCAGGCGCAAAGCTCACGAAGGATGACATTATCTCTAGCTACGCGGGCGTGCGGCCCTTGGTCGACGACGGTTCGGTGACCGAATCTAAAACATCCCGCGAACATGTGGTTTTAAATGATCCACGAAACATCACGTTCGTTGCGGGCGGAAAGTACACCACCTACCGTCGCATGGCCTTGGACACCGTCGAAAGCACACTCGATTTTTTTAATCTCGAAGAGCGTGTACGCTTTGGACGGTCAGGAACTGAAGCGCCACTCAATCGCCTTGCCTCTGTTGAGGCATTGACGTCAGCGAGACAATCGATTGAGCGCTATATGAACGGATCCGGACTCGACCTAGAAGAGGTCACTCTTTTGGTCGAAAGACATGCGATGGAAATTGAAGCTCTCCTCAAGCATGATCCGGGTCCACCTTTAAGCTCGAAAGAACGTATGTGGATAATGGAAGCGAAGCACGCCATAAGAGAAACGATGTGCGATTCGCTGGTCGATTTTTATTCTCGACGTGTGCCGCTCTTTTTGTCTCAGCGCGATCACGGCCTCGGATATTTAAATCGAATTTCAAGAGCGTTCCAAGAAGAGCTCGGATGGACTGAGTCAGAACGTGTAAATGCCTGCCAGGCTCTTCAAGAATATATTCGCAAAGAACTTTCCTGGCGCGATTCCGTCTAAACGGCGCACGCATTGCAACCCCTTATGACGTAGCTGCTGATAAACAGCTCGCCCGCCAAAAGGCACGTCCGTATGCCCGCAATCTCGATTAAACGCGAGGCTGCGCATTTCGGAAGTGCCGTCTTGCGGCGCGATGGCTGAATATTTTTTACCGTTAATAAATTTTGTTAAGGAGATGAGCAATGGCCGCTAAGAAAAAGTCGCAACCTGCGAAAACTACCACGAGAGCGAAAAACAAAGGACCGGCTAAGCCTCGGTCAAAGCTGACCAAAAACGCAGCCCGTAACGCGGGAATTCGCAAAGCTGTATTATTGGCAACAGTTCTGGCACTCTTCGTTGTGGCGTTTGCGCAAAACTCTGAAGCCCAACCCTCCGGTAAGAAGCCGATTATCAAGGACTTTCAGACGACGATCAGCGGTATTCTTTATCGGGGCGGATCTCGCGGCCAGAACCCGCTTTCAGAGACCCAGCTTAAGTATCTATGTGAAGAGGGTGTTGGACACGCTATTTATACGTACGACACGGGTTTCAAGAAAGCGCCTGCGCGCACGTGCACGATGAAAGATGGTCGTCCAGGTAAAATCGAATATTCCTATTTCCGATTTCTCGACAAAAAAGGAATCGAAGATTCGATGAGAGCGATTCACAATTCGATCGTCAATCCCGCTGTGGGATCGACATTCGTACATTGCTGGAACGGCTGGCATGCAAGTGGAGAAATTGCAGCGATGGCACTTAAGCAGTTCTGCGACTATTCGAACGCGCAAGCGACGGAGTATTGGAAGACTAACATCGGTGATAAAGGAAACCTGCCGAAGTATGGCCGAGTACTTTCGCGGATTGAAAACTTCCATCCAATTCCTAGTTTAAAACTGAGTCTCAAGGAGCAAGCTGCGATCTGTCCAAGGTAGTCGCGGCAAGATAGACCTCGACAGTTACGTTGTTGCGGACTTATTTGCCGAGATTCTTTAAAAAGTGAATGACACGCGTGGGTGAATTTAAGCCGACCTGCGCAAGATAAGCCGCGACTGCGGGGCCTCCGGTCGCGACCACTTCGAGATAGCCATTTCGAAGAACTGAGAATAGTCCGCCGGGCATCGTTACATGAACGCTGCCCGCAAGCATCTCTTTGAAAACCGCCAAGCCGATGTTGCCGATGTCGTCGGTGGTTTGCTGGGCTAGGATGATCACGGTTTCTGGATTCACCGAAAAAATGAAATCGGGATGAATGGCTTCGCGGCGTTCCACAAAAATTTCGTCTTCTCGGCGAAAAACAGCACATTCAAGCTGCCCGCCGATCCGAATTCCAATTTCTACGCCTTCACGCAAGGCGGCCAATGCGCGTTTTGGAGCGCGACGCTCGCGAAAAAACTGGCAAAGCACTTCGAAGGAATTATCGACGGTCATGCTTTGAAGGTAGTCAGAGATTGAACAGAACGCGTGCAATTTCGTCATCTGCCGCGACCTGTCGCGTTAGAAAGTTCTAAGCTGTGGAATTGACCATTCTTTCCGCTCGGTCCTAGACTTTTGTGTATGAGTTTTTTCGATAAAGTTTCGGATTATTTTTCGCACGATCTCGCCATCGACCTCGGCACGGCCAACACTCTCGTTTATGCCAAAGGTCATGGAATCATTCTCGATGAACCGTCGGTCGTTGCCGTACAAAAAAATTATCGCGGCATGCAGAACCGAGTGCTTGCTGTAGGCAAAGAAGCAAAAGAGATGCTGGGTCGAACGCCTGGTTCGATTGTTGCGATTCGCCCAATCAAAGATGGTGTCATTGCTGACTTCGAAGTTACTCAGCAGATGCTTCGCTATTTCATTTCGAAGTCTACAGGACAGAAGAAATCTTTCATTCGGCCACGTATTATCATCTGCGTTCCTTACGGAATCACGCAGGTTGAAAAGAAAGCGGTCAAAGAATCGGCTTTCTCGGCTGGCGCCCGCGAAGTTTATTTGATCGAAGAGCCCATGGCAGCTGCGATCGGCGCCGGACTTCCAATCACCGAGCCGATTGGCAACATGGTTGTGGATATCGGTGGCGGCACAACGGGAGTTGCGGTTATTTCTTTGAACGGTATTGTTTACTGTAAGTCTATTAAGGTAGCGGGTGATAAATTTGACGAAGCGATCGTCAATTACGTTCGTCGTCAGTTCAATCTTTTGATTGGCGAACAGTCGGCCGAAAAAATCAAAGTTCAAATTGGAAACGCATATCCTTTTGACGAAGAGCGCGTGATGGAAATCAAAGGTCGCGATCTCGTTGCGGGCGCACCGAAGACAATCGAAATAACGTCTTCACAAGTGAACGATGCGTTGATGGATCCGCTGAGCGAAGTGGTTGACGCCGTACGTACGGCATTGGAGAAAACGCCGCCGGAGCTTGCAGCAGATATTGTCGACAACGGGATCGTGTTGACCGGCGGCGGTGCACTGCTTGCGAATCTCGACATTCTACTTCGTGAACGCACCGGACTGCCAGTTACCATCGCAGAAGAACCGCTGACATGTGTTGTTTTGGGTTCAGGAAAAGCTCTGGATCAGTTTGATCTCTACAAGCAGGTCTGCACTGACTAAGTCGGGATTATGAAGCGAGACCAGGTCCGGGAAATCGGACTTTTCTTCTTACTGGGTTTCATGGATGAGAGAGTGGCCTTAGCGGCTGCTTCTCGTTGCGTGGCAAAAGTGAAAGTCGCTCAAGAATCCTCGGGGACCCCGGTTGAAACAATCGAGCTGATCAAAGTCTGTCGAGAAGCGTGGAAAGCTTTTCGAAAACAAATTCCGCGCAACCAGCCTCTTACGACACCTAGCGACAGCTGGATCTTGCCGCCGGATCTCGACATCTCTATTTGGACTCGTTATCAAAAAGACGCTGCGGATGAAGACATCATGGCGCTGTTGTTTTCTTTGGTGCTTGGTGTGTCCGACCTGGATTTGGCAGATGGATTTCAAACATCGGTAGGCACGATCCGCTATCGCCTAGGGAAAGGTGTGCGGCAGCTAGGTCTCGTCGTCCGCTCTCAGCGAACGGGTGCGACGCCATGAGTGAAAAACGAAAGCTCACGCCCTTTTTAGCCCACGAAATGTTGTTCGATTATGTGACTGATCATCTTGATCCGGGGCGCAGGCAGGCGATCGACGACTTCATAAAGGACGATCGCGAAAGTCAAAACTTGCTCGAAGCGATTCGTCGCGGAATTTCGTATTCGGAGTCTTTAAAAAAGATCGAACTGTCAGCTGCCAGTTATGAGGAGTTTGAGCAAGCCGAAAGTTTTATCACGCTTTCGCGGCGATTGGCTCGCTGGTCCCAGTGGCCGGATTCACTTAGGTGGTCTTTGATCGCCTTAATGATTTCTGTCGGCACTGCCGGAATCGTCGTGTTGATACCCTGGAATTTACTCCCGATGCTTCGGTCAGGTCCGAAATTTGAGCCGGGGACAGTCGAAATTGCGCGTGTCGATGGCCGAAAGCTTCCGGATGGCACAGTGGCGATTGCTGCAAACGACGACGAAACCGACGATCAACAAACCGGGCCAATGGAAGGTTCCGGGGACGAAGAATTTGCAGAAGAATCATCAGGCGGAGTGCCAACGACTTCGGCGGCGGTTCCATCCGCCGTCATCCCTTCACCGAAGTTGTCGACTCCTACCCCCGTTATTTCAACAACAGCGAATGCGCCGGTAAGTACATCTGCACCAACACCCAAGCCGGTTGCTCCCACAGCCGCTCCCCCGGTTGCAGTTTTGCCTCCGGTGGCCTCTAGCGCCAAAGCCTCACGCGGCTATGTCTATCGAGCGTTTATGACACTTGCGGATCTCGAGAATGTTGCGCCGAAGATCACCCAGCAGCTGAAAGAGCTAGGCGCAGAAAAGGCTGGCGAAGTGGAGCTTGGTTGGCGTCGAGGTTCCGGTCGCTATTACCATTTCAGTATGCCCGAAAATAACGAACAGCGCCTGCTAGAGACCTTGCGCGGCTATGGTCCAGTCCGGATCTCTAAGGATCCTCACCCTCGCGTGATGCCCGAAGGGCAGGTTCGTTTTATCCTATGGGTCGAATCCGGAATTTAGTTTTCGGCTATAACCTTTAAGTCTGGGTAAAGCGGTGCAAGACAAACAAGTATTTCGACATCGGCGGCCCAAAAGATCGTTGCGAACGATTCTTTTGATTTGGTTTTTACTGTTGTCACTTGTACCGCTGATGTTTGTTACAGGTTATTCGCTAGTGAAGTATGAAGAGGCGATCGACAACGAATTGGTGCAGCGCTTACGCGCTAATTCAAGAGAAGTATCTGCCACAATTGCAGAGTACGAGCGGTATCTCGAGGGACGGCGTGCTCGACTACGCAACGACGCGCAGCTGCTTTTTCATCTGTCGACCGGGAACATTCAACAAGTTCGCGAAATCGCTCCGTCGCTGATTTCAAACACGCTAGTCTCGGCTCTTAGCATTTTTGACCGCGAAGCGCAGCAGATCGCGATCGTATCGCAAGACGACGTACAGAAAAGTCGAGGCGCGAGAACTCCCGAGCCACCTGTTTTTCTAAGCGACGCCTATCGAACCGCTCTCGAGCGCCAAGGACATGTGGCCGTCGCCGATGTCGGCGTCGGGAACAGCCTGGATCTGATTTCGCTCATCAAACTGGAAACAAAGGCCAATCGCCTTGCGGGGGCCGTAGAAGAAATAATTAATCTCGGACCGGGGTTTCTTGAAAATCTTAAGAAGCGGCTTGGTCTTGAAGTGGTATTGTTCGATGCGCGGGGACTAATTGTTGGCGCCAGCCAGCCCGACATTCTTTTGTATCCGAATGACATGTTTTCGCGATCGATGCTCGAGCGCGACGAAGTCGTTTTCGATCTGACTTTGCGGAACGAACCCTTTGGATTCATGGTTTCTAAAGTGAAATGGGGCGATTCCTATTTTTTCATAGGAATCGGGGCATCCAAGCAAAAGTCGAAATCTGTTTTAAGAAATATCAATTACGCATTTTTCACCGTCATTGGCGCTGTCGGCTTGCTTTTGATTTTGACTGCATTTGTAACGTCAAAAATTGTTTTAAGACCATTGAACGATCTCGTGGAGGCGCTGCAGACTATGGACCTCCGTGAAGGCCCGATCGCCATGCCGGTGACCACGGAAACTGAAATCGGAGTGTTGACCGAAAGCTTCAACGAGATGTCGCAAAGAATTCACGCTGCCCGTGAAGATTTAAAATCAAAAATCGCCGAACTCGAGTCTGCCAACCGAGAGATCCGCGATACTCAAGCGCGCCTAGTTCACACGGCAAAAATGGCCAGCCTTGGACAATTGGTCGCAGGCGTTGCGCACGAACTCAATAATCCCATCGGCTTCGTCTATTCCAACATGGCGACTCTTCGCGATTATGTCGAAAAACTGCACTTGGTTATCGAGGCCGCAGCAGAAGGTCCCGCTGCCGCAGAAAAAATGATGAAGAAAGTCGACTATGGGTTTTTGTCGTCCGACTTGCCGAAGCTGATTGCCTCAAGTGAAGAGGGCGCAAGACGAATGCGCGACATTGTTGTTAAGCTAAGAAACTTCTCGCGGCTGGATGAAGCCAAGCTCAAGCGGGTTGATCTTCGAGAAGGAATCGAAACTACCCTTTCGCTTCTTCAGGGTGAAACGAAGAATCGCATTCGACTTCATACTGATTTTGCGGCAGTACCGGAAGTTCTGTGCTACGCCAGTCAAATCAATCAAGTATTTATGAATATTCTTTCCAATGCGTCGCAGGCCGTCGGTGATGAGGGAGATATTTGGATTTCCCTAATGGCCGACGGAAAAGTTGCAAGAGTCGTCATTCGAGACTCTGGACCAGGCATTAAACAGGAAGTACTGGAGCGAATATTTGATCCATTCTTCACCACAAAAACGGTCGGTCAGGGAACTGGCCTGGGCCTGAGTATTTCCTACGAGATTGTGAAAAAGCACGGCGGCGAAATCTACGTCAAATCAGAGCCCGGACGTGGCGCTGAGTTCAGCATCGAGATTCCCATCGATGGTCCACAGTAAATACTTAGAATAGTTCAATTCTTTTCCTAAAGTCCGGGATCCAAGCGCCCGATAACGAGACATGTCTCCGACAAGGCGATTGTGTATGTTTTCTGTCTCATTTTGAGACGAAAAAGAAGAGCGGGCATGAGCGCGAAGAAAAACGCGAAAGAAAAACAGCGATCAGACGGAAAACGAACGAAAGCTCGCCGTGCCGAAGATTTACGCGCGCTGTTTGAATCTTCCGACCGCGTAGAATACACGGACGACAAAACGCTGACACCGACTCCGACCGAGTTAACTGCTTCAAGACGTCCGAAAGTGGCGGATGGCGATCTCACGAAAACCAGGACAGCAACCAGTTCACCAGCAGCGCTGCGCATTTATGAGCGACCGCAAGAGGCAACATCTTTACGCACAGTAGTTTCAAATCAGCCCTACAGTCCGGCCCGTCGAATCGACGTTCCGGTTCGTCCGCAAGCGAAAGAAAAAGAGCAAGACGATTCAAACCGTTGGTTGGGTCCGTTGCTCTTGGTCGCAGCCCTTTTCATGGGATTTGTAGGCTACTGGAATATCGAAAGATCCGCTGCAATGAGGGCCGCAAAGTCGATTCCCGCCACGGACGCCAAGCGACAAGTGAATTCAGATGATCGTTCGCGCGTTGATTTTTATCGGCAACAGCTTGGACATCGGCTCAATCGTCAACGTGTCGATGTTGAAGTCGAAAATGTGGTTCGGTCACCAACGCTTGGAATTTCGGACGTACCTAAATCCGATCGGGCGATGATGTACGGCGCCCCTTTAATGCCGGAGGGCTATTACAGAACCTCGCCTCGAGACCGATCTACTCCAGTGCATCCTGATCATCCTGATGCAAGAATTCAATACGGGCTTCAGGAAGAAGAGCATCGCGACCAGTTTCAGCAAATGGCAGACAAAGCTTTCACTCAAGAGTTCATTTCAAACGCGCGAGCAAATGGATACGATGTAAAACTCGATAGCGAGTACAACGTCATTGACGTAAAAGTCCTGCCTGGCCAGTCCCGTGTGCCTGGCTCTGCCCCCAGTTCGGGTCGCTGAATATCTGAGGCCGAAGAGACGCCATTGACCGGTGATTTTGGTCTGTAACTATCAGATGATCAATCATCGGAATTTGAAACATTTCAGCACAAGCTAAAAGCCGCTTAGTCACGTCCCAGTCTTCGGGAGATGGGTTCGGATCTTGGCTTGGGTGATTGTGTGCGACGATGAAGCAAGCGGCGTTAACTCTGCAAAGTTCTCGGAAGATGTCTCGGGGATGAATCACGCAGATATTGGCAGTTCCGCGAAACATCAATTTACATGATAAAACTGACTTTGCCGGGCAAAGCGCCAGAAGCCACAGCTCCTCTTGTTCTCGAGAAACGTTCTTTCTGATAAGTCGTGCAGCTGAGCGGGACGAACGTATGGTTTGACGCGCGAGTTTAGGTTTTTCCCTGTGTTCATCGGCTGTTACTGGTTCGGAAATGGGAAGTGGATCAGAATTGGAACGGTAATTAGGCCGAACTGCGTCGCATTCAGCGCTACTGTTTGCTGACCTGCCAGCCGCACATCTACAATTTTGAAGGACCATAAGTGAGTCGCTGTTCGACTCAGATTTTATATCTACTTTCGGAGGCATCATGTTTTCTCCTGCATCTATTTCGACAGTCATTAAAAGTACGCTTTCTAAAGCCACGCTCGTTGCTGCAATTGGAACAAGCCTGATGTCTGCTGGCTGTGCCGAAAAAGCATTTGTCCGGGGCGATTACGACGATGTTGAGAAAGAAAATAACCTCAATGACCTCTGGTCAGAAACCGACATGCAAAAAGTCGTCGCCGATCTTGTTGCGTCTATGGTTAATCACCGCGAAATTTCAAATGCAGATCGTCCGCCAATCGTCATGGTGACGAAACTGCAGAACAAAACTAGCGAACACATCGATACGCAGTCGGTCATGGACATGGTTCGAGTCGAACTTTCTCGAGGAGGAAGAGTCGCATTTGTCGATAAAGAAGCGCGAGAAGACGTTGCGGCGGAATACGAGTACCAAGATTCGGGTATGATGTCGGAAGAAACTAAGAAGGGCAAAGGCGGTCAAATAGGTGCCGACTATATCATTAACGGACGTTTAGATTCCATCGTTCAAGAAGCAGGAAAAAACAAGACGGTGTATTACAAAGTTACTTTGAATCTCACCAATCTTAAGAAAAACCTGATTGTCTGGACGGATTATAAACAGATTCGCAAAAAATATCGCAAACAGTCGGTAGGCCTCTAAGGCGTCTGGATCAATATGATGCTCGCACCGATGTTCTGGCGAATTCCAATCAGGAATGTTGGTGCGATTGTAGGAGCGATCACGTTTGTCATTCTACAGGTCGGCTGCGCTACCTACCAAACCAAGGTCGAAGATGCGCGCCGACTTTTGATTTCCGATCCCGAGCAAGCAGCAGAGAAACTTAAGCCTCTCGCGGACGAAGAGGGGCGCGATCAACTTGTTTACCTTCTCGACTATGCAACCGCGCTTCAAACTGCCGGACGATTTGAAGATAGCGTCAGGGCATTTTTGCGCGCCGAAATGCTTGCGGATCTAAAGGACTACCATTCCATTACGAATGTCGCGGGCTCGTTGGCGCTCAGCGAAGAAATGGTTCAGTACAAAGGGGAAGATTTCGAGAAGGTTCTGATCAATAATATGAACGCCCTCAACTTTCTGGCAATGGGCCGGCTTGATGAGGCACTTGTTGAGGTTCGACGGGTCAATGAGAAGCTGACCAAATTGAGAATCGATGGCAAAAAAGATTTTAATCAAAGCCCGTTGGCATTCTATTTGGGTGCTATGATTTGGGAATCGGATCGAAAGTTCGATGACGCCTACATTGCTTATAAAAATACCTACGATGTCGCTCCTCTGTACAAGCCACTCCGCGAAGACCTGATTCGATCGGCAGTTCGCGCTCAAAGGCCAGAGGAGGTCGAAAAGTGGAAGAAAGCATTTCCGGAAGTTGTCATTCGGCCAGAGTGGCGCGATCGGAATATGGGCGAAATCGTTGTCCTTTACCTTCACGGCTGGGGGCCACGTAAACAGCCGCGCCCCGAAAGTCCCCGATTTCCGAAGTTAGTTTCGATTACTTACGATCATCCGATACTTGGGGTTTCTGTGGCGGCCAAGCGCTCGGGTGAAAATGTACCCATCAACGGTGAAGCCATCGATACTGGAAAGCTCGAGGCCTATGCTAGCGGAAGTGAAATCTACTCGATCGACGAGGTAGCGATTAAGGCCCTCGACGGGGATTTTGCGCGATTGGTGGGATCAAGAATCGCTGGCGTTGCGGCTAAAGCGGTATTGGCTGACCAGCTTCGACAAAAGGACAATGTTTTAGGACAGCTTGCATGGATTGCGATGAATTTGGCCGATCGCGCGGATCTTCGCCAGTGGTCGATGCTTCCCTCAGCCTTCCAAGTGGCGCGGATTCCGTTGAAAGCGGGAAGCTACAGGATCCAGCTGCAAAGCGGAGGGGCATTTGCTCCAAGCGAGGGCAATAGTCTTGCTGCCAGCATTCGAAATGTTGAAGTTCGTCCGCAAAGCAAATCGTTTGTAATTTGGCGTCGTACACAATGAGAGAGCTGTGTATGATGGAACAATGTTCGGCAGTGCTCGAGTAGGAATTGTTTTGATCGCCCTCTCGTCGGTCCTTGCGCAACTTTCATGCGCTTCAAGGACAGATCATCGCACGTTTAGCGATGATTTTTCAAATGCGCTTGTGAGGGCTGTTTCCGAAAATGGTCGGACGTCAAAAGCTTCTCTTGATATAAATGCGGTTCCGCACCTTTCGGGAAAAACAGAAGAGGATCTCTATTTTGCACAAGGCTTCGCGCACGCCTATTTTCGACTTTGGCAGATGGAGACATTTGTTCGTTTAGTCGAGGGGTCAATGGCGGAAATGATCGGCGAACGTGGCCTCATCTTTGATCGGTCGGCCTATTTAGTTGGGTATGATGAGATCGCGCAAAAGGTGAGTCAACAGCACATTTCGGACGGCCGCCTCAAAGCGATTATTGAGGCTTATGCGGCGGGCATCAACGCCCGAGTCGGCCAACTGAAGGACGGACAGCTACCTTTCGAATATAAAAAATTTGGTGTTCGGCCTCGGCAGTTTTCTGTGTTGGATGTTGTCCGAATCAGTTACTCGAAAAACATGGTTTTAACGGATCCGTACATTGAGCTGCGGCTCTCCCGTACCCATGCTAAACTTCCGGCGGAAATTTTTGACCGGTTGTTTCCTTGGCTTCCCCAACACGACGAGCCAGCTCAGCTTTTTGGACCGACCACAGCGGCCATGCCCAAGCGCCCGAAATCCAAATCTGTCATTTCGTTGGATGAGATTCCCAGCGATCCTTTGCACAAGAGTTGGGTTCGCGGCCGGCCCGATTCTGGAAGCAACGCGTGGGTCATAGGTGCAGATCGTTCCTCCGACGGGAAGCCGATGATCGCCAATGACTTTCACATCCACTATCATCTTCCCGGTCTATATATGCCGATGGTCTTAAATTTGGATGGAAAACGGTTTTTAGGCGCAACAATACCTGGGCAGCCTGGAGTTTCGGCCGGTACAAATGGAAAAGTGGGTGTCGGCTTTGTTGCAGCCCTCGTTGATACCACCGATTGGTATCGGCTAAAAATAAATCCCGAAAATCCAAATGAATATCTTTGGAATGGAACGTTTCGCAAGTTTGACGTCCTCAAAAAAACTTTGAAAGTGCGAGGAGGAGCCGACGTAGAAATAAAAAGAAGGATTTCGGCCGCGGGACCCATGATTCCCGCGATTAGAAACTCTAAAGGGGTGGTCACAGAACTGGCCTACCGGTGGGCTGGTAGCACTGAACTAAATTTTATCTTTCCGTCGCTACGCCTGCCAAATCTGGAAACCGCGGAAGAATGTGGCGGCGAGAATTTCATACGCACTTTGGGTTGGTTCGTGGTTACTTGTGTTGATTCAAAAGGTCGACAGGGAGTATGGGTAACGGGCCATATTCCGAAAAGGAACCTTACTAGCGACCCGCGAATTTTGACCGAGGCAACCTCCGACAAAGACGTTTGGCACGAGTTTTTAGATGCGAAAAATAATCCGGCGGTTTTTCCTGCAAAAGAATTCTATGCATTGGGGAATCAAAAAATCATGTCCAATCGCGGACCTTACTATCTCGGATGGAACTTTTCACCGCCCCTGCGGGCCATGCGCATGAACGAACTTTTTTTTGAAAAGAAGAATGTAACCTTCGACGAAGTGGCGAATGGACAGGCAGACATCGAAGACTCGAGGACCGAAGTGGTTCGCGGTCCGCTTCTGCGGTTAACCGAACAAATTGAAAGCAGTCCCAACCAGTGTGAGGGCCGAATCTTAAACGAAATTCGACTTTGGGATGGACGCTTCGAAAAGGACTCTTATCGTGCGCGGCTGTTCAATACATGGATGGCGGTGATACACAGGAAACTGTGGAGATCCTGGCTAGGCGACGAAAGAACATTTGAATGGCCAGATCGATGGCGGACCGTCGAACTAATAGCCGAGACGGAAGAAAGTAAAGTCTGGGCGCCTGTAGGTGGCAGGAAAAAATTTGTTTCCTCCGTCTTGTCTGAAATGTGCAAAAGTGAATTCGGCGATGACTTAGCTAAAATCGAAGCCTATCAATGGCAATTGGCCTCCCGGCCGGTTTTCACCTCGCTCTCGGGCGAGATCCCTTCAGAAATGGATAAATTGCGGGTCGCGGGAAATGGCTTCAGTTTATTTTCTCAAGCAAGAGATCACGGAACTGTTTTTCGATGGGTCGCGAAAGTGACTGACCCTCCAGAGGTTAAGTTCTCATCTATCGGCGGAGTTGACGGCGATCCCAGCTCACCGTGGTCAACAAACTGGTCTCTAGATTGGTCGAACCGGGATCTTTACGACGTGTTACCATTTAAAGGCGACGAGAATGAATAGTTCGAATTCTAAATCAGAAAAAAGTCTCGCTCAGGTATTCGAACAGCAATTTCAAGGCTCCTCGCAGGAGAGACTTTTGCAGCTAAGGCGAGGAACGGCTCCCTGGGACTCCCTAAAGCATATCGAACTTGTTAATGCGATTGAAGCCGAGTTCAGAGTTCGGTTCTCGTTTGCAGAAGCGACTTCGGCGAACTCTTTCGAGGAGATTCTGGCAATTCTCAATCAGCTACCGCGAAGATGATGCAGCACAGTCGCTTACTTCCTCATCGACTTTCGCGGAGTACTTACGGGCGGCATTCCAGTTTAAGTGAGTACTGTCGGAAAAAGAAGTGTCAACATACCACTCTAAATCCAGAAGACTTTTCGCGTGGTCAAATGGCTTTATCAAACCCTCGATGTGCTGTATAGCGCTCCGAAGCCAGCTGCTGGACGTTTCGTTTCTCATGGAGGCCGCAACCGGGCCGTAATCAGAATAAAACCGGATCCCGCGCTCTTTGGTGAGTTGAAGAATCTTCTGTATATAGTGATCCAACGCTGGACTCGGCTGAAACTCACTCTTTAAATATTCTTGGTTAGGTCCATCAAACGGGATATTTAGCCATTCTGGCCGCCGAAGGAGCGGGCCGCCGCCATAAGATCTCCGAAATATCCTGTACGATCTTTGAGGGTGGTTAAACATGAGATTGGGCTGGAAAACCGCTTGGTTAAATATTCCAAACTGGACGAAATATTGAAATCGCTCTGAAAAGATCCGGGCTCGAGCTGAAATCGGCGACATCGCGTTGCCAGGCCACTCGTTCAATTTTTTTGAAATGTCATAGTAATCGACAATCTGGTCATACGACAAAAGTCCGTGCCCAACAATGAACGGCCAGAAAACAGTATTTATATGAAATTGTCGGGCGCCGTATGAAGTCAGAAGAAGCACACAGCGCGGTTTTCCGTTTTTCTTGAGGTATTCACGCAAAAGGTAGTAGGACTCGATGGCGCCAGCTGCCGACGAGGCAAGCGAAACAGCCCGCACGCGTCGAAATTCGCTAGGAATCAAACTTTGAGCGGCTGTCGAGTCGCCGATGATCAAAAGATCCTGATCCTTCAAATGGTCGTACTGCCCGTTAATGAGCTCCCGGTGGAACTTAATCATTTGGTGTTGATAGCCAAGCATTCTATCGGACACGATATAAGTGAAAATCGCGACGGCACCCACCGTTAATGAAATCAGCGTCACTACGTGAACCGAAAATCTGAAATAGGTTCTCTGCTCAGTGGTTAACATAGCTGAACCCTAACCATGTTGAAAATGATCCAAACACAAAGAATATTACGATCGCAGTACTGATAATCGCAACCTGCGTCCATGTGCTGAACGGGGAAACTAATGAGCAGGGCTCAGATGTTTCAACGATGCCTTGGTTTTTCTTCATTTTAGATACGTGTTGCAAACATTCAAATGCGACTGCAATTGCGAAGGTTGGCCAAAGAACTTTGTGTGTAAGATCTTCGGCGTCGTAGGCGGCCGTAAGCTTCAGCCAGCTCGTTGGCCAAAAGAGATCTGAAGACGTGAAGATGTGAATCGCATCATCGAGACTCATACGAATGAGCAGAGTAGGAAAAACCATGAAGACGACCATCATCGCAGCGCCAGAAAAGATTTTGATGATTTGAAACGCAATATGTTTTCTGTCCAAGGACTTCCAAAGCCACTCGGCGACCAAAACCCCAACCCCTTTGTACAGACCCATAACGAGGAAGCCAGCTGCAAGTCCGTGCCATAGGCCGAGGCAAATAAAAGCGATCAAAAGCGCAACCACCATTGCAATGTTTGCGGGTATCAACCTTCGAAGCGGGCCAAAGGCAATCGGCATAAATACGAAATCTTGTAGCCATCGCGATAAGCTGCTATGCCAACGGCGCCAGAAGTCAGCAAGGCGCGCGGTGTGAAAGGGATTGTCGAAATTAGAACATAAACGAATGCCAAGTATTCGAGCGATCCCTTGCGCCCAGTCAGTATGGGCCGAGATATCGGCCCATACTGCATATCTAAATAGAAACGAGACCACCAAGGCGGCAATCAAGCCAAACTCTTTCGGTGCGGCAAAAAATCGGTCGATAACAAAGTACAATGGCGCTGCAAACACGATTTTTTTAAAAATTCCCTGGGCTAAAAGAAAAATATATTCGCGCCCGTCTTCTGCATGAAAACTTCTGGGTGATTCCAGCTGAGGCCCCAGTGCGCTCCACCGACCGACAGGACCAGCGACAAGAGACGGGAAAAAAGCCGAAAAGCTCATCCAATGAAGAACCGACTTGGGAGCGTCGGCCTTTCCCCAAAATATTTCAAAAACCGCTCCGCAGTTTTGGAGGCAGAAAAAAGCGAGACTGGCGGACAGCCAAACACCTCGCCAGCTGAGATCGATTTCTGATCTTAAGGCGATCAGCGGCGCAATACTGAGCAAGCATAGCGGATAAACCAATTTACTTCCGTGCGGCCCTCGTAGGTGTTTGAGAAACGGAAAAAGAAGCAAGCCAACGAACAGCAAAGGGATAAACGAGTACCCTAGGAAGGCGAATCCCATAAGCAGATTCATAAAGAAGAACAGTTTGTGCCGGTGGATGGTCGGGATGGAAACGGCCATGCCGCCAATTGCGATCGCCGCCAAAAAAGTGCCCCATGACAAAAAATCCAACTACACCGCCCGCTGCGAATCGGAAAAGCGTTCACCCAAGTAGTCGAACACTCCGAACAATAGAAAGCCGATAACGCTAACAAGGTAAAACATGGCGTAAAGATCTAAGATATTAAACTGATCCCATGCGGCCCAAAGAAACACCCCAACACCTTGCCGGGTGACGATCATTTCCCCTACGAGAAGTAGGACAAGTGCGTAGCTCGCGCCAAGCTTGATTCCATGCATGAACTCGGGAAGTAGACCTGGCAACAGAACTTTCTTTGCCGTGATCCAGGGCCGAAGCTTCAGGATCCGCACGACCTCCATGTAGCCTGCCGCCTCAAGTCTTTGCAGCCCGGCCAGCGTGGTCGCGAGCATCATCGCAACAGAGCCAATGGTGATGAGTGCAATGTGAGCGCCGCCATTTAAACCAAACACCAAAAGTAAAAGCGGAAACACGGCGGACTTCGGCAACGGATACAAAAAGCCGATGACCGCCGAGCTAAGTCTCTTTGAAACTTCACTTATGCCGGAGGCCATTGTCAAAACGAGGCTAATGGCAACGGCAAGAACGACACCAATTGAAAAACGCCAGGCGCTAGCCGCAAGATGTTCGCGGAATAAACCCGAGCTCGAATCTTCATTGGTCGCAATGAGCTGTGCCAGCCGACGAATCGCGCTACTGGGGTAAGGGAAATAGCGAGCGTCGATAAGTTCCAAGCGGCCGAGTGTTTCTGCCAACGCGAGCAAGAAAAAGAGTCCAATAAGTCCGTAAAACGATTTTAATTTCATCGAAGCGCCTCATAAATCTGCGCCCGCAAGGCTGAGCCCGATGTGCTGGCTGTAAGTGGCTGATCAACGGTGAATTTCGTTCCGTCTTTCGATAGCACTAAAATCCGATTCGAAAGTTTGATCGCTTCGTCGAGGTCGTGCGTGACAAATAACGAGGCTGGTTTTTTTGAAGACCATAGCTCCAGAACCAATCCATGCAGAAGATCACGGGTCACAACATCGAGGCCGATAAACGGCTCGTCCATCAGAAGAACTTCCGGCCGCGACTCGATTATGAGAAACGCCCGAGCGACGCTTGCGCGCCCTCGCATTCCTCCAGAAAGTTTGTGGGCCTTCACGTTCTCAGCTTCTAGCAGACCCGCCCGATTCAGCATAGATTTCGCTCGATTTCGAAACTCTTCGACACCTTCCGAAGGCAACCGAGCGAGTTCCAAATTCTCAAGAACAGTCAACCAGGGCAACAGAGGGGCCCGCTGAGGAGCATAAGCATATCGTTTGGGGCCGGAAATTTCGCCATTCGCTAGTGGAATTTCACCGACAATCGCTTTAAGCAACGTAGACTTCCCCGAGCCACTTGCGCCAAGCAACGAGATAAACTCTCCAGCCTGAATTGACAGCGATAAATCCTTTAAGACCCAGCGCTCTTCATATCTTAAAGATACGTTTTGAATTTCAAGAGCCGTCCTGCTGACGTTCACTTTACTTTTTTTCGCGTTGGTGTGTTACCTGGCTTGGGTCCATCTACAGCCAGCAGCGCTTCTTCCAATATTCCTGTGTCGACAACCTTCGAAAGATCAGGTTCTGACTTTAAGTATTTTTGTTCGAAGTAATATCGAAGATCTGATCGAATGGAATCCAGATTCAGTTTTCCATCCGGATGAAGTCCCGCCGGAATCATCGTATTGTAAATGGCCTGATCTTTTACACTTGTCCATTTGGTAAGAATCTCGACTCCACGGTTGAAGTCTTTTTCGATTCGCCCTGGAAGGAACGCCTTGTTATACGCACGGCAACCGCGGACATAAGCGCTCATAAATCGAACTGCGATGTCACGGCGTTTCGCCACGAACTGCGGAGAATAGAAAATACCAGCGGATTGTTGATCGGGATGTATCTCGTAAGTTCCCGCGACTACTTTCGCAACTCCTGACTTTTCTGCTTCCGACAGATAGGGTTCAATCTGAATATAAGCATCGAGAGCTTTCGAGGCGAATGCCTTGTTGGCGTCTGCGTAGCCGGCCTTAACGAAGGTTACGTCCTTGGGTGTTAGACCCGCTTTCTTCAAAAACAATGCAAATGTCGCCTCCTGGGAAGTGCCCCCGAGGGCTGTTAATCCGACGCGAAAGCCCTTCAGGTCCTTCAGCTCTTTGTACCTTCCGGAGGTCACCAGATCTGTCCGGACCATTAACTTTAAATAGTCAGCATTTTTTCTGACGGATCCTTTGTCAGCGACCAGTAAAATTCCGGCTTGGACCTCCGGAGAAGTAGAAAACAAACCTGCGGCTATGACACCGCCTCCGACATCCAGATCACCCTTCGCAAGAAGGGGAATCATCGGGGCCGTGCTGGTCGGAAACACTTGCAGTTCGACATCAAGATTTTCGTCTTTGAAGAATCCCATCTCTTGCGCAAAAAATATTCCCGCGGTGCTGGTGGCCGGCGAAACTCCAACGGTCACCTTCGCTGGTGGGTCGATTTTCCTCGCAAGGGAAGGGGCGCCGGTGAACAGTGAGACAAGAACGAAAAGAGAAGCCACGGTAAACTTAAATTTTCCCATGTCATAACATTAGAACTCGCGAGAATGGGATGACAATCTCACAAAGGCCTTTGATGCTATGCAGATGATCGACCCATCGGCTTTTCAAATAAAGTCAGCAATCGTCGAACTGGAAACAGGCTCGACTTTTTCTGCACTGGAGCTCCAGCAGCAAGTTACCGCTCGACGCTTGGAGTATCAAAGCGCGGGAGTCCTTAAAGGGCAGAGGGTCATTCTCGTTGCTCGGCCGCGCGCAGATTTCTTTATCGCTCTTTTCGCCCTTCAACAGTTGGGTGCTTTCCCCTTTATCATCGATGCATTTCAAACGACTTCCGAACACCAGGCCCTGGCCGCGTCGATCAGTCCGCATTGGATTGTCGATTCTTCTCTGCATAGGCAACTAGCCGGGGCCCGACCACCGCTTCCAACTGATACGGCGATGGTTCTTTTCACATCGGGCACCTCGGCCCTTCCGAAAGCGGTGATTCACCGTTACGAAAATTTGTTAGCGCGGCTTTCAAGCGCGCGCCAAGCGATTCCCATCGGCAGCAGGCAGAAGGCGCTTTGTACTTTGCCACTTCACTTTGGCCACGGCCTTATTGGCGTCGCCCTTCAGACCATTCAAGATGGGACCACGCTTGTTTTGGCACCTAAGTTAGATCTTCAACAAGCGTCACGGGTGGGGGAATGGATCGATCAGCATGAAGTCGACTTTGTGTCAGGCACTCCGGCGTCCTGGAGTTTGATCGCTCGCTTTAGTCCTCCTCCTAAGCGCTCAACGCTGCAGCGTGTTCAGTTGGCCTCTGCACACGCCACCAAGAAGCTTTTTTCGGAAATTGCACAATGGGCCGGTGCTCCTGTTTTTTACTGCTATGGTCTTACTGAGACGGCCTCCTGGGTCTCGGATGCGCCGGTCACCCTCGGCGCCGACGAGTTTCCAGTGGGCAATGGGGAATTGTGGTCAACCAGGTTCCGAACAGATTCCGATGGACAGATTTACGTCGCCACTAAAAGTCTTTTTGCCGGCTATTGGGGCGAGTGGCTGCCGCAGGCAGCGCAATCAGAATGGTACAGCACTGGCGACCTCGGCTATCTTCGAAGCGACGGTCAGCTGGTTTTAACCGGGCGCCTGAAGAGACAAATCAATCGCGGCGGGCTTAAAGTTTCTCCAGAAGAGGTTGAACTCGCGATTTTAGAAACGGGACTGGTAAAAGAAGTCGTCGTGTTAGAGGCACCTCGTCGCGGTGATAGCGAAGTGGGTTCGGTTGCGGCAGTCATAGTAGTTGAGGCCAAAGCTGATCGGGCGGTCCTGATTCAGAATTTGGAAAAACACCTGCGCGAGGTCTTGTCGGCGGCAAAAATTCCAAGCAATTGGCGTTTTGAAGATCGAATTCCGCGGCGTTCAAATGGAAAGCCCGATCTCACAGAGATCGGGCTTATGTTTTCGCGATAATTTGTACGCGGCTAGGTTACTTCGTCTGCTCGATGGCCTGAATAAGATCAGCTCCGAACATCGGCTTAAAGTCGTTGTACAAAGGTGCCGTCAAAGACTTCATCTTTTTCAACTCAGCTTTGTCCATGCTGACGATTTTCATTCCGCTACTGGCGAACTGTTTGCGAAGGTTTGCCTCATCCGTCAAAGAATCCTGACGTTCAAGTTCTGCCGCATTTTTTGCCGCCGTGCGAACGACGTCTTGAAGTGCTGCTGGGAGTTTCGCGAAAAACTTTTCGTTAACCACCATCGAGGTCAAAAAGAGACTGTGCTGAGTGTCGTTAAAGATCGGCGTAGCCTCTCTTTGCGCCTCATCAAATCGCGCGACGGTTGTTTCTGTGGCCATCAACGATCCGCGTTTTACGTTCTGTATACCGGCGTCGTGATTCATCGGAACAACTTCGGCTCCAAGTTTTGTGAACACCGCTTTTGCTACAGGACTTCGCGCCGTTCTAATCGTCAGATTTTTGAAATCGTCCACTTTCGTAAGTGCCTTGTCGCGAGTGGAAATGATTCGGTAGCCACCGGAATAGGTGAATGCGAGTCCCCGAACATCACTTTCTAAAAGGCCCGCCATAATTCGTTGACCGATTTCTCCATCCATCACTTTTTTTGCGTGGGCATGATCTCGGAACAAGAACGGCAAATCAAGAACCCACATTTTTGGATTCAAATGTCCAAGCTCTGTTGTGTAGGTCTGAGTCATTTCGATGCCGCCAGCTTTCAGCAATGCGACGTCGTTGATGATGTTGTCGGCAACGAATTTCTTTTCAATGCCATATTTGGCTTTGTATTCCGAAACCGTTAGAACTTCGACTTCGATTTTACCTTGAGACGCAGATTCTACTTCGTTCTTAAATTGCTTAGCAGCACGTTCAAAAACCCGGACCGGTTCATGAGCTAAAAGCCACCGAACTTTGAATTCAGCTTTTGCCTTTGTCTGACCTCCTGTGGGATTTGCATCTGCTGGGCTTGCGGCCACTTTGCCGACGCTCGCTATAAGCGCCAGCGCTGCTACACACGCGCCAATTGAACGAAACATAGTTAACTCCTCATAAAGCGCCGCGCCTAGGCGGCGTAGATAATCTCAAACCGCAGGAAACACCGCGATTGCTACATTATTAGAATAGGTTAAAGCATTTGGAAGCGCCAAATATATTGTGGCGGAAATTAAGACCCGTTTGCATATGAATCAAATTGGTACGAACCTGTTCCAATGCCACCCAAGTCAGGCCGAAAATTGAACCCGTTTGTGGTCGCAGTCATAGCCTGGACTTTCGTCTTGGTCATTTTCGGGCTTTGGATTGCCGACTGGAGCTACCGATTTAGCTACGAAGTGCCTGCACAGAGGCGGCAGGGCGACAAAGGCTTTCGATTTAATCTCGCCAGCGGTGCTTGTGTCGATTCCACCGGTGTTAAGGGGGTCTCGGAAAATCATTTGGGCCCATGTGGAGTGGCGAACGGCCTTAAGTTGAAACGAGCTAAAATCGAAAATCACAATATGATCGCCGGGACCATCAGGGACTCGGAATTCAACGGCGTGGTCTTTGATTGGGTAACTGCCCATGGGATGCGTTGGTTTAAAATCAGTTTCCAAGGTGGAAAAATTTGGGATTCGGAGCTCCTATTTGCCGAATTTTCAGGCGTTAAATTTGAGAATGTCGATTTTCGAGGTGTCAATTTTAACGGCGCGAAGTTCATTGACTGCGAGTTTAAAAATTCCCGTTTACTCGATACGACTTTTCGCGGGGCGACCTTTCTGAGGACGAATTTCGTTGGTTCCTTTTGCGAGCTTTGTGACTTTTCGTCCGCCCAATTCGACTCGTCCAAGATTGATAGCCCTTTTGAAAGGGCCTTTTTCAATTTGCAAACGGTTTTGCCGTTTCCGATCGAACAAGCGGATCGTTTTGGATTTGAATTCCGCGACTGATTAACTTAGTGCAATAAAAAAGGGATACAGCCTTTAGGCGCATCCCTTTTTCGGACTCATTCAACTAAATAAATTTAGTTATCGAGAGACTTGTTTGAGTTTGGAAGGCTTGGCGTTTCTTCGCTTGCAAACTTGTTTGCGAAGTCTGTCGAGTCGGCCGCCGCTGCTTTCGCTACGCGGTTCTCAAGGGTTTGCTTGAGATCGTCGTTTGATGTGCGCTCCGGAGCTGCAACAACAGCCTCAGTGCGGGCGAAGTCTTGCGGGATCGCACCCAGTTTCGCGAGGTAGCTCGAGATCGAACCGTTCGCGTTCTGGATGATTTCACGCAGAGTGAAAAGCGGAGCGTACGCCGAAGCTTTTTTCTCTGCTTCAAAAATGATCTGCGTGAGAGTTGCCGCGGTGATGTCATTTTTAGTTTTGTTGTCGATGACCATCACTTCTTCGTTTGTGCGAATCATTTTCGCAATGTCGTCGAGAGTGACATAACAGCTTTGCTGAGTGTCATAGAGCTTGCGGTTCTGATAGCGCTTGATGATTTTAGTTTTCGCATTTGCTCGAGTGCTCACGGTATTCGTGACCATTCCGCCGCTGCTCAAACCGCTGCTCATCAGGACTGCCTCTTGAGCGTTCACAGTTCCGTGTCCTGGCATATGTCCTGGTCCGTGTCCGTTGCTGTTGATCAAAGTGCCTCCCATTTGGAGATCTCTCCCCCTGTTTTCGAAGTCCCGTTCATTCCACTTTCCAACTGCGATTTTTACCGCGATCAGTCGACTCACTTCGTAGAATCAACGTCTTAGAAAGCTTCCCCCGAATCCGTGCGCACCATATTCAGGCCGCCACAGCTTGTCAAGCGAGCCAAACTCTATCTTTCGACATCTACAAATCATTGAAATTCCATGCATTTATTGAAACTTTTGACATGTCTTAAGCCTTCTGGCGACGAACTTCGGCCCGAAAAAGTGGCGTTTATTCAACGACGCGCGTCTACGAGGGAAAGGTTAGTGCCTGGTTAATCGCCTCAAGTTTCCAGACCTAGGTGCCGATCACTCTTCAGGAATCATCAAACTCGACCAAAGAAGAACGAGGCCAAGGTGCGGAACAACAATCGAAGCGACGCAATGTCGACACGCCGGTTTGGAACAACGGATCTCGCGATTGTTTTAGCTCTTTGGAGCGCCATGGCGGTTTTGGTTGGCGGCGTGATGTCAGAACTCGCGAGTGACTCGGAAACTCCAATGGCCAAGGCCCAAAGCGAAGCGTACGCGCAACAGTTGGCTTCAGCTTCATCAGTGAAAAGTGATGAGTCCCCGGTGCGCGGCCCTGCGTCGGTGGCAGCCAGTCTTCCAGCAGATCTAGCGCTAAGATCAGGAAAACTGGGCCGTGACCCTTGGGGAAAGCCTTACAGCTACCGGATTGTGCACTCGGCGGTGATTGTGTGGTCGGCTGGGCGAAATCAGGAGCCCGATTCCGAAAAAGCACTTGAGCGTCTCGAATCAGGACAACCAGTGAACGAGTTCCGATTCATGGGTGACGATGTCGGTTTTGTGCAAGTCAGCCATAACTCAAATTCATATCAGTAGGACCCATCAGGATTCATCTAAAGAGGTCCAGTCCGGATTTCTGTACGAAGTGCTTTCGAACCTCCGGAATCCTTCAAGACCGCATCAAAATAGGCCGATCCAAGAGATGGAGGGTTTTATGCCCAAAGCTTGGATGTTAGTTTCAGTTCTCGCTGCCTCCTCGATGTTAGGATGTGCGACGCGATCAGGAACATGGTCTTCAGATTCATCTCCGGTCGCCTACACCGAAAGCGCGATTGACGTCGTTGATCGCGCACCGGCCTCGATGGCGATTCCGCAAAATGTGGATGAAACCTTGGACAACAACTCGATGCGCGCACAAGCCGACTATCACTTCACGCTTGGGGAAACGTATGCGCTTGAAGGTAATCCATCTAAGGCAATCGAAGAATATCGTTTGACCCTTGTTTACGACCAAAAGTCCGTCGCAGTACGCTTGCGTCTTGCCGGTGAATACGTGAAACAGGGGATGGTTGCAGAGGCCGTCAATCAAGCCAAAGCAGCGATCGAAATTAACGAAAAAAGTGTCGAAGCGCGCATGCTTTTGGGTGGTTTGTATTCGTCTCTAAGAATGTTCGACGAAGCGATGAGGCAGTATGAGGCGGTTCAAAAGTTGAACCCTATGAATTTTGATGCGCCGATGTTTGTCGGCGCACTCTTCGCCGAGCAAAAAAAGTATTCGGAAGCGGCAGTGCGTTTCGAAAAATTGGCCAAGAACCAGGATAATCCGAATGCGCACATCGGCTGGTATTATCTTGGACGCGTGCGATTAGAAGACAACAAAGACGACGTTGGCGGTCGAGCTGAATTCGCGTTTCAGCAAGCCGTGTCGTTGAAGCCATCCTTTGTCGATCCACTTCTTTCTTTGGGCGCGCTTTACGAGGCGACTGGACGGAAAGATAAGGCGCTAGCACTTTATGCTGGCTATCAGGAAAAGCATGGCCCCAATGCGGTGGTCGCCGAATCATTGGCACAAATGTACATAGATAAAGAGCAGTTCGATAAGGCGCTGGAGCAGTTTTCTGTAATGGAAGCGGCGGACCCTGATGACTTGAATGCGCGAATGAAGATTGCCTTCATTTTGATCCAAGAAAAGCGCTACAAAGAAGCAATCGTGAAACTTGAAGAGCTGCTGGGCAAAATGCCGTCGGCAGACAAAGTTCGTTTCTATTTAGGTGCAGTTTACGAAGAAGTGAAAGATTACAAATCTGCGGCACCACACTTTTTGAAGATTCCGGCAGGAAGTTCTTTCTTCGCTGAGTCGCGGATCCACGCTTCGTACCTTTATAAGGTTTTGGGTGAAAGCGAAAAAGCGGTTGAAGTTATCGAAGCGGCGATTGCTGAAATGCCAGACCACGCTCCGTTTTATTCGCTCTACGCGTCGCATTTGGACGATCGTCGCGAGTTCAAAAAAGCTTTGGGGATGCTGAAAGACGCAGTGAAGCGATTTCCTCAAAATGCTCAGCTCCATTATTTTTTAGGAAACATGCAAGATCGCACCGGCGATCGAAAAGCGACAATCGAAACTATGAAAGCCGTTTTGGCGATTGAAGAGGATCACGTTCAAGCTTTGAACTATCTTGCTTACACGTATGCAGAAATCAGCTCCGATTTGGATTCCGCGGAAAAAATGGCGCGTCGCGCTTTAGAACTTAAGCCGGAAGACGGGTACGTAATGGACACGCTTGGCTGGGTTTTGTTCAAACGTGGTCAGTTTGAAGATTCAGTAAAAGTCCTGGAAGACGCACACCGTCTGCAACCAGATGAAGCGATCATTGCCGATCACCTTGGAGACGCTTACTATTATTTCCGAATGCCAGAACGCGCTAAGCGACTCTACGAAAAAGCGGCGGCGTTAGCAGAAGAAGACAAAAAGCGAAGCGCTCAAGACGGTGGATCTGGCGAGGCAACGGGAGTATCAGTTGAAAAAGTTCGCGCTAAAATCGTCATCATCGATCGCCAAAAAGATCAAATGTCTCCAACGGATCGTCGTCCCGCCTCAGCGAAGCCACCAACAGCAGAATAAGACCCAGGCAAACATGCACAGGTGTGCGCGTCTGGTCGCGCATATGGCGGCCATCCAAGCGGTGGCCGTTTTCTTTTCTATCTTTTCTTTTTTTGCGCTTCTCGGCTGTGTGTCGACGGTCGAGCAAACTTATGAACCTAAAAAAACAGGCCAAGTCTCGGATTTTGGCCAATGGCGAGGGCAGGGAACCGCAACAAAAATCAAAAACTCGGATACGGGTAAAAAGACCGAGAATTGGACGATCGGCCTAGAGATTGTATCGCGGACACCTGGATTTGGTCGAATTGAAGTCTCGGGAGCAATGGGCATTTACGGCGGCACCATTGCTTGGACTGAAGCGGAAACTCGGATACTGCTACCAAGCCAAAAGAAGTTTGTCATTGCACCGAATTCTCCGCGTGCCTTTCAGTCGATTTTACCAATGGAAGTTTCGCCCGCCGAAATTGAAGCGATTTTGTTCGATCGCGATTTTGATCGAGAACATTTGAAGCGTCGCGGAATTAGTTGCACTACCTCTACCGCGGAGGGGCGCGGTAAACCAGCCAAAGAATTCTGTGCATCAGGAACTGGTTTTTCAATCGATCGCACAAGAGGCTACGAAGTGACCAGTTTTGAAATCAAGTCGAACGACGGTAGCCGGCTAAAAATGAATCTCAAGCCGGTCAGGTCTAAAGTCGAGGAGCGTGCCGAACTTTGGTCGCTCGAGCCGCCGCGCGGTTTCAAAATTATTCGATAAGGCCAGTTTCCCTTATAGTAGCCATCAACTGGACCGTCGATTCGGTGCGTTTGGACGTCTAGTAATGAGCCCACCGCGAAGTCGATGCCCGCCGTATGCAATTATAAGTCGTTTTGATTTGGTTCATTGGCTTTAGTCTGTCAGACTTTTCATAGGGGAAAGTCTCGGCTTGAGACGGAACATCACCAACTAGCAAACAGCAGCGCCGAAACATGGCGGAGGGATCAGCTGATGTCGACAGGAAACTCAAACCAATCTTTCGACCTCGCGAGTCTTATTAAAGACTGGAATGGAAATCAGAAGTTTCGCGACCTCGCATGGTCGGGAACCTTCAACGATTACCTGAGTCTCGTAAAAGAAAATCCGAAGGTTACCCGAAACGCGTTTCAACGGATGTATGACATGGTCGTTGAAAAGGGCTCGGAAGAATACATCGACTTCAAGAAGCAAGTCGTACGCTACAAGTTCTTTGACGACGCGGAAAACGATGGAAAAGACGCTGTGTTCGGTCTTGATGTACCGCTGATGAAGCTGGTGAATGTATTGAGATCGGCAGCTCTCGGTTATGGCACGGAGAAACGGGTCATTCTTCTTCACGGCCCAGTTGGGTCTGCAAAGTCGACGATCTGCCGGTCACTGAAAAAAGGTGTCGAACGCTATTCGAAAACGGATAGCGGTGCGATGTACACTTTCGAATGGGTGGACGAAAAGGGCGAGCTTCAGGGGCTTCTTGGAAAAGACGTAAAGTCGTATCAGTCGCCGATGCACGAAGAGCCCCTTCTTTTGATTCCTGACGATCTTCGTCCGCGCGTTATCGAAGAGCTGAATCGAGGCAACAAAACCGAGTTCCGCATCAACATCGACGGCGAACTTTCTCCGCCGTCACGCTACATATTCCGTCAGTTGATGGAAAAGTATCTTGGCGATGTGACTAAGGTTCTCTCGCACGTTAGAGTAAAACGTCTTGTGTTGAGCGAAGCTGACCGAATCGGCATTGGCACGTTCCAGCCGAAAGACGAAAAGAACCAAGACTCAACCGAACTGACTGGCGATATCAATTACCGCAAGATCGCCGAATACGGTTCAGATTCAGATCCGCGAGCCTTTAACTTCGATGGGGAATTCAACGTTGCCAATCGTGGGATGATTGAATTTGTAGAAGTTCTGAAGCTTGACGTCGCATTCTTGTACGACCTTTTGGGTGCCTCGCAAGAACATCGAGTGAAGCCGAAGAAGTTTGCGCAAACACATATCGATGAAGTGATCATTGGCCATACGAACGAACCTGAGTATCGCCGACTGCAAGATAACGAATTCATGGAAGCCCTTCGTGACCGAACGGTGAAAATTGATATTCCGTACATCACAAAGTGGCGCCATGAAGTGAATATTTATAAAAAGGATTTCAACTCGCGCAAACTTCGAGGTGTGTCGATTGCACCGCATACCGTTGAAATGGCGGCGATGTGGGCGGTCCTCACGCGTTTAGAAAAACCGAAGAAAGCAAATCTCACTCGGCTGCAGAAGATGAAGCTTTACGACGGAAAAACCCTGCCAAACTACACGGAAGACAACGTAAAGGAGCTTCGCAAAGAAGCGACTCGCGAAGGTTTGGACGGAATTTCTCCGCGTTATATTCAGGACAAGTTATCCAATGCACTTGTGAATGCCCAGCAAGCGAATCGCGGTTCGGTTAATCCGTTCATGGTTTTGAATGAGCTTGAATCGGGGCTTAAGAGCCACGCACTTTTATCGAACGAAGAACTTCGAAATGAATTCCGCGAACTCCTTGGAGTGGTGAAGCAGGAATACGAAGAGATTATCAAGGGCGAAGTGCAACGAGCGATTTCGGCCGACGATTCGGCGCTGGCTCGCTTGTGCGCGAATTACATTGATCACGTGAAGGCGTTCACGCACAAAGAACGTGTTCGCAATCACTTTACGGGGCACGATGAGGAGCCGGATGAGCGTCTCATGCGCGCGGTTGAAGAGAAAATCGAGATTCCTGAATCGCGCAAGCAGGACTTCCGAAGCGAAATCATGAACTACATCGGTAAACTCTCGATCGAAGGAAAGAAGTTCGATTACAAGACGAACGAGCGTCTACACAAGGCTCTGGAGCTTAAGTTGTTCGAAGACCAAAAGGATTCGATCAAGCTAACCTCTTTGGTTTCGTCGGTTGTCGACAAAGAGACGCAGGAAAAGATCGACATCGTGAAGTCGCGACTGATTAAAGATTACGGGTATGACGAGATTTCTGCGACGGATGTGCTTCAGTACGTCGCAAGTATTTTCGCTCGTGGAGACGTTAAGAAACAGTAGGTGCTATGTCGATTCGTGAGGACCAAAACCGCTTTCGTGACATCGTCCGAGGGCGGATCAAAGAGAACTTCAAGAAGTACGTCACGCATGGCGAGATGATCGGTAAGCGTGAAAACGATTTCGTGAAGATTCCGGTTCCTTCAATTGATATTCCTCGTTTCAAGTACGGACCCAAGCAGAGCGGCGGCGTTGGTCAGGGGCAAGGTAAGCCAGGCGATTCGATGGACGGGGATCCGCAAAATGGCAGCGGGGAAGCCGGAAATCAATCTGGCGAACATCAGATTGAAGTCGGCATCACCATGGACGAACTCGCCCAGATTTTAGGTGAAGAGCTCGAACTGCCGGACATCAAACCGAAAGGTCGTCCAAGACAGGATGCGACCAAAAACAAATATTCTGGAATAGCCCCCGTTGGACCCGAGGGCCTGCGGCACTTTAAGTCTTCCTATAAGCGTGCGCTAAAGCGTTACATTTCAAGTGGTATTTACACACCA
This sequence comes from Deltaproteobacteria bacterium, assembly GCA_017302795.1. Classification (GTDB taxonomy): domain Bacteria; phylum Bdellovibrionota; class Bdellovibrionia; order Bdellovibrionales; family JAMPXM01. Next base: position 320,932 of record JAFLCB010000001.1, on the reverse strand, counting down.
GAAAATCCAGTGATCATTCCCATTCGCGGCGACTTTCGCTATCGCTCGTTTAAACCGGTGGTTCAGCCGCAAGCAAACGCTGTCGTCATTTACATGATGGACGTGTCGGGTTCTATGGGTGAAGAGCAAAAAGAAATCGTTCGCTTGGAAAGTTTTTGGATTAATACCTGGTTAAAGCGCCATTACAAAGGGCTTGAAACACGATTTATCATTCACGATGCAACGGCTAAAGAAGTCGACGAAAAAACGTTCTTTTCGACGAGTGAATCCGGTGGCACGCTGATTAGTTCTGCTTTCAAACTAGCTAAAGATATCATTGAGGCCGACTATCCGCCCAATCAATGGAACATTTATCCGTTTCATTTTTCAGATGGTGATAATTGGTCGGGCGAAGACACGCGGCTTTGCATGCGGCTTTTACAGGAATTTTTTCTGCCGAATGTGAACCAGTTTGGGTATGGCCAAGTTGAATCCAAATACGGCAGCGGGCAATTTGCGAAAGATCTCGAACGAGAGTTTCCCGATGATGAGCGCCTTGTGATTTCCAAAATCGAAAATCGTGACAAAATTCTTGGCTCGATCAAAGACTTTCTGGGAAAGGGCCGGTAGATGGCAAACCTAACGCCCGAACTTGAAAAATGGCGCGTCAAGATTTTGAAAGTTGCAGAAGGCTATGGCCTCGACATGTTCGAGACCATTTTCGAAATTATCACGTACGATCAAATTAACCAGTTTGCGGCTTACGGGGGTTTTCCCGTGCGTTATCCACACTGGCGCTTTGGTATGGAGTACGAGCAGCTTTCTAAGAGTTACGAGTACGGCCTTTCCAAGATCTATGAAATGGTGGTCAACACGGACCCTTGCTATGCCTATCTTATGGAAGGCAACCGCATGGTGGACCAGAAGCTCGTCATGGCCCACGTCTATGGTCACTGTGATTTCTTTAAAAACAATCAGTGGTTTGCGCCCACGAATAGAAAAATGATGGACCAGGTGGCAAACCACGCCACAAGAATTCGGCGCTATATCGATCGCTATGGAATCAATACGGTTGAAGACTTTATTGATAAAGTACTTTCATTAGAAAACCTGATCGATCGCCATTCGCCGTATATGCAGCGGCGCACGCCGCAGCAGCAGGCTAAGACGGACGACCCAAAGACTGCGGACGTTTCACTTTTGAAAATGGCCAATCGCGATTACATGGATGAATACATCAATCCCCGCGAGTTCGTTGAACATCAAAAGCAAAAGGCCGCGGCGGAAACTACTCGAATGGAGAAGTTTCCCCGCGAGCCACAGCGTGATATTTTGGCCTTTCTGATGCATCATGCGCCGCTCAAGAACTGGCAGCAGGACATCATTTCAATTATCCGCGATGAGGCTTATTACTTCGCTCCCCAGGGAATGACTAAGATTATGAATGAGGGCTGGGCTTCGTACTGGCACTCGAAAATGATGACTCAAGACATCTTAAGCGATTCGGAAATTATTGATTTCGCCGACGCGCACTCGGGTACAATGGCGATGTCGCCGAACGGCTTTAATCCTTATAAAATCGGGATCGAGCTTTTCCGCAATATCGAAGATCGATGGAACAAAGGGCAGTTTGGCAAAGAATGGAACGAGTGCGACGACATTCGTCTAAAGCTTAACTGGGACAAAAAACTTGGAATCGGCCGCGAAAAGATTTTTGAAATTCGTCGAAACTATAATGACGTGACCTTCATCGATGAATTCTTGACGGAAGATTTCTGCGTCGAAAACAAAATGTTTGTCTATAAATTTAATAAACGCACAGGGCAATATGAAGTCGATACGCGTGACTTCCCATTGATTAAGCGGCAGCTGTTGTTTCAGTTAACAAACTTCGGTCAGCCGATTATTCAAGTTGAAAATGCTAACTTTGAAAATCGCGGTGAACTGCTATTGACCCACATGTTTGAAGGCATCGAAATGCAACCAGATTACATGCGTGAAACTCTTAAGAATCTGCAATCAATCTGGGGGCGTCCAGTTTGTATTGCGACTGTGCAGGATGAACAGACGAAATTGTATCGGCACGATGGTGCAGAAATACAAGAAATCGCCATTGGCGACGCGAATGCCAAAACTGATGCTTCTTCAGGGGAAGCTTAATTTACTTTTTCTTGTTTGGAAGGGCAGTGGGGACACGTTTTTTCGTGTCTCGCTTTTTGGCTGTCTTTTTCGGTTCTGGATCGAGTGTTTTTAGCAAGCGGGTCATTTTCATTCGCTTAGCCAGATCATGTGCTGTTTCGCCACCCTGCCTTGCGATCTTGAGATCCGTCTTTGGCGCTAAGAACTTCACCACAGTCTCGTGGCGACGGAACACGGCCCACATCAGTGGCGTCGCGCCTGATCCATCGAGAACATTCGTATCGGCTTTCATTCGAATCAAGTATTTCACAGTCGCCAAATCACCTCTGGCAGAGGCAAGATGAAGTGCAGCATAGCCTCTTCGACGAGAAAGGTTGATGTCGACGACTCGCTTTTCGACGAGTTCTTTAATTCTGGATTCGTCACCCGCATCAACGGCATCAAAGAACTGGTCGACAGCAATTGGATCGAATCCAGACTTGTCGTCGAACGGACTCTCCATTGGACTTGATCCACCAGTGGCCATTGGCACTGGCGCAGGAATTAGAGCCTGATTTGGAACGACAGCTGGATCCGAGTCAACTGACACTGGGCTATCGGTCTTAGGCGCAGAAGCCGCCTGAGTATCAGGGATGTCCATCGGCTTCATTTCACCAGCAGGGTCTGCTGGAGCACTCGCCGAGTCCGGGCCTGCCTCAGAGGAGAGTTCAGTCGGATTTGTTCCTGATCCTTTGAAATTGGCGGGATTAATGAAAAGGTAGCCTGCCAATACTGCGAGTGCAGCGCCGGCCATCATCAAATGTTTTTTGTTGAATGTAATTCCGGTAGGAGGTGCTCCATCCGGGTTTTCCATTCCAGCTTCCGTATTTAACCCGGTATGTGTGTTGCGCGAGAAAGTGCCAGTCGACGTTGCATCGCTTCGATTGGCAGGCTCGAGGGTCGAGTAGTTTGAATACGAATTCTGACTTGCGGGCATCGTTCCCGGAACCTGAAGTCGACGTATGATCGCCGTTGAATCTTCAGGATCTGGACGGCGCGGTTCTTCACTGTATGCTGCTTGTTGCGGAGCGGGCTGCTGTTGAACAGCTTGTGGTGATGCAATTGGAGCATCGGGAATACGTGGAGCAGGAGTTGGCGTTTTCGTGCGAACGGCCGGCGCCTGCGGAGCATATGGGAGCTGCGCACTGGGAACTTGCGGTAGTGGAGTAAACTCACTGTCGTCTTTCGGCGGTGAGGAAACAACAACTGTTGCTTCGATCATTTCATTGATTGATACAAATCGAGTTGCCTCTTCCATCGGAAGGGGCTCTGGCAGCTCTAGAAATTCAATAGAATATTGATCAAGGCCAACGACATCGTTCACATTCAAAGAATGTTCTTTCACTGGTTTCCCAGCGATCGTAAGAGTGTGTCCAGTGCCTGGTCGACAAACGATAGAACCCGGTACGAAGTCCACTCTCAGTGTGAGCGGCAAACCAATGTACCGTTGGTCAATTTTCAGAGTTCGTCGCTCTGGAAAAGTGACTAGAAACTTCTGTCGTCTGCCATCGGGATGAACCACTAGCAGTTTTATTCTGAAGTCTGATCCTGAATTTCCTGTCACGTCAGATCCTCGCTTAATTGCGTCGTGCTTTTCAGCTCTGTACTCATTTCGGTCAATGCGAGCGAGTGGTTGAGCAAAATAGCAAAAACCCGGACTAGCCTTGCCCAAGGTCTAGGCCCAAAAGTCGAGTAAATGAAATCAGACCACTCCCAGACTTAATTCTCTTAATAGCCGGTCCGATAGATTGCCCATGGGACTCGATTTTGACCGCATCAAACACAAAGTAGAGCACGGTACAGGTCATCAATGGACTTCGTACTCGGACTTGTTCCTCGTTCTCTCTGTCACCTTCCTCCTTCTCTACACAGTTGCGAATCTTCGCGGTGGTGCGGCGGCGGTGGTGGCGCAAGAGCAGCTTCGAGTTTCAAGTTTGAGAATGAGCGAACTTGAAAAACAAGTTCGAGCTTATGAAGTATTGAAAGATGATTACATTGAAAAGGGCGCGTCGCGCGATGAGGTCGAGATGTATCGAGATCTCGAGTCGCAGTTGGCGCTACTTGAGGAATCGGCCCAAGCCGAGTATCAAGACGCCGCCGAGCGGGCGCGCGAAGCAAAGGTAAAGTTCAATGGACTTAACCGCTATCAGGCGCTAATCAAAAACATCGTCAACGCAAACTTGGTTTCATCCGCTAAGTCCAAGCGTCAGTTGACAATGCTCGACGATCGCGATGGTCGCATTGAAGAAAAAGACGTCAAGATCGACGAGCTTGATGAAGAGACAAAGAAACAAGAAAAGACGATCGAAGCAAATAAGCGAAGAATCGCGAAAATCAAAGACGATCTCGCAACTCGCGAGCAGTCGTTGAAAAACCTAAAAAATCTATCTGTGAAGCAGCGCAAAGAAGCAGAAGCGAAAATTCGCGCAGAGCGTGAAGAAGCCAATCAAAAGATTGCCGACCTTGACGGACAAAATCGCGAAGCAACAGCCCAGCTTCAACAAACACAAGTTGAATTGGACCGCAAGACGAGGCTCGCAAGTCGCCTTTCGACAGACTTAAAAAAGTCAAAAGAGGACTTCGAGAATTCGATGGCCCAAGCAAAAGCTGATCATGAAGCAACAGTTGCGCGTGAACGTACTGAGTATGAACAGCAGATCAACGCGGCAAAGATGACAGCACAGCAAAAAGCAGCAGCTGCTCGCGAGTTAAAAGATAAGCTCGCGCAGTCCGAACGTGAGATGAATGATAAGATTGCGGCCCTCGAAGGGGAGCGCGCGCAAACATCTAAACGTCTTGGCCAAGTTGAGGCAGATCTCGCAGCAAAAACCCGCGAATCTGAAAAGCTTGTCGGCGATTTGCAGCGAAAAACCGGCGAGTACGAACGCATACTTGATGGCATAAAAGGTGAGCACGACGCAGCTGTTGCGCGCGAGCGTGGCAAGTACGAAGCAGCACTTCGTGCAGCGAAAGGTTCGGCTGCGGAAAAGGCAGCGGCCGAGCGCGCATTAAAAGAACGCCTGGCGCAAGCAGAGCGTGAAATGCAGGAAAAAGTTGCAGGACTCTCGACAGACCTCGACGGTGCGAAGCGAAAGCTTGCGTCGGCTGAGCGGCAGTACGGGGACTCGATTCAGAACTTACAGAAAACAAATCAGTCGTTACAACGAGATTTGAATGCCAGTGTCAACAAGCTGAATGCTCAGCGCCGTCTGGCCCAACAGATTAAGGCGAATCTCCGTGCAGCGGGTGTTGATGCCGAGGTTGATCCCAAAACTGGCGACGTTACGATTTCATTCGGTGACGAATACTTCGACACGGGCTCGGCGACTTTGAAGCCGGGTATGATCTCGGTTGTTAGAAAGACGCTGCCAGTTTATGCGCGGAGTCTATTCGAGAGCGTAGAGATCGCTGGGAAGCTTGAGTCTGTAGAGATCGTTGGGTTTGCATCGCCAACCTTCCAGGGACGTGTGGTTGATCCCCAGTCGATGGCTTCTAGGGACCGAGCAGCGGTGAATTACAACATGGATCTCAGCTACCGTCGGGCGAAGTCGATCTTCGATTTCTCTTTCGATCCCAAGAAGATCACGTTCGACAAACAGAAAGATCTTCTATCGCTGGTCAAAGTATCGGGACGAAGTTATTTGTCGGCTGACAGGGCGCCATCAAATGCGGCCGGAGCCGATGGAGATTACTGTGCAAAGTATAATTGTAAGAAACATCAAATCGTTGTCATACGATTTACATTGAAGGAATAGGTCGTCATGGAGATGCATGATAATGTTAGTGAAGCGTTAATGACGAACTTGTTTAACCAAGCGTCGAACAACATCGTGCCGGTTATGCTGGTGATGTTTGTGATCGCGGTGTTAATGCGGGTGTCGTTGTTCTGGGTCATTCGTGCAAAGCTGCGTTTCGCACGCGAGTTCGCCGTGCGGCTGCACTTTTACCTTCGCGCAGTAGCGCAAGGCGAAGCGCCAAGAGTGGGTTCATTCTCACGCTTGATCCGCGCCCTACTTGAAAAGACCTATCTCGAATGTTTCGAGATCAACGATCGCTACAAGCTTCGCAGCCTGGATAAGGTCGAATCGCTAGCCGATCGCTTGTTCATGCTTCACGCAGCTCTTCAGCGATTTGTTGAAGAACTTGTGGTTCATGTCGGTTACTTGAAAAAGAGTGTCGAGCGTTCAGGCCGCAATGATTTTCAAGATATCGTTCGCTCATCTTTTGACACGAATCCATATTTTTCGCGAGTTTTCGGGATCCTTCCGATTTCGACAATGAACGAGCTTTTGGCGACGTTGCCCGGACTGTTCCTTGTCCTTGGTATCTTCGGTACCTTCATGGGGATCGCTGCCGGCCTTCCAGAACTTGGAAACATGGATCTTAGCAACATCGAGAACACGAAAAAAGTTATGGATGGTTTCCTTGTCCATATCTCTGCTGCGATGATCAAGTCGATCGTGGGTATCGGTCTTTCCGCCATCATGGGTGTTTTGAACACACTCTTGTCGGTTGAAACGACATACTACACAGCGGTCACTCGTATGTCGGACTCTTTGGCCCTTGCATGGCAAGAAACTGATGTGAACGAGCGCGTTTCACCAAGCAGCCACTCGGTTCCAACGACTCCTGGCCAATTGCCAGCCGATCGCAAAACTGCTTAAAGAGCTGTTCGATCGTCGATCAAAAAAAGCCCTGGCACATTTGCCGGGGTTTTTTATTTTCGTCGACAGACGATTTTTCCACAGGGTGCCGTTTCGGGATCAGTGCTTGGCGTACAAACTTCCGCAGCTTCGGGCAGCTCAAAGGCTTCCGATTTATCACACGAAAGCCAAAGATTTTTCGTGCCTGACTTCAGGTAATCTGGGTCAGGTTTCTGAATGTTGAGATATTTAGGGTGACCTAATGAAACAGAAACATGTCGCCAGCAACTAGGTTTAACGGGGCATACAAATTCTGTTTCTACAGTTCTTTGATCACGTGAAAAGTTTCCGACCGTATGCGCACAGGCCGCAGCACAAAGGGGAAGAAAGAGGCCCAGCAAGTAAGCTAGGCTTCTATTCATCGTCGCCTGAGTCAGCAGATGTGAGTTCGTCGAGATCTTCTTGGTTAGTTGCTTCGACACGAAACAGCCAACCGTCCCCGTATGGATCCTCAAAAAGTAATTGCGGATTCTCGACGACGGCCGCGTTGATTTCAACGACTTTGCCCTCTACCGGACTATACAGATTCAATGGACCGGATTCGGTTTCCACTTCTCCACAAACTTCGTCAGCACCAACTTCTTCGCCTTCTGCGGGCAGATTGATGGCTGAAACTTCAGTGAGCTCTTCGAGGCCTTCTTCGCTAATTCCGATTGTAACGGAACCATCTTCAACTTGAAGCCACTCGTATGCCAGAAATGGAATAAAATCGTCTTTCATAGCCCATCAGCTAAGCTGGCTTTGCCGTCCCGGTCAATCACAGTGCATAAAAAACCCGCCAAAAGCTTTGGCGGGTTCATATCTGTCATGAATGTCTTCGGCACAGACTATGTGTCGAAGTACAGCATAAACTCGTAAGGCGAAGGACGCTGTTGCATTGGGATCACTTCTTTCGAGTACTTGTAATCGATCCAAGTATCTAGGAAATCTTCCGAAAACACGTCGCCCTTGCGAAGGAAGCCGCTGCCTTCTTTGAGATTCTCGAGAGCTTTATCGAGAGTCGCAGGAACAGAAGGAACATTGGCTAACTCTTGCGGGCTAAGGCCATAAATGTCTTTATCAAGCGGATCGCCTGGGTTTGTTTTATTCATGACTCCATCAATTCCCGCCATCAACAATGCTGCCAAGCAAAGATAGATATT